>JAPLJC010000232.1 GCA_026388765.1 Deltaproteobacteria bacterium
GGTGGAGATGGGCATGAACCGCTTCGGAGAAATCCGGCGCCTGACCGAAATCGCCGCGCCCACCGTGGGGGTGCTCACCAACGTCTATGGGGCCCACACCGAAGGGGTGGGGGACGTGGCCGGGGTGGCCCGGGCCAAGGGGGAGATCATCGCCGCCCTGGACCGGGAGGCCCGGTTGGTTTATAATATCGACGATCCCTGGATCGCCGGCCTGGCCCGGAATTTTCGCGGCGAGGCCTTGAGCTTCGGCTTGCAGCCCGGGGCCGCCTTGCGGGCCCGGGAGCGCTGCCCCCAGGGCAGCCGCGGCCAGAGTGCGGTGCTTGACTATCAGGGGCAGAGCTGGCCCCTTAATCTGCCCGCCACCGGCGAACACATGCTCTACAACGCCCTGGCCGCCACCGCCGTGGGCCTGCTCCTGGGGCTTTCGCCGGGGGCGACCGCCGCGGCCCTGGCGGAGTTCCGCCCTATCCACCGGCGCTCTCAAGTCCTCACCCTGCCCAGCGGGGTCCACCTGCTGAATGATTGCTACAACGCCAACCCCGGCTCCATGGCCATGGCCTTGAAGACCTTGATGGAACTGCGGGATCACGGCCGGACCGCCGCGGCTCTGGGGGACATGCTGGAGCTGGGCGAGGCCGCTCCCCAGGAACACCGGAACCTGGGGCGCCTGGCCGCCCAAGCCGGGGTGGATTACCTGGTGATCTACGGCAATTTCCGCCTGGAAGTGGCCGCCGGGGCCCGGGAAGGTGGCCTGAGCGCGGCCCGCATCTTCCCCATCCGTCATCTGGCTGACGGGGCCCGGGTGCTGCAGGAATTGCTGGACCCGGGGGACTGGCTCCTGGTCAAAGGCTCCCGCTCCATGCACATGGAGGGGCTGGTCGATTTGTTAGAAGAGTCGCAAGTGTAGGATGTAGATCAATCAAGGTGGGGAACTAATCGAGGGGGGAACTTAGTTGCTTTACCATCTCTTATATCCACTGAAGACGGTCTTCGGCGGCTTCAATGTCTTCCGGTACATTACCTTCCGGACCATCTTCGCCATTCTCACCGCCCTGATTATTTCCCTGGTGGTGGGCTCCTGGTTCATTAGAAAACTCAAGGCCATGCAGATCGGCCAGTATGTCCGGGAAGACGGGCCCCAGTCCCATTTCTCCAAAAACGGCACCCCCACCATGGGCGGCCTGATGATCATCTTCGCCACTCTGGCCGCCACCCTCCTCTGGTCGGAGCTGAACAACCCCTTGGTCTGGATGTTGGTCCTGGTGACCGTCGGCTTTGGCCTCATCGGCTTTTTGGACGATTATCTTAAGGTCATCAAGAAGCACAACCAGGGCCTCAGCGGCCGGGCCAAGCTGGTGACCCAGACCCTGGTGGCCCTGGTGCCGGCCTTGTGGCTCTATTACAGTCCGTCCTTCAGCACCACCCTGACCGTGCCCTTCTTCAAGCAGTTCCAGCCGGAGCTGGGCTGGTTTTTTATTCCCTTTGCGGTCTTTGTCATCGTGGGCACCGCCAACGCCGTGAACCTCACCGATGGCCTGGACGGCCTGGCCATCGGTCCGGTGACCATCGCCGCCGCCTTCTACATGATCTTCTGCTACCTGGCGGGTAACGTCAAGATTGCTGCTTATCTACAAATCCCTTACGTCCGGGGGGTGGGCGAGCTCTCCATCTTCCTGGGGGCGCTGGTGGGCGCCGGGGTGGGCTTCCTCTGGTACAACGCCTACCCGGCCCAGGTCTTCATGGGGGACGTGGGGGCCCTGGCCCTGGGGGGCGTTTTGGGCACCGTGGCCCTGGCCACCAAGCAGGAAATCCTCCTAACCATCGTGGGCGGCCTCTTCGTGGTGGAAGCTCTCTCGGTCATCATCCAGGTCGGCTTCTTCAAGATGTCCAACGGCAAGCGCATCTTCCGCATGGCCCCGCTGCACCATCACTTCGAACTCAAGGGCTGGCCCGAACCTAAGGTCATTGTGCGCTTCTGGATTATTGCCATCATTTTGGGACTGGTGTCTTTAAGTGCTTTGAAATTGAGGTAGGTCGGCCCCCCATCTATTTCATTAAATAGACAGGGGGAAAGGGGGGAAAGGTTAAAAGGGGAAAGGAAAAAAACATATTGGGTGCTGTTTTCTTACCCTTTTTCCCTTTTTCCCTTTTTCCCCTGACCTGAATGACTGAAATCTCCGTAACGCTGAAAATTAATGGAACTTAACGGCAAAAAGATTTTAGTAGTCGGCCTGGCTCGCACCGGCGTGGCCCTGTGCCGTTTTCTGGCCGAACGGGGCGCCTGGGTGACCGTGACCGACCAGGCGCGGCCTGCGGCCCTGGCGGAGCCGCGCCGGGAAATTGCCGGATTGGGGGTTACTGAAGAACTGGGGGTCTCCCAGCCCCGGTGGCCGGGCTATGACCTCATTATCCTCAGCCCGGGAGTGCCGCCGGAATCGCCCTGGCTCAAGGCGGCCCGGGAGGCCGGCATCCCTGTCTGGGGGGAGTTGGAATTGGCCGGCCATTTTATGGCGCAGCCGATCATCGCGGTGAGCGGCACCAACGGCAAGACCACCACCATCAGCCTGGTGGGGGAGTTCCTTAAGGCCTCGGGGCTCAGGCCCCTGGTGGGGGGGAATATCGGCACCCCGGTGATCTCACTGCTGGCCGAGCAGGCTGCGGCGGACTGCCTGGTTTTGGAAGTGAGCAGCTTTCAGCTGGACACCGCGCCTCACTTCCATCCCCAGGCCGCCGCCCTGCTCAACCTCTCCCCGGACCACCTGGACCGCTACCCCTCCCTGGCCGCCTATGGCGCCTCCAAGGCCGGCCTGTTTAAGAACCAAAACGGCGCTGATCTCAAGGTTCTCAATGCCGACGATGCCGCAGTGGCGGCCCTCGCTGCCGGGCCGGGCCGGGTTTACTACTTTTCCACCACCCGGCCCTTGAAGCGGGGCGCCTGGCTGGCCAACGGCTCGCTGCGCGTCAGGCTGGAGGACGCCGGGGCAGAGGTCTTTTCCCTGGCTGACATTCATCTCTCCGGACGCCATAATTTAGAAAATATCATGGCCGCCCTGTTGCTGGCCCTGGACGCGGGCGCTTCTCCCGCGGCCTGCCGCCGGGTGCTGGCCTCTTTCCAGGGGCTGCCGCACCGCCTGGAGTTCGTGGCGGAGGTGGATCGGGTGGAGTTTTATGACGACTCCAAGGGCACCAACGTGGGGGCAGTGGCCGTGTCTCTGGCTCACTTCGCCAAGCCGGTGATCCTCATTGCCGGCGGCCGGGACAAAGACAGCGATTTCACTCTCATTTCGCCGCTGATCAAGGAACGGGTCAAGGCCCTGGTCCTGCTGGGGGAAACCCGGGAGCACCTGGCCCGGGTCTGGAAGGGCCTGGCCCCGATATGTCTGGTGGCCAACCTGGCTGAAGCGGTGCGGCGGGCCTATGATTTGGCCCGGCCTGGAGAAGTGGTGCTCCTGTCCCCGGCCTGCGCCAGCTTCGACATGTTTAAGGATTATGCCCAGCGGGGCGAAACCTTCCAGAGATTGGTGAAGGAGCTGCAACATGGAAACGCAAGCTAACGCCACCGCTGCCCCGGGCGTCCATACCGACCTGATCCTGCTGGCCAGTGCCTTCTCGCTGATGTTTTTGGGGCTGGGCATGGTGTTCATCGCCAGTAACGTCATGGCCCAGACCAACTACGGCGACCCCTTCTACTTCGTCAAGCGCCAGGGGATGTACGCCTTCCTGGGTGTGGGGGCGCTCCTCTTGGGACGGAAAATCAACTATCAGAGTTACCAACGCTGGGTCTATCCCGCTTTATTTATTAGCCTGATTTGCCTGATCCTGGTGTTCATTCCCGGTATCGGAGGCAAGGTGCGGGGGGCGGCCCGCTGGATCCGCCTCGGGCCCTTCACCCTGCAACCGTCGGAGTTCGCCAAGATCGCGGTGGTCCTGTTCCTGGCCTATTCCTTTGCCCGCAAACGGGAGAAAATGAAATATTTCGCCATCGGCTTTCTGCCCCACATGTTGGTGTCCGGGCTCTTCATCGGTCTGATCGGCATCGAGACCGACTTCGGCACCGCCCTGACCCTGGCGGCCATCGTTTTCACCATGCTATTCGTGGGTGGCACCCGCCTTACCCACATCGTCCTGTCCCTGGGCGCGGTCATTTTCCTCGCAGTCATGGCGGTGTTAAAAGATCCGAAAAAATTCGACCGCATCCTCTCCTTCCTGGACCCCTGGAAACACGGGGCGGATGTGGGCTACCAGTTGAAACAGTCCCTGCTGGCCATCGGCTCCGGCAACCTCTGGGGCCTGGGGCCGGGGCAGAGCCGGGCCAAGCTCTTCTACCTGCCGGACGCCCACACCGACTTCATCCTCTCCATCTTCAGCGAAGAGTTGGGCTTCCTGGGATTTCTCCTGATCCTGGCTCTGTTCACCACCCTGGTGATCCGGGGGCTCCGCCTGAGCCTCAAGGCTCCGGATACCTTCGGCTCCTATCTGGCTCTCGGGCTGACCCTGGTCATCGGCCTGCCCGCGGCCATCAACATGGGGGTAGTGAGCGGCATTTTGCCCACCAAGGGACTGTCCCTCCCCTTTCTCAGTTACGGGGGCTCTTCCCTGATGGCCAGCCTGCTGGCGGTGGGTATTCTGCTCAATATCAGCAGCCAGGTCAAACGCCCGACCGGAGCGCCCGCCAAGGCCGCGGCGCCGGCTAAAGACGGCGTGCCCTCCGTGATCTGAAAGGCCGCCGCCATAGCTTGCCACCGCGAAGGAGTGAGGCCAAGTGAAAAAACACTCTGGTGGCAACATCGTTGGTAACTTGAGAGAATGAGAGCAATTGGTGGGGCGGGCGTCCCCGCCCGCCATCTTGGTGCGCAGTGTGGCCCATACATTTTTGCGCCTTTGCTTTGCGACGACTTTGCGTCTTTGCGTGAGACCTATCTTTTTCGGTACAGGGATTGTCTCGAAACTTGAAACTCGAAACTCGAAACTCGAAACTTAAAATAGTCATCGCCGCCGGGGGCACCGGCGGCCACCTGTTCCCGGGCCTCGCCGTGGCCCGGGAGTTTCAGTCGCGCCACGGGGCGACGGTCACCTTTATCACCAGCCCCCGGCCCGTGACCACCAGGATTCTGGAGGGCTGCGGTTTCCCCTGGGAGGCAGTCGCCAGCCGGGCCTTGCAGGGCCAGGGGCTCTTCTCCCGGTTACGTACCTGGGGAAGTTTGCCGTGGAGCATCCGGCAGGCCCGGCAGCGCCTCCAGGACCTTAAGCCCCATCTGGTGCTGGGCATGGGCGGCTACACCTCCGGCCCGGTGGGCCTGGCGGCCTGGTCCCTGAAGATTCCCCTGGCCCTGCATGAACAAAATGCCCTGCCCGGGTTCGCCAACCGCTGGCTGGCGCACCTGGCCGACCGGGTCTTCGTCTCCTTCCCGGCCTCCCTGGGACAATTTCCCGGAGACCGGGCGGTCTTGACCGGCAACCCCATCCGGGAGGAGTTTTTTAAGATTGCGGCCTCGCGCCCGGACCAGCCCTTCACCGTGCTGATCACCGGGGGCAGCCAGGGGGCGCACCACCTGAATATGGAGGTGCTGGCCGCCCTGCCGGAGCTCTCCGACCTGAGGGACCGGCTCCATTTTCTCCATCTGACCGGCGAGGCAGACTGCGAGGAGGTAGCCGCAGGCTTCAACCAGGCCGGTTTTGCGGCTCAGGTAGCGGCCTTCAGCCAGGAGATGCCGGAGCTGATGGTCCGGGCCCACCTCATCGTCTGCCGGGCCGGGGCCTCCACCCTGGCGGAGCTCGCCGCCCTGGGCCGGGCCGCGCTCTTGGTGCCCTACCCTTTCGCGGCCAATAACCACCAGGAGTTTAACGCTCGTTTCCTGGCCGAAGCCGGGGCCGCGGAAATTATCCTAAATAAAAATTTTACCGCGGCGGTGTTCGCTGGTAAGATAAAAGAGTTCCTGGCGCAGCCCGAGACCCTGACGCGCATGGAAGCGGCCGCCCGCCGCCTGGCCCGCCCCGAGGCGGCGAAAGAGATCGTGGCGGGGTGTTTGGAGTTGATCGGAGGTAAAACCAAATGAAGGAGCCGTGGGCGCCCTACATTTTCTTGGGATGATTTTCTATGTGTTGTCTGGATATTCTGCTTTTTTTGAAAAAAGTTTATCTATTTCTTAAAAATATGGCCCACTCTATTTTTCTGAAATTTACCAAGGGGTGAAAATTTAGGGTGCGCATCATACATAATTTTAAAGCCGGTAAGGAATTGGTGGACAGTTCCCACTCTACCTAAAGATTAATAAGGGTACCGCGATTATGGACTTGAAAAGATTAGAATATATGTTTAAAGAAACAGTCTGGATGATAAATCCATTTTATAAACTTCTGGTACTTATTGTTTATGTTGGCGGGCCATTAACGGCCTTATTTGTTCTTATGCTGACCTACACCAGTCCAAATACCACCATTTGGATTTCTGTAATTATATTATTGAGTTTGGTTATCGGGTTCAAATTAGGGCCATCGCCATTCTTTTTGGTAAATTGTTCCTGGATTTATTTCAGGTTTGACAAATTGGGGATGTGGCTCCCCATTATTGCTTATTTAATGGCGCTAACCATATTCGGATTACAATTGGCTGCCGACCGAATATTAACGCCAAGCAATGAGTAATATAGGAGGCTTTGCTCCCTAACCACCAACTAATAAACGCTTACCACCCCCTCCCGGTGTCGCCCCCTCAAGGGGGAGGGGATTAAACCCGGAGTGCTTCGGGTTGGGTTGATATGGATGATCTGGTTAGTCTTTCCAGAAATCTGAGAAAAAGACAGACTGATGCCGAAAATTTATTATGGCGGCATTTAAGAGGAAAACAAGTAGAGGGATTTAGATTTAGGAGGCAGCAGCCCATCGGCAGATACATCGTCGATTTTGTCTGTTTGGAGCAACGCTTAATCCTGGAAATTGATGGTGGTCAGCATGCCATTGAAATAGAGAAGGATGAGGAAAGAAGTAACTGGCTTATTGCCGAGGGATATAGCATCTTGAGATTTTGGAATAACGACGTCTTAACAAACTTGGAAGGCGTCCTGGAAACGATTAGATTAAATGTCCTCCCCGATCCTGATAATTTCTAGATAAATAGGTCATAAAAGGGCCATAAAAGTAGCAATAGAAGCAGCAATAAAAGCAGTGGCCCATAAAACCAAAAGGTGTCTTTGCTTTTATCCCCTCCCCCTTGAGGGGGGAGGGTTAGGGTGGGGGTGGCGTAAGGCATTTGCTTCGTTGCTGGAATAGATTTTTGAGGAATTGCTGAGCAGTGTCCACCCTACATTTATTTAAACTTCATTGGTCTGGGATAAAAGTCGCCTAAATAATACTAGGACTTGTGTCTCATGGGTATCGCCAAATTATTGGGCGCGTGGCTCGATTTATGGAAATATAAGTTTTGAATTTGAATGGGATAATTTGATTAAAGATAAATATTTTTATTGGGTTGAAGACCTCATTGATGTAAGGCCGCCAGCATATCGAATATTGATTACAAATACGTATTACGATCAATCTGACATATTATTACCATATGATTTTGAAAAACCTGACGGTCCTATTTACTATGATGGCACCGTTTGGTATCGAAATGGCAACTATAATGGTGAATTAATGATTGATTCGGATTTATCACTTAATATTTGTAAAGAGCTACGTTTTGTGGGCCATCGGGCTGGAATTTGTGCAAAAAATGGTGGAGGGTGTCAAGACATAGATCTTTCTGAATACCATGCCGGACCACTATTTTTAGCAATTCTAATCGGACGCCAAATTAAAATGGGTAGAAGAACCACTGCTAAGCTTTTTTTAAATAAAGATAGAGGTAATCTGGAACTTACGATACATATAAAAGCTGCAATAAATTATCTATTATCAAATATTATGGGGTTTATGAAAGAAGAAGAAAAAGTTAGTGGGGATATTGCTGCTTCTTTACTACGTGCAGCATTGTCTGCTTATGGTGAAGGCAATATGGAAGATGTAGAAAATATCTTATATCTCATAGGGTCAAAAGAATTATTACTAAGAAGCTCAAATAATCTTTTATCAGAATATTTTGGGATCCAAATAAATTGTGAGAGTATTTTATTTAAGTAAGAAACTGCGTATATGAAAAAAGGGATACATTACACCTACCACTTCATCGGCGTTGGCGGCATTGGCATGAGCGGCCTGGCGGAGCTCTTGGTGCGGCGCGGCTGTAAGGTGAGCGGGTCGGATTTGGCGGCCGGACCCATTACCCAGCGCCTGGCCGACCTGGGGGTCGCCTTCCACCAGGGCCACCGCGCTGAAAACCTGGGCGCGGCCGACATTGTGGTCCACACCACCGCGGTCAAGGAAGACAACCCGGAACTGATGGCGGCCCGGGCTCAGGGCCTCACCGTGCTGCGCCGGGGCCAGATGCTGGCCCGGCTGATGGAGGGTCACCAGCAAATCGCCATCACCGGGGCCCACGGCAAGACCTCCACCACCGCCATGGTGGCGGCGATCCTTAGGGCCGCGGGCCTCGACCCCACCGTGGTGGTGGGCGCAGTGTGGGATAATCTCGGCAGTAACGCCGTCCTGGGCCGGGGTCATTACTTCGTGGCCGAGTCCGACGAAAGCGACGGCTCCTTCACTTATCTACGTCCCCAGACCACCGTGGTCACCACCCTGGACCGGGAGCACCTGGACTACTACCGGGATTTGGCCCATATCCAGGAGACCTTTGCCGCCTATTTCCAGAAATTGCCGGCCGGGGCCCGGGTCATTGCCTGGGCCGACGACCCGCATCTTCAGGCGGTGCTGCGCCACCACGCCGGCGAGCTCATCACTTACAGCCTGAATCCCGGCGCCGACTTTCGGGCCACTGATATGGAACCGAGAGGTTTAGGCTACCGCTTTAAGTTGACCCACCAGGGCCGGAAGCTTGGGACCCTGGAGGTTCCCCTGGCCGGATCCCATTATGTCCTCAACGCCATGGCCGCCTGCGCCGTGGGACACATATTGGGCCTTGATTTTTCCACCTGGCAGACCGGCCTCAAGGCCCTGGGCCAGATTCACCGGCGCTGCCAGGTGAAGGGCGAGGCAAGGGGCATTACCGTGTTGGACGACTACGGCCATCACCCCACCGAGATTGCCGCTACCCTGGCGGGGTTGGCCCAGGCCTTCCCGCGGCGCCGGCTGGTGGTGGCCTTTCAGCCCCACCGCTACAGCCGCACCGCCGCCCTGCTGCCGGAATTCTTCCCGGTCTTTGCCCGGGCCGGGCTGGTTTTGGTCACGGAGATTTATGCGGCCAGCGAGTCTCCGGTAGCGGGCGTCTCGGGCCGGGCCATTTGTGAAGGCATCCGGGCCAGCGGCCATCCGGCGGCACATTTTGTTGAAGAAAAGGGCGCCATGGCCGATACCATTTTGGAGCACTTGCAGGAAGGCGACCTGGTCCTAACCCTCGGGGCCGGGGATATCTGGAAAACCGGGGAAGACTTGCTGGCCCGGCTGAACGGCAAGGGGACCGGAGACCGGGGACCGAAGACGGCAAAATGACCGGAGACCGAAGACCGGGGATGAAGACGGGTGATCTTTCCCGTCTCCCGTCCTCCGTCTCCCGTCGGCTTACAGGGAGGCCCTCTCATAAAGAAAACCACCACGCCCCGGACGTCGCGTAATTCGCGGAATACCTATAATTCGCGCCAGGCGCCCCAGGGGCCGGTGAAGAAATCGCGTCTGTTCTCCCGGGGCAAGCCCAGCAATAGCTATCGCCGCTCCCGGGGCCGCGGTTCCCCAAGGTCCTGGCTCAGGATGGCTCTGGTAACCTTCGGACTTCTGAGTTTGGCTGGGCTCTGCCTGGCTTTAATGATCCTCTACCATCAACTCTTGACCTCTTCGTACTTTTGCATTAAAGATATCAAGAATATCGAAATCGAAGGGGCCCGAAGTCTGACCCCGGAAGTTATCCTGAAACTGGCCAACTTAGGTCCTGATACCAATCTTTTAGCCATCCGGCCGGGCCGGGTGGAACGGGCCTTGCTGGCCCACCCCTGGATTTCCGGAGCCGAATTGACCCGGAAGTGGCCCCACCGGATCCACCTGGTCATCAAGGAGCGGGAGCCGGTGGCCCTGGTGCAGATGGGGGAGGAACTCTTTTACCTCGATCGCCAGGGGAGCCTGTTTAAACCGTTATCACCCGGGGACCCGCATAACTTTCCGGTAATTACTGGCTTGAAGCCGGAGAATCTCCAGCATCCGGAGGGATCGCTGGCCCCCCTGGTGGCCCAGACCTTTCAATTGCTGGAAGTGCTCAAGGAGGTCCCGGCGCCCTTCAACCTGGAAAACGTCTCCGAGGTTCACCTGGACCTGGATCGGGGTTTCACCCTCTATGTCAACGGCCTGGGGGCGGCCCTGGACCTCGGCTTTAACGATTATTTAGCAAAATTGCAAAAATTTGCCCAGGTTTTGCCGGCCTTGGTCCACAAGGGCTATCTGGCCAAAACCGGGCGCATCAATCTCGACTATCCCCAACGGGTGCTGATTAACCTGAAGGGGACGGAAGAGGCTAGATAGGATGCCAAAGTGCCCCAAGATCTAATCGGCGGTTTGGACATCGGCACCACCAAAATTTGCGCCGTGGTGGGGGAAGTGCGGGAAAACCAGGTGGATATCGTCGGCCTGGGGTGCTCCCCCACCAACGGCGGGCTCCGCAAAGGGGTGGTGGTCAACATTGAAAACACCGTCCGGGCCATCCGCAAGGCCGTAGAGGAAGCGGAAACCATGGCTGGTTGCGAAATCCGTTCCGTTTATGCCGGCGTGGGGGGCGGCCAGACCAAGGTGATCAACAGCCAGGGGATCATTGCCATCAAGGACCGGGAGGTGACCCCGGCGGACATGGAACGGGTCATCGATACGGCCAGCACCGTGGCCATCCCCTCGGACCGGGAGGTGATCCACACCCTGGTGCAGGAATTTTTGATCGACGGCCAGGACGGCATCAAGGACCCGGTGGGCATCCACGGGGTGCGCCTGGAGTGCAAGGTCCACATCGTCACCAGCGCCGCCACTTCCCTGAATAATATTCTCAAGTGCGCCAGCCGGGCCGGCCTGGAGGTCAACGGCATCGCCCTGCAAAGCCTGGCCGCAGGCGAAGCGGTGCTCACCGACGAAGAGAAGGAGTTGGGCGTGGCCCTCATCGACTTCGGCGGCGGCGTCACCAATCTGGCCATCTTCGCGGAGAACGCCCTGCGGCAAAATTTCGTCCTGCCGGTGGGGGGCAACAACCTCACCAACGACATCGCCGTGGGTCTGCCCACCTCACTCCATTCCGCCGAGGAAATCAAGAAGCATTACGGCTGCTGCCTCAATGCCCTGGCCGACCCCATGGAAATGCTGGAAGTTCCGGGGCTGACCGGACGGGATACCCAGCAGTTGCCGCGGGCCCGCCTGGCGGAAATTATTCATCTGCGGGTGGCGGAGATCATCAATCTTCTGGGCAAAGAAGTCCAGCGGGCCCGGTTTAATCACCCCCTGCACTCCGGCGCCGTGCTCACCGGCGGCACCGCCCTGGTGCACGGGCTCCCGGAACTGACCGCTGAGGCCTTACAGATGCACACCCGGATCGGCTATCCCGTCGGGGTGGGCGGCCTCATCGATGTCATCCACGATCCTTCCTTTGCCACCGGCGTGGGCCTGGTGCTCTATGGTTTCAAGACCCAACAGAAGGCCCAGCGCAAGACCGAACGCTGGCCCCAGGGCGGCGGCTGGTCCCGGGGGCGGAGCGACCGCGGTCTCTGGAGCCGCGTGAAAAAATGGTTCCGGGAAGTGGTATGAAATATTTAAAAGTGGTATCATGACCACGAGGGGGTTTACCGGATGAAGATTCAATTAGTCCCCAATGAATTGTCGGCCAAGATCAAAGTTCTCGGCATCGGCGGCGCCGGCGGCAATGCCATCAATGATATGATCACCTCCCAGATGGTGGGGGTAGATTTTATCGCGGCGAACACCGACGCCCAGGCCCTGGAACGGAGCCTGGCCCCGGTGAAGATCCAGCTGGGCCCCAACGTCACCCGGGGGCTGGGAGCCGGCGGCGATCCGGAAATAGGCCGGAAGGCGGCCCAGGAAGACGCCGAACGCCTCCAGCAGGTGCTGCAGGGCGCGGACATGGTCTTCATTGCCGCGGGCATGGGCGGCGGCACCGGCACCGGCGGCGCCCCGGTGGTGGCCGAACTCAGCCGGGAACTAGGCTCCCTCACCGTGGCCGTGGTCAGCAAACCCTTTGAATTCGAAGGCAAGATGAAACGGCGCCTGGCCGATAACGGCATCGATGACCTGCGCAAGGTGGTGGACACCATTATCACCATTCCCAATGACCGCCTCTTCAGCCTCAGCTCCAAGAACTCCCGAATCAAGGACGTCTTCGGCATGGCCAACGAGGTCCTGGGTTTCGCAGTGCGGGGCATCTCCGACCTCATCATGGTGCCCGGCTTCATCAACGTGGACTTCGCCGACGTCCGCACCGTCATGAAGGAGCGGGGTATGGCCCTGATGGGCACCGGCATCGCCAGCGGCGGCAACCGGGCCGGCGACGCGGCCCAAAAGGCCATCTCCAGCCCCCTGCTGGAAGACATCTCCATCCGGGGAGCCCGTGGCATCCTGATCAATATCACCTCCGCCCCGGACATCTCCATGGAAGAACTTAAGGAAATCTGCAGCATCGTCCAGGAAGAGGCCCACGAAGAAGCCATCATCAAGTGGGGCCTGGTCTGGGATGAAGCCCTGGGCGACGAGATCCGGGTGACGGTCATTGCCACCGGCATCGGCAAACGGGCCGAACTGGAGCGCCCGGCCTGGACCCCGGCGGGCCAGCCGCCGGAGGACCTGGAGATCCCCACCATCCTGCGGACGCCGGAGACGCCCCGGAACCCCGCTGAGGCGCGGCCGAACCTGAACCAGCGGCCCGCGGCCAACCTGGGGGTGGTGGGCCAAAAGCGGAACATCGTCCACCCCGACCTGCAATACGAGGAAAGCGAACTGGACATCCCGCCTTTTCTGCGCAAGGCCGATAATTAATAACGGAATGTCCCAGTTTAAGGTAGCGATATTTGCAATCTTGACTACGATAATTCTATAATAATTAAGCTTTTCTGCGGCTAAATTTGGTGCTATGGTCGCAGTATACTGTATCTAATTGCGCGCAAGGATGATTCAAGTGCTAAAATTAGCCGTTCCAAAGGATGATAGAGAATATCTAGAGTATCTGTTCCAATTAAAGCAGGAGCCGAGGAATGCTTTTTTACAGGCAATCCAAGATCCTGCCAATATCTCCCAATTGAGTGATTTTACCAGAATTTTTCAAGAAATCACAAAAGTCGATTATCAAAAGACTGATGAAATAATTCGCGTTTTATTTACTATATATGATGCATACGATACTTCTCATGAAGAAATTGAGGCTTTCGCTTCGGCATTGGTAGATGCTTTCAAGAAATCCGCTGGAAAGCGACTAAAGGGTGCATTAGAAGAGGATTTTAAGTCATTCCACGATTTTTTTGTTAAGATACTCTCTTTACATGACACAATTGGGGTAAGAACTAAAGCGCTTCGGTTGATGCCACAACATCAACATTTATTTATCCGATCTGAGCTTTACTCAGATATCAGGCCAGTATTTAGACCTGACAATCCATCTATTAGGCCATCCGCAGCTGTTATTGTACATTCTTTGAAGATAGTTTACCGAGAAAATTCAGAAACAAAAGATTTCTATCTAGGTCTTGATGATGAGGACCTGCAACAATTGAAAGCAACAATAGACCGAGCGATTTCAAAACATGAATGTCTTAAATTGATGATCTCAGATTTTGGTATTCAATGTCTGGGATTAGAGAGTGAAGAATAATGCCAAATGTTGCTTTATATACGGATGAACCAGTTGTTAAACCAACTGGAGATAACTGGCTGGTTACAACCAAGGGCACACCGGAGAAAAATTTGCGTAGAAAAATGCGCGAACGGTACATGTCTGCGATAAACCAGTACCAAAAACACCCTTCAAAGGGAGATGTAAAAGTTTGCATAATTAAGATTGAATCTCTCCAAATGAAATTTAAACGACTTTTAACTGAATGGAAACAACAATCTGTATTTCTCTCGTCTGCGACAGCAATGGCAATGCTACCCTCATATCAAGGGATTATTGGCATGGGAGAACCAGTCCTGCCTTTAATTTTAAACGAATTGAAAGATAGGCCAGCTCATTTGTTTTGGGCTTTGAGAGCCATTTCGGGAATAGACCCAGTTCCACAAGAAGATAAAGGGAATATCGGTAAAATGATGGAGGCTTGGCTTAATTGGGGGCGTCAGAAAAGATTTATCAAATGAGTATATTAGAACTTCTCATCCCTGACCAGATAACAAGCTCAGAGTCAATTAAATATAATTGCATTGCATGGGCTGCTGGAGACGATAAACAATGGTGGGAGCCAGACCCTATGCACATGTACTACTGGCCCCCCTTAGTTCCTCGCATCTGTACACTCGATGCTTTCATAAAGGCTTATGAATCAATAGGATTTGTTGTATGCCCAGATGGCACTCTTGAAGCCAATTTTATAAAGATTGCTCTTTTTGCTGGTCCTTATAATAACCCGACTCATGCTGCACGTTTACTGCCCAATGGAAGATGGACTAGCAAATGCGGGGATAAGGAGGATATTGAGCACGATTTAACACAGGTTTGTAATCCACCATTTCCTTATGGAAATGTCGTTTGCTTCATGAAAAAGCCTCTCTAATCATCACCCTTTATTCATGCCAAATCGTAAATCTCTTCTTCGGGAATTAGTTTCCCTGGCGCTGTTCCGCTAATTGTTCTTTGGTGGGAAAGGCTCGCGCAAAAAGCCGTTCAAATATGCGCCAATTAGGGGCAGCTTTCAAAGAGCAATAACTTGTAAAGGATGGTCTCGGAGATCGGGTTGTCCAATATCGACGGAAAGATGTTGAAAATGTTTTGCCGAACTGCGTCTGGTTTTGGGGTTAACAGGGTTAAGCCTATTAATAAAGATGGTTTTCAGTTTTCGGTTTTCGGTTTTTTCGTAAGGGGCGTGATTTATCACGCCCTTAATGCGTTGCATCAAATAAATTTTTTGGGGATTGTAGGGGCGGCTCGCGAGCCGCCCCTACCTGCCCTTACCTAATACTCGCCGCCATGTCTGCCAAGATTAAAGCACGCCTGAAAAAGCTGCTCTCCCAGGAAAAGGGCGCGGTGGTGCGCGATTGGGGCGCCCGCTGGCCCGTGGCCCTGATTTACCCCCAGCTCTACCCGGTGGCCATGGGGAACCTGGGCTTCCAGGCCATCTACCGGCTGCTCAATGACACCTCCGGCCTGCACTGCGAACGCGCCTTTCTCCCCGCCCCGGAGGACTGGGAGGAATACCGGCGCACCGGCACTCCACTGCTCAGCCTGGAGTCCCAGCGGCCCTTGAAGGACTTTGCCGCGTTGGCCTTTTCCATCTCCTTTGAGGCCGACTACCCCTACGTCCTGCAAATCCTGGCAGGCGCCGGCGTGCCGCTGCTGGCCGCCGAGCGCGGCCCCGGCGACCCCCTGGTAATCGCCGGCGGGGTGGCCACCTTCCTCAACCCCGAGCCCTTATCTCCCTTTGTGGACGCCTTCTTCCTGGGGGAGGGCGAGGCCGGGGCGGTCCCCTTCTTTAAGTTTTTGGCCGAAGCCAGGCCCGGTGCCCACCGAGACGAGCCTTTAAGAGAGTTGGCCCAAAACGTGCCGGGGGCCTACATACCCATGGGCTACCGGCCCCGGTACCATCCCGACGGGACCCTGGCGGCCTTTGAGCCCTCGCCCGGCTTCCCCCCCAAAGTGACGGCCCCCCATCTGCCGGAGCTGGCCCCCTACCCTACCCACAGCCAGATCCTGGCCCCCCAGAGCGAATGGGGCGAGATGTTCCTGGTGGAAACCGGCCGCGGCTGCTCCCGGGGCTGCCGCTTCTGCGCCGCGGGCTTCGTCTACCGGCCGCCCCGGGAGCGCCCCCTGGAGGAGCTGTGGACCCAAATCCAGGCGGGACTCATGGCCAAACGCAAGGTGGGCCTGGTGGGAGCGGCGGTCTCGGACCACCCGGAGGTCAAGGAGCTGTGCCGCAAAATTTTGGCCGCCGGGGGCGATATCGGCATCAGTTCGCTCCGGGCCGACTCCGCCGACGAGGAGCTTTTTCAACTGCTGGCCCAGGGCGGCGTGCGCAGCGTCGCCCTGGCCCCGGAGGCCGGCAGCGACCGGCTGCGGCAAGTGCTGAACAAAGGCCTCAGCCGGGATGACCTGGCCCAGGCCGCGGTGGCCGTGAGCCGGGCCGGGATCCCGCAACTGCGTCTCTACTTCATGGTGGGCCTGCCCACCGAGACCATGGCGGACGTGGCGGCCATCCCCGAGTTGGTGCGCCACCTGGAACACTGCGTCATCAAGGACAGCCACGGCAAGTGCCGCCTGGGCCTCATCACCCTGAGCCTCTCTTCCTTCGTGCCAAAACCATTCACCCCTTTCCAGTGGGTGCCTTTTCTGGAAATCGCGGAATTGAAAAAGCGCCTGAAACTGGTGACGAAAGAGTTCCACGGGGTCAAGGAGGTGCGGGTGCACACCGACCTGCCCAAATGGGCCTACGTCCAGGCCCTGCTGGCCCGGGGCGACCGGCGGGTGGGCGATATCTTGCTTCTGGCCCACCAGCACGGCTGGACCAAAGCCTTACAACAAAGCCCGGTGAACCCGGATTTTTTCACCCTGCGGCCGCGCCAGCCCGACGAGCTTTTCCCCTGGGACTTCATCGATCACGGCCTGCAGAAAGACTACCTTTGGGAGGAATACCAGCGGGCCCTGGCAGAGAAAGAAACCCCGCCCTGCCGGCCCCTGGTGTGCAAAAGGTGCGGGGTTTGTGGGGGAGAGATGGAAGGCCTGCAAGTGTAGCGACTGTCTTTTCTGTCAAGCTGCCAGAGGCAGCTGTGGGTTCCAGTAGGTACGATTTTTGACCATGGCATTCAGGATCACCAAGATTTTTCGCATGCAGGCGGTGAGGGCCACCTTAGCCGGTTTACCCGCCTGGCGGAGCCGCTGGTAAAACTCCCGGATCACC
>JAPLJC010000211.1 GCA_026388765.1 Deltaproteobacteria bacterium
AGGTCATCTTGTTGTTAGCACTCGCCAACGATTAGTGCTAATCGTCGTAATTTTAACTATTATTTCGGGAAAATCAAGGGGGTGGGCAAAAATATTTTGGCGGATCGGTTGGAAGGCTGGAGAATAACGAGGTTTCCAGCGGGTGTCGGGGGCTAGCGGCTGGCGCTTTTGGCCGGGGCCTCAGCCATTTAGGCCAGTCTCAGACTGCCTGGACTACTACCTTTGGTCTGGGGGGCTGGTGACCTTTCTCCCTGGCTCTGCGAAGCGGCGACCCGACGTCCAGTTTTTTTAGATCACTGGGTCTTGTTAGCGAATAAGGCCACTGATTTGGCCTTGGAATACTTATCCTTGGACTTGGCGGCCGGAGCCCCGTTCTTCTTGGCGGTCTTGGCCTTGGGGGTGGCCTTACCGGCCGGCTCGCCCTTTTTATCGGCGGCCTTGGCGGTGGTTTTGCCCTTGGCCTTGCCGTTGGCCGCAGACTGAGTATAGCCGTTGGCCTTGTTGGCGGTGCCATGCTTAGGCGCCGCGGCTACGCCGCCAAACAGGCTGGCCTGCACTGGAGCAGGGGCCTCTTTGGCCTCAGGAGTCTTGCCCTTTTTGGCGTAAACCGCACCAGACGAGGATTGCTGGCTGCCCTTGGCATAAGTCTTGGGTTTGGCGGCGGCCTTCGGCGTGGCCGGGGCCACCTGGTGGGAGGCCTGGCCGCGGCTGTGGGAATACTGCCGGCTATTGCTCCTGGCGGTCTGCACCGGGCGGGAGGCCACCGCCGGGTTCTCGATGCGGGCCAGGGTAATGTTGCGGGTGAAGAGTTCCTTGCTGTTAGGCGGCAGGTTCAGGGCATAATTGGGGCTGTCCGGCGGGGTGACGCCCCGCAGCAGCTCCGGGTTCAGGACCTGAATATCGTCCGCCTGCATATTAACCGCAAAGGCCGCGGCCTTCAGAGAGGTGGGCTCATTCACCTGCACCTTGTCAACTCTCATGGGCGCTTGATAAGGCACGCCTTTAAAGCCGAACTTCTCCGGGTTCTTGGCGATGATGGTGGCCGCGATCATCTGGGGCACGTAGTTCTTGGTTTCGGTGGGCAGGCACAT
This sequence comes from Deltaproteobacteria bacterium, assembly GCA_026388765.1. GTDB lineage: Bacteria > Desulfobacterota > Desulfobaccia > Desulfobaccales > 0-14-0-80-60-11 > JAPLJC01. Next base: position 1,092 of record JAPLJC010000211.1, read on the forward strand.
ATTGGCCGAGAGCTCCCAGAAATTCTTATGCTTGCTCTGGTCCAACTCCCGCTGCACCCGGCCTTCGCCGCAGTTGTAAGAGGCGGCCGCCAGATACCAGGAACCGAACTGCTTGTAGAGGTCCAGGAGATATTTGGCCGCGGCCCGGGTGGCTTTCTCCGGGTCCCGACGCTCGTCCAGGTAACTGTCGATGGTCAATCCATAGCGCAGGCCGGTGCCCTTGATGAACTGCCACATGCCGCAGGCCGCCGCCGGGGAGGTGGCCTTGTTGTTGAAGCCGCTCTCGATCATGGCGAGATAGGCCAGGTCTTCCGGCAGGCCGTACTCATCGAAGACCTCTTTGATCATGGGGAGGTAGCGGCTGGAGCGGGACAGATAGTTTCGGATGACCCCTTTGCGTTCGGTGGAGAAATAGACCAGGTAGGCCCGCACCTGTTTGTTCATCTGGATGGGCACATCAAACTTGACCTGATGTTCCCACTGCTTCAATTCTTCTTCCAGACTGGGGTCCCAGCCGGGGATGCCGCTCTTGGCGTAAAGCTCTTCCAGGCGCTTGGAGTTCAGTTCTTCGGTCAGGGATTCATCCGGCACGTCCGGGGCCAGGGCCACGGGCTCTTCGGGCAGCGGACCCATCTTCACCAGATTGACCTTGCTTCCCCCGCATCCCGCCAGCAAAGCCAGACACAGCACAATCCCCATCAGCCCAGGAAGCATATGTCGTCCTCTCACCGAGTGGTCAAGACTGCGAAACTGCAGGTCTAAAACTGATGACGTTACCTCCCCCGAGGCAGGCCGTTAGACCTGGATTGTCTTCCTATAGCAGCATTTTTCGGGCAAATCAAGGGAAAATTCGCATGGTTGAGCCATCTCCGGCTGATCCGCCCCCTTCCCAAATAGATAAGATATTGTTATCATTAATATCTGTGGTAACCTATGTTCATTAAAAGAAAAGTTGCACAAGGCGAGATTTTGCTGGCCCTGGCCCTGTGGGGCGTGGGCCTGGCGGGCGCGGCCTCGGGGAACCCGGCCATTCTTCAGTGGCTTTACTTTTTCGCCTGGTATCCTTTGATCCTCTTTCTGGACGGCCTCCTTTTCTGCCGCCGGGGGGATTCCTGGCTGCTTAACCGCCCCCGGGCGCTGTTGCGCCTGGCCTTCTGGTCCGTGACTGTCTGGCTGGTTTTCGAAGCCTTTAATTATGTCTTGAAAAACTGGGGTTATGCCGGGGTCGTCGCCAACCCCCTAGTGCGCTGGCCGGGCTATGCTTTGGCCTTTGCCACGGTGCTGCCCGGCGTCCTGCTGGCGGCCGAGGTGCTCTCGGCCCTCGGGGCCTGGCGGGGAGCCCGGAGCCGGCCCCGCAAGTTGCCTTTTGCCTGGGAGCCCGCGGCCCTGCTGCTGGGGATGGCGTCAGCCGTCCTGCCCCTGGTCTTTCCCCGTTATGCCTTCCCGTTAATCTGGGGCGCCGGCTTTTTTCTTCTGGATCCCTTCGTTAAGCTGCTGGGCGGCCGCTCCCTGATTCAGGCCTGGCTCGACGGGGAACGCCGGGAACACCTCTGTCTGCTCGCCGCCGGACTGTTCTGCGGCCTCTGGTGGGAGGCCTGGAACTATGGCGCCACGGCCAAATGGGTCTATACCCTGCCGGTCCTGAACTTCGCCAAGGTCTTCGAAATGCCGCTCCTGGGCTACCTGGGCTTTCCCCCTTTTGCCCTGGAGTGCGCCGTGATGTATAATTTCATGCAGGCCCTGGACGAGCGCGTGCTGATCACCCAGCGGCGCTGCCGTTATGCCATCGTCATCCAACTGGCCTTCTGGCTATTGATGTTCGCCGCGCTGGATGCCAGGACGGTGATATCTTTTCAGTGAGCCGTGAGCAGTAAAAGTGTAGTGTAGGGGCGGTTCTCGAACCGCCCTGACAGATTCGTAGGGCGGGAAAGCGCAGCGCATCCCGCCTTCGGTAATTGGGTTAGACCTGACTAATGCCGCAATGTATTCGCCCCTTTGTTCCTGGCGGCACGTTTTTCTTTACGGTCATGCTGCTGGATTTCGCCGATACGTGGAACCCAGCATTTATACAATTGGCAGGACGGCAGATGATAACGTTCGAAGTATAGAGACGGAATAATGCTAATGGCGGGATGCGCTGCGCTTTCCCGCCCTACGGGCTGCCGTTATGCCATCGTCATCCAACTGGCCTTCTGGCTATTGATGTTCGCCGCGCTGGATGCCAGGACTGTGATATCTTTTCAATGAACAGAAAACTTAATACTCGTTCCCAAGCAAGAGTTTGGAAACCAGAATTATGAAAATCTCTGGCAGGGGCGGCTCGTGAGTCGCCCCTGCCAGTGCAGGGTCCCATTCTGAAAACGGAAATAAGGAAAACTGTCTATTCTATTCTGGAAATTTTTCGCTCTCCTAATATGCTATCTCCACTAGCATATTTACCGCTCCACCCTCGCATCACCCAGCCACCAAGCGACCCGGAAGCGGTACAACCCCGGCGCCTTGAAGCAACGTAACGGTAAACGGACGCCCCGGTAGCGATAATTATATGGTAAAATAAGGTACTTATACGAATCAAGCTACGGCACTATTTATTCTGCCGAAACGGATTTGGCAATTTGAGGTCTAAAACGTGCATAAAGACGGTCAAAATCTTGCTCCAATATTACTTAACATACTATAATTAAAAGAGATATCGTCGTGCACACTTGGATATTTACCATCTTACTGAAATAATTAATAATCTTGTCCGCAGGGAGGAGATTTTGGTGGGGGGACCGAAGTTTACCTCCATTTCTGGTGCGCAGAGCGCACATTTTGCGCTTTTTCTTTGAGACCTTTGCATCTTTGCGTCTTGGCGAGTTTGCCCTTTGAACCTTGAACTTTTCGAAGCAGGATAGAGACACTGAATAACAGAAAACCGAAAACCGTATTTACGCCGTGTCCCTGGGCTGCCCCAAGAACCTGGTGGACACGGAGATCATGCTGGGGCGGCTGACCGAGGCCGGCTGGCAAGTGGTTGATACCCCGGAGGCCGCCCAACTACTCCTGGTGAACACCTGCGGGTTTATTAAGGATGCCTGTCAGGAGGCGGTGGACACCATCCTGGAGCTGGCCCGGCACAAGGAGGCCGATCCCACCAAGCGCCTGGCGGTCACCGGCTGCCTGGTGCAGAGGTATGGCGAGGATTTGGCCGCCCAGCTCCCGGAAGTCGATTATTTCATCGGGGTGCATGATTTTCCCGCCCTGGTGGAGATTCTGGACCGGGGACCGGCGACCGGAGAGGCGCGCCTGTTTCATCAGGCCGCTCCTTACGGTTATCGCCACCCCGAGGCCCGCTACCCCGCCACGCCGCGACATTTGGCTTATCTAAAGATCGCCGAAGGCTGCAGCCACCACTGCACCTTCTGCGTTATCCCGCAAATCCGGGGCCCCTACCGCAGCCGCCCGCTCACCTCCCTGGTGGCGGAGGCCGAGGCCCTGGCCGCCGCCGGGGTGAAAGAGCTGATCCTGGTGGCCCAGGACACCACCGCCTACGGTTTGGAGCAACCGGGGCACCCCGGGCTGCCGGCGCTCCTCCGGGAATTGGGGCAAATTCCTGAATTCCTGTGGATTCGTCTGATGTACGGCCATCCGGCCAGGATTACCCCGCAGTTGCTGGAAACCATGGCGGCCGAGCCTCGCCTCATTCCCTATCTGGACCTGCCCATCCAGCACGGCCACGACGAGGTCCTCAAGCGCATGGGCCGAGGCTATAACCGCAAGCAAATCTTGGATACCATGCGCCTGATCCGGGAGCGCCTTCCCGGCGTCACGCTCCGCACCACGGTGATGGTGGGCTTCCCCGGCGAAACCGAGGCCCACTTCCAGTCCCTGCAGGAACTCATTGAGGAAGTGCGTTTCAACCACCTGGGGGTCTTTCTCTACAGCCCCGAGGAGGTCGCGCCGGCCTCCCGCCTGCAGGGCGCCGTGCCCCGGCGGCAGGCCCGGCAGCGAGCCCGGATTCTCAAGGCCCTCCAGGCCAGGATGGTCAAGACACGCCTCAAGGCCCTGGTGGGCACAGTGCAACCGGTCCTCGTGGACGGGTTGAGCCCGGAGTCCGACTATCTCCTCAGCGGCCGCCTGGCCGGTCAGGCCCCGGACATCGACGGCCAGGTGTATATCACCGCCGGCACCGGTCGGGTGGGAGAGATCCAGGCGGTGCGCCTTACCCGGGCCCTGCCCTACGATCTGGTGGGGGAGATTGTCGAGTGAGCAGTTGGTAGGGCGGGCGTCCCCGCCCGCCACCTTTAATGCCCCTTTATTTCTTAGCCCGGTTGCGACTTGGCGTGAGGCATAAAGAATTGACTTCCCAGGGGATGTAAGTTAATTTATTTATTTATGATTAAGTCCGCGGCGAAAGTGCAATTGAAGGCTGCCCTGAATAAGGACATCGCCGCCATTAACGCGGCCCTGGCCGCCAATCTCCAGACCCACGTGCCCCTCATCGCCGAGGTGGGGCGGCACATCCTGCTCTCCGGCGGCAAGCGCATCCGGCCGCTCCTCTTCATCCTGGCCGCCCGAATGTGCGGGCAGCGCAGCAATAACCTGGCGGACTTCTCCACCATTTTCGAGTACCTGCACGCCGCCACGCTGCTGCACGACGACGTCATCGACGCCGCCCTGGTGCGCCGGGGGACCACCACCGCCAATAACATCTGGGGCAACCATGCCGTCATCCTGGTGGGGGATTTCCTCCTGTCCAAGGCCCTGTCCCTCGCGGTGACCACCGACCGCTTGAAGATCCTCAAGGTCCTGGCACAGGCCACCACCCAAATGGCCGAAGGCGAGATCCTACAACTGATTCACGCCGGCAACCTCAACCTGAATGAGGCGGAATACTTCGAGGTCATCACCCGCAAGACCGCCATCCTCATGTCGGCGGCCTGCCAGATCGGCGGCATCCTGGCCGGAGCCCCGCCGGCCCAGGAGGAGGCCCTGGCCCAGATGGGCCTGAATCTCGGCATCACCTTCCAACTGGTGGATGACATCCTCGACTACACCGGCGACCAGAAACAACTAGGCAAGGAGGTGGGCGCCGACCTGCGGGAGGGCCGCATCACCCTGCCCATGATCCATGCCCTGTCCCAAGCCGACCCCCAGGATCGGGAACGGCTCACCGAGATGGCCAAGAGCTTAACTCCGGAAATGGCTCCGGAGTTGGACACCCTGCTCAATAAATACGGGTCTCTGGACCACGCCCGGTCGCTGGCCCGCCAATACACCGGCAAGGCCCAGGAAAACCTGACCCTCTTCGAGCCCTGTACCGAGAAGACCTATTTCCAGATCATTACTGAAGAACTGCTGGCCCGGACTCACTGAGTGCCAACCATTCCAGGACCCACTGCCCTTCACACCGGCTCCCGTTAACTTGCCCCCAAGGCTTCTAGATTAACCGGTGATTATTTCGTTATATTTTCCATTAAGATTGTTCGGGTAAATGGCAACTTTGCTAATTCTTTATTCTTGCCGGGAGCCGGCATTAAATCGCTTGACACTGGGTGATGCAGTTGTTAGATTTCTGCCTGTAGATAGCATGTCAGACGAAGGTGGGGCTGCGGTGCCCGGAAGACCAATCGGAAGGGTATGCTAAATACCTTCCGTTTTTTTTGTCTGACTGCTTTGGCTTTCCGGCCTTGCGGGCCGGACCGGTTTTCAATCTTCAGGAGGGTTTTAGCTGATGAAGGAAAAAGGTCGGGTTAAATGGTTTAATGACGCCAAGGGTTTTGGGTTTATCTCCCGGGACGATGGCCCCGATGTGTTTGTCCATTTCAGCGCCATCAAAAGCGATGGTTTCAGGACGCTGGCGGAGAATCAGGAAGTGGAGTTTGAGGTAGTCGAGGGGGCCAAGGGACCTCAAGCCCAGAATGTCGAGAAAATTTAACCCTTCGTAGTCTGACCTGCAGCCCTCCGGGGCTATTCTCCCGGAGTGCCGCCCCCATACCTTGGAGGTAGAGGTAGTGGCCCGTAACCGTTATGGCTGGGAGAAGCGAGCCAAGGAACTGGCCAGGAAGCAGAAAAACGGAAAAGCAAAAAAGGCGCCAGGGCAAGGCCCAGCCTCAACCTGAGGCGGAACTCTCCAGGCCCGTTGAAGATGAAGTTGACAGACTCGCCCCGGCCGAAACCGTGATGCTGCCAGGGCCCGAATCGGACCCTTAACCAGGAGGATAAAGCCATAAAACTCTATGTGGGCAATCTGCCCCGGCAAATGACTGAAGAACAGTTGCGGACCATGTTTTCCGAGGCCGGTAATGTGGCCTCGGTCAAGATCATCACCGACCGCCAGACCGGCCTGCCGCGAGGCTTCGGCTTTGTGGAAATGGAGACCAAACTGGAAGGCCAAACGGCTATCTCCAAGTTTAACGGCATGGAGGTGGAGGGTCGCGCCCTGGCGGTGAATGAAGCCAAGCCCCAACAGCGCACCGGCATCGCCGGCGGTGGCGGTGGGGGCGGCTACGGCGGTGGGGGCGGCGGCCGCGGTGGCGGCCGCGGCGGTGGCCGCGATTACCGTTAGCCCTGCCCTCCCCGGCGCTTCCCGGGCCGGCCCTGAAACATGGAGATGATCCTAAGCAACCGGCAAGATCCCGGATCTTGCCGGTTTTGCTTTATTAGCGCCGAGAGCCCGAAGCACCTGCGCCAATCCTCGGTCTTTGCCGACGGATGAAAGCTATTTTCAGATATCTTTTGTATAATAATACGGATATTCCCCTGGTGGGACCACCGACGCAGTAAAATTGGAGGTTAAATACAGTGAAGATATGTTTCCTGGGATTAGATCTGCCGGAAGGCAAGGTGAGGTATCAGGATGAACGGGTAATTACCCTGGATAAAAAATTTGCGGCGAAGAAAGTCACTCCCTTCTATGCGGAATTCATCAAGGATAACTGCGAGCAGTGCGATGGGTTCATCGTCTCCCGGGAACAAGTTCTGGACCTCCTGATCCTGGATATGGAAAAACTGGAAACGCGGCGGGACAGAACCACGGACGATAGCGAAAGACCGTTGTTGAGCCGTTGCCTGGAATATCTGGAGAAAGAAATACCGCTGTGCGATGTTGAATTTACTGAGGAAGAATTTGCCCTCCTGAAAACCCTGGCACCTTTAAGTTTAAAGCCCACCGTGATTGCCGAAGCCCAGCCCGAGGTCAATGACGCCATTGCGGAGGTCCTGCACAAGGCCGGTATCGTCTTTTTTTACACCGCGGACAAAAAAGAAGTGCACGCCTGGCCGGTAAAGGAAAACTCGGACATCGTCACCTGCGCCGGTAAGATTCACTCCGACCTGGCCCGGGGTTTCATCAAGGCCGAGATAGTGAGCTACCAGGATTTAATCGGGGTCTATAACTGGCAGGAGGCCCGCTCCAAGGGCCTGGTGCGGCTGGTGGACCGGGATTACACCATCCGGGAAGGGGATGTCATCGAGATTCGGTTTAATGTTTAGCCAGTTGCCGTAAAAAGATTTTCTTGTAAGGGCGGACCTGGGTGTCCGCCCTTTCTTTGTTGCACACCTAGGTGCGCCAGTACATTTTAATCCCGCCCCTTAACGGCAAAAATCTCCTTGAAAAAATCCTGCATGTACTGCCAGGAGCTCCGGGCGGCCCGGGCGTCATAGGCGACCCCGGCGGCCCGGTTGTTCGCCGCGGGATTCATATAGGCGTGCACCGCCCCGCCGAAAAAGACCATCTGCCAGTCGATCCCACCCTGGCGCATAGCCTCCTGGAAGGCGGTGATAGCTTCGGCCTTGACGTGGGGATCGTCGGCTCCGTGGAGCACCAGGATGGCGGCCTTGATGGACTTGAGTTCCTCCGGCTGGGGAGAGGTCAGGCCGCCGTGGAAGCTCACCACGCCCTTCAGGTCGGCGCCGGCATAGGCCAGTTCCAGGACGGTGGTGCCGCCGAAACAGAAGCCGATGGCCGCCAGGCGCTGCGGCTCCGCCATCGGAGTTTCCGAGAGCACTTTTAGGGCCGCCTGGGCCCTGGCCCGCAGCAGCGGCTTATTGCCCCGCAATTCACCCGCCAGGCGGCCCGCCTCCTTGGGGTCCGTAGTGACCAGCCAGTACTCATGGACCACCAGGACCCCGGGGCGCTTGCCCCGGACGGAGTCGTCATAAGCCAGGTAGCCCTTGCAGATGCTGCCGTCCTGCTGGTATTCCACGGTTTTGGTGACCAATTTTGCCTGCACCTCCGTAGCCAGGATTAAGGTCAGGGTAATTACTAGAAAATGTTTCAGAATTAAAGCTTTTCTCATCTCTTCTCCTCTGGGGGCAAAGGCTTCCACCCTGTGCCGGCGCAGGTTTCTTGCCAGGGCCGGCGGCTACCCTAAACCCCATTAACGCAATAAGTACCCGCCATCCACGTAAAGGGTGCTGCCGGTGGTAAAGGGGTTGGTCATCAGATAGAGGACGGTTTGGGCCACTTCTTCCGGCCGACCGACGCGCTTAACCGGCGCCGTCGCGGCAAAGGCCTTGAACATGGCCTCTTTCTGGGTCGCCGGCATCCCGCTGTAGATGGGGGTATCCACCAGGCCGGGCGACACGGCATTGACGCGGATGGGGGCCAACTCCACCGCCAGGGCCCGGGCCAGTCCTTCGATGGCGCTGTTGATGGCGGCGAAGGTAGCCACCCCCGCCGGCGGCCGCTGGCTCCACATCCCGGCGAAAAAGACGATGGAGCCCCCGGGCCGGAGGCGGGGAGCCCCGTATTTCGCCGCCAGATACTGGCCCCAAAATTTGCTCTGGAAATCCGCCTGGGCCGAGGCGGTGTCCAGGGTCAGAAAGGGTCCGCCGTGGGCCGTGCTCCCCGGGGTGGTGAGATGGTCGAACTTGCCCACCCACTCGAAAAAGGCCTTGATCTCCCCCTCATCGCCGACATCGAGGGTGAGGCCCTCCACTTTGCCGCCGATCTCCTTCTTGGCTTTTTCCAGCTTCTCATAGTGCCGGCCCCCGATGACTACCTCGGCCCCCCGCACGGCCGCGGCCCTGGCCGTGGCCAGACCCAGGCCGGAGGTGCCTCCGATGATGACGATGCGTTTGTCCTTCAGATTCATTGCCCTGCCTCCCTATCTCAAGAGCCCACTGGTCGCCCGAGGCGCCCGGATCAACCTCGGAGGAATTGGCGGCGAGAATGATTATGGACGCATGTGGCAGTGCACCTTGACGTCGATGCCGGCAATGTTGGCGGCCAGGCGCTTTATCCGGGACATCAACTCTTTGTCTTCGCGCAGGGCCCCTCTTAGATTGATAAAAATCTCGCCATTCTTTACTTCCACCTTGACGGAGGGGATTTCCTTGACCAGGGCGGCCTCGATCCGGGCCGCCAGAGACATCTCGTCCACCAGCCTTTGACCCTCGGGAGTAGTCTGGAAACAAGACCCCTTCACGGCGCACTTGATGATATCGACCGCTTCGGCCACCTTGATGCACTTCACGTTGATTAGCAAGTCGTAGAGGCTGGGATCCCAGGTATCCGTGCCATAGATCTTGAGGCTCCATTTACGGCGCTCCTCGTCGTCCTTTAGCAAGATTCGCCTGGCCTCGTCGGCGGAGATATTTTCCCGCTTCATCTCCTCGGCCACCCGGTCCTCCAGGCCGGCGATGATGCGCACTTTGAGGACATGGGGAATACTTTGCAGCAAGAAGTGGCCGGCCAACCCGTGGTAGACCACATTGTCCTTCTGGACGTGCCGCAAGAGCGCCGCCCGGATATAGGCCACATATTGTTCTTTGCCGTAGGTAAAACGCTGCAGGATGGAGGGCGCGTCATGAATGGCCCGGATTAGCCTGATTTCCGGGATATTGAAACGCTCCGAGGCCTCCAGGAGAATATCCCGGGAAAGGCATTCATAGCCCAAGGCCTGGGCCAGCTTTTCCGCGACCTCCTTGCCGCGACTGTAAGACCCTCGGGAAATGGTAATGATAGACATGATCGCTCCCCTCTGCTTGAGATTAACGGTAAGCCTGGCTCACCGCAAAATCAGTTACCGTCAGGTTCTGGAAACAGAAAGCTATTTGGGTGGCTTGGAAAACTCCTTGGCCACCACCTTACCGTTGACAAACTGCACGGTAATGACGGTGTCACCCCGGGCCCACTTGGACATGGTGCCCGAAAACATCGGGATCTCGAGGCCGGAGGCTTCGGTGGGCGGCCCCAGGATACCCTGCACCTCCTCCTGGGTCATGCCCAGTTTGATCCGGTCGAAATTCTCCTTGGTGATCTTGGAGCCGGAGCAGCCGATCAGGCCGACGATTAGTAGACCCGCCAGGAGTGCTCGGCAGAGCAGTGGCGCTCGGTAAAATTTCATGCTATTCCTCCGCAATTCTGGGGTGCGGTTTAGACCACCCACACCCCTTTAGGCGGCAGGGGCATCTCGCCGGATAATGGCGGGATTTGGCCTGGCGCAGTTCTTACCACCAGCTGCAGTGCCAGAGTCTTAAACCGCAATTTTGAGACCATCTTCGGCCCGAAGGATTTCTCCGGAAAACTCCTGAGCCGCAAGGGCCACCACATCCACCTCATCGCAGGGTGGGTAGAAGTGCGTCAGCAGCAACCGCCGGGCCCCGGCCCGGGCCGCCAGACGGCCGGCCTCAACGGGAGTCAGGTGTCCCGGCACCTTGTGGGGCATGGCCGCCTCCAGCACCAGCAGGTCCGCCCCTTGGGCCAGGGCCACCAGGGAGTCGCTAACGTCGGTGTCCCCGGAATAGACCAGCGACCGGGACTCGGCCTCGAGGCGGTAGGCCAGGCTGCCCTCGGTGTGGTTGGTGGGGGCGCTTTTGACAGCCAGGCCCTCCCAAAGCACTTCATCGGGGGCCTCTGGAGAGAGCTCTTTGAGCTGCATGAGGCCTTCGGGGGGCTCCACCCAGTCGCCGAAGGCCTCTTTGAGGCGGGCGTGAAACCCGGCAAAACCCCGGGCCGCCAGCAGCCAGAAGGGTTCCTTCCGGGTATACCCCAGGGCATAACGGCTGGCGAAGAAAAACGGCACCAGGTCCCCCACGTGATCGGGATGGCGGTGGCTCAGGGCCAGGATGTCAATCTGATTGAAGTCAAGACCCCACTGCAGCATGGAGCGCAGGGTTCCGGCCCCCAAGTCCAGGACCAGCAGCCGGCCCGCCGCCCGCACCGCCAGAGCCGGCGCGCCCCGCCGCCGCGAGGGCACCCCGGTGCCGGAGCCGATGATTATCAGTTCCACGATGGACTATCTCCCGATGATTTCGGGTTATTTTCTCTTTCCGGGCTTTGCCTTTGGGGAAAAAGGAAAGAAGGGGAAAGGGGAAAAAAGAAAGAAGCGGTTGGCCTTTCCCCTTTTACCCTTTTCGCCTTTTCGCCCGGCCTCATCAAGCCCCGTCCACGTTGCTCATCTGTTGCACGTAAAACCAGTCTTCCGGCAGTGTCAGATAGTTGTGCATATCCATCAGGGTGAGGTAATGTCCCCGTTCCTCGTGGGCCACGCTCATGAAGAACCGCCGGGCCAGGGGGTTGTTGGTCTCTCGGGCCAGCTTGGTGTAGTAGTCGATGCCGCACTCTTCCATCTTGAGAGCGCTGCGCAGGGCCTGGAGGTCGTCCTTGCCGCCGGTGCCCTGCTCCGCTTGGGTCATGGCCAGGACGCAGATATAGGGCTCGTGCTTGGGGGGGTTGAACGCCGCTATGGGCGCAGTCCAGGTCGGGTCCTTCTCCAGGCTCCGGTAGATTTCGTTGAACTTCTCGATATGATACTTCTCCGATTCCGCCAGGTATTCAAAGATCTGGCGCACTCCGGAATTCTGGACTTTTTTGGCCGCTTCCAGGTAAAACTGCCGGCCTTCCAGCTCCATCTGCACCGCGTCCTTCAAGGCCTGGAGCATGTATTCCTGTACTTTCATAGTTGCCTCGCTTTGCATGATGACTGCACTACAAGATTTATCCAAACATAAAACCGCCATGGCCCCTTGTCAATTCGACGGGATTGCCGATTTGCCCAACAAATAAGGCGGGGCCGTGGTGGCCCCGCCTTGATGACTAAGACAATTTCCAGGATTAGTCGTCCAGCAGCAGTAAAAACAGGGTACCCTCCCCGAGATTGTCAATAATTTTCCCGCCGCCGAAGAGGCTGCCTTCCCCGGCCCTGACCCGATGCAGGTTGTCATCTAAGTAAGCGTAAAGTTTCAGTCCGTTCAGATTCAAGGTGGCGCCGGGAAGAACCTCCAGAGTGTCCGCATAAAAAACTTCATGGCCGCCAACGGCGCGATGGCCGTTGTCGATCAGGTCCACCAGCTTGGCCTGGGTGCCGACGCCGTCAAGCTGCAATTTGGGCAGGGCGAAGTTGTTGGTCAGGCCGGTATTGGAAGCCCCATAATCCCGGCCCCCCACTTCCAGGCTCTGCCAGGGCCCCTGGCCCTTCAGCCTCAGGACGCTGTTGGTTCCCCAATTCCAACTGGCAGGGTCGGTCTGGGCAAAAGAGAGATTCTTTTGCAGTTCGACATGGATGTTGTTGTTCACTGCCGTTATCCGGGCCAAAATTGATACCATTCCACTCGCTCTCGCCATGCCCCGCGGCGATATTCAGCGTGGTCCCGGGAACGAGGGTAATCATATTCTGAAAGTACACATTCCAGCTCCACCAATCCTTGACGACCTCCACTAACCCCGGACCGAATGAGGTGTCCGCCAAGGTGCACCCCGTCAAAGTGATTTTGCCTCCATCCTGGGGATTGATCTGGCCGCCGGTTACGTTGCCGCCGCCATAGATTAACAGCACATTGCCAGCGCCGCTGGCGCTCATGGTCCCGCCGGTGTTATCCATCGGGCACTGAATATACAGGCCACCGTTGTCGGCGATGACCTGCCCCTGGTTGACTCCAAGGGCCTGGATTTGGCCGCCGCCCCGGATGGTGTGGCCGGCGGTATTGATAAACTTTCCCCCATTGCCGGCGTTGTTCAACGAATCATCGGGATAGTGTCCGCCCAGGACCAGGTTGCCGCTGCCATGGAGGGTTACCGTGTCTGACCAGCAGCTCATGTTGCCGGTGTATCCGGGACCGCCGACCCTGATCGTCCCATTGTTGAGAACATCATCCGCTTTCGTGGCGTGTTGAAACCAGAAGGCAGCGATGCCAGGGGTGCTGTAGCCAATCTTCAGGGCACTGCCGGGGCCCACCTCCAGTTGATGAATACCATCAATATGAGTCACTGCAGCCTCATGGCCGTTGGCGATGATGGCTTGGTCGTTCAGACCTGGAAAGTTGCTGTTTGGATCCCAGTTGGTCTTGATGTCCCAGTCGCTGTCCAGACCCACCCAGTTGTAGGTGGCGGCCAGAACCGGAGCCGGAACCATGAGTACCAGAACGCTCAGGAATAAAACAATTCTAGTCATAATTTTCTTTCCTCATCTACATTGGCAGCCAAATGGCCGCACAGGTTCTGGTGGATTTCAGGCGACGCCCTCTCAATAATTCAGTTAACGGTTGGGAACCAGCCGGCCGCCTTTGCCGGGCCTGCTGCCCCGGGCTTAAAAAAGATAAAGCCTCACCACTGTCCTGAGGACCGGGGAGGCTTTTGAACTGGGGTCATGACGGCCCCTTCGTCGAAAATACGCTTTTAGGAGGTTAATTGATCATATTTATTTGTAATCTAATTGCTAAACCTAATTTTGTCAAATTGACTTTGAGACGTCGGTGAATTCCTCTTCTTCCAGGAGACAAAGCTGGACTTCCCACCGTTTTCTTGTCTCGCTGCCCTTTCCATGGTAAACAATGAGCATGAGCCAGTCTATGGTCACCCTGCTCAAGGCCCGCCTGGCCTCGAACCCGGCCGACGCCCCGACGCCGCCGGACCTGGTGCCCGCCGGGGTGCTGGTGCCCCTGTTCTTTAAGGACAGCGCGGCCCATCTGCTCTTTACCCAACGCACCTTTACCGTCAAAGACCACCGGGGCCAGATCTCCTTTCCCGGGGGCGTGCGGCATCAGAGCGACCCTGACCTCAGAGCCACCGCCCTCCGGGAAACCCAGGAAGAAATCGGCCTCGACCCCCAGGAAGTGGAGGTGCTGGGCGGGCTTGAGCCGGTGACCACCATCACTGGCTACCGCATCACCCCATTTGTCGGGTTGATCCCGCACCCTTACGATTTTCACCCCAGCCCCCAGGAGGTCAAAAGGCTGCTGCTCCTCCCTCTGGAGGGCTTTTACCGAAGCGAGCGCTGGACCGCCGGGGTTTACCATTACGGGGGCCGCGCCACCGGGGTCTATTACTGGCGCGCCAACCAGGAAGTGATCTGGGGGGCCACCGCCCAGGTCCTGTTGAACCTCCTGGCCCATTTGGGCCAGCATCCCATACCGGGAGATCATGATGCCGCCTCTCTGGACTGATCTGGCCGCAGCCGCGGCCCTGGTTAAAGACGGCGACCTGGTGGCCCTAACGGGCCACACTAAGGCCGCGCCCATGGCCCTGATCCGGGAGCTCATCCGCCAGGGACGGCGCAACCTGGGGCTGGTCACGGTGCCCACCGGCGGGCTTAACGTCGACCTGGCCGTGGGCGCGGGCCTGGCCGACCGCCTCCATTTCGCCCAGGTGGTGCTGGAGGAATACGGCATGGCCCCTAATTTCCGCCGGGCGGTGGAGCAGGGGATTTTGGCCTGCCGGGAGTATCCCTGAGGCGCCCTGCTGCGGGCCCTCCAGGCGGGGGGCATGGGCGCACCGTTTCTGCCGGTGCGGGGAATTTTGGGGTCGATCTATCCGGAGGTCAACGACGATTTCCGGGTGTTCCCGGACCCGTTCAGCGGCGAGGAGCTGGTGGTGGTCAAGGCCCTGCGGCCGGACGTCACCCTGGTGCACGGCGGCCAAGGTGATGAGGCGGGTAACATCCTGATTCCCCGGCTGGCGGACTGGCCCCTGGCCATCCGGGCCTCGCGCCTCGTCATCGCCACGGTGGAGGAGCGGCTGCCCGGACCTCTAAAAGAAGATGCGGATTGGCGGCTCATCCCGGCTATTCACCTCAGCGCCCTGGTCCAGTGCCCCGGCGGCGCGGCGCCCACCGGCTATCCGGGGTACTATGGTTTGGATGAGGAGCAGATCGCCGTTTATCTCAAGAGCGCCAAGGACCCGGCGGCCTGGGATGATTATTTGCAAAGATACGTTTTTCAAGAAGCTTAACCACAAAAAACAGAGAACACGCAAAAACTACCGTTTTCTTGTAGGGGCGCACCTAGGTGTGCGCCCTAAAGGGGGCGGACACGCAGGTCCGCCCCTACAAAAACTTGCTGGTTACAGGCACATTGGCATAAGCGCTACGGGCGACCCAGCGGGTCGCCCCTACTTTTACGGTCTCCCCCCTACCCTGCCGCCGCGCCGTTGACCCCGCCGTTTAGGAGGCGCACCACCGCCAGGTCCGGGAAGTAGTCGATGATGTTGAGGCAACCGTAGTTCTGGTCCAGGCGGAAGAGGCGGGAAAGATCCAGGCCCATGGCCTCGCTCAGGATGACCCGGTTGAGGCCGGCGTGGGCCACCAGGAGGAAGGCCTCATTGGCGTGGCGGGTCAGCAACTCCTGGAGCTTCGGCAGGGCCCGGGCCTTGACGTCCTTCAAGCTTTCGCCGCCGGGGATGCGGAAGTTGGCCAGGTCTTGAAAGCGCTCCTCCAGTTCGGCGGGGTACTGCGCCATGATCTCGGCGAAGGTGAGGCCCTCCCAGGAGCCGAAGTTGACTTCCCGGAACTCGGGGATGGCCTGGGGTTTAAGGTCCCGGCCCCGGCTGATGAGCGCGGCGCCCTTGATGGTGCGGGTGAGGTCCGAGGAATAGACCCCTTGCAGGGGCGTTGCCGCCAGTTGGGCCGCCAGGTCCTCAAACTGCCGGACGCCCTGGGGCGAGAGGCCGATGTCGTTGTGGCCGTGGTAGCGGTCGGTGTGGCCTTCGGCCACCCGGCCGTGGCGCACCAGATAGAGCCGGGTGGCGGTCAGGGAACCTTTGGCGCGTTGGGCTTGGAGACGCATGATGCCTCTATTTTAACCGCAGATGAACGCAGATGAATACAGAAAAAAAGCCGCGTTTAGCCGCGTGCAACTGCGATTATCTGGGTTAGACTCGTTCACAAGTAAATAATTATCCATGATTTCAGCAAGATAGCCGTAATTAAAGTGTGCACGACGATATCATCAATAAATTTAGGATGTTAGGCATTAGCAGGGCAAGAATTTGGGCGTCTTGATGCACTGTTTAGACCTCAAATGGCTCAATCCTGTTCCGGCAGAGTAAAAAGTGCCGCAGTTTGATTCGTATAAGTACCTTATTTTACCATATTATTAGCGCTATTGGGGCGTCCCTTAACCGCTACAGATCCTTCAAGGCGCCGGGGTGGTACCGCTTCCGTGCCGCTGGGGGGCTGGGCGATGCGGAGGCGGAGCGGTAAACCTGCTAATGGAGATAGCATATTAGGGGAGCGAAAAATTGCCAGAAAAGAAAAGATAGTTGGCAATGGAAATGTAGAACCGCCGCCCTCGGCGGTTCGCGCCGGCGAGGGCGCCGGCGCTACATTTGAAAACTTTCAGAGCAGAGGAAGGGACAGAAACGATAGGCAGTTGCTCCCCCCTTTGCTAAAGGGGGGGCTGGGGGGATTTTATAATTTCTTTAAATCCCCCTAAATCCCCCTTTAGGAAAGGGGGATTTGAAACCCCACGGTTCGGAATTCCCTTCGCCCCCATGAAGCCGTCGGGGGGTAGGAGCTATGGGGGTGTAGGGGCGGCGCGCGAGCCGCCCCTACAAAGCCACCCCCACCCTGACCCTCCCCCCTCTCAGGGGGAGGGAATCAAGACGGGCCGGGGCGTACCAGGTAAAGGCGGGTGGCGGTCAGGGAGCCTTTGGCGCGGTGGGTATGGGGACGTCATTCTTCCATATATGGTTTTACAAGCAAATCCCAAGCGCCTTTTGTAGTACACTCAACCTTATTGAAGTTCTCTATGTTTAACGCATTTCCATAACCGCTTTCGTCTTGTATCTTATCATATGAACCATATTCTTTATTTTCATTAATGTCAAATAATACGGCTGTCTCAATTATTTTATCTTTCTTATTGTTAGGCATCGACATTGTAGTAAGCAAGATAAAACATTTATTTAATTTTCTATTATAATGACATTTATAATCAGCAGTTAGTGTCATATCTTTATCACCACTAATATGCTTGCCGCCCCACTCTCTTTGGAACCATTCATCTGCGCTCCTTTTACACCGTTCCGATAGCTCGTAATCTTCTTTAATTGACCCTGCGTATGAATTACTAATTAACACTATCGCCAATATAAATGAACTGAATATCTTTTTCATAACATCCACCTTTTAGGTCATCGTACCATCCAAGAAATAGCCCAAGGATGAATTTTAGTCTCTCCGCGTGGCGGTCGTTTATATGGAAATTCTTTTTTATGTTCCATGAGTATCGACCAAATATGATCTGGAATAATAAAGGGTATGTGATGGGGACTGCCTGCCTGGCCAGGCCTTAGGCCACAAACTACTATTCCTCTCGATATGAGTGTCGCCGCGTATCCACCATCTATAGTATAGAAGAATGTCTTTTGATTTTTTGCGAGAAGGTAAGAAATTATCTCTCTTTCTTTTTCTGTCATATGCTGAATATAGTCTCGAACAGCACGTTTCTCTCTGTGAACAGTGAGCCGCTGTTTGATCCATTTTTGAACTGGGGTAGAACTAAAAATTGCCGAAATGGCTAAAAAGCCACAGAGTAAAAGACCAAAAGTAGCGATTAGGATCATCCAGGGGTCTAAAGGCGGGAGCCAGCCCCTACGGGCAAAAAGCAAGAAAATGCCGCACGCAGCGGCGATAGCTGTCGTCTGCCAGCCACTAGCCTTAAGGATTTCTAACCATTTTGGATCAGGTGTCACCATTATGCCCCGAATAGGATCAAAGCATTTATAAACTCTACACAAAATACTTTATTTTGCCTGTATACAAGCACACAAAGGAAGAAAAATCAAGGAATTAGCGAGGACTTGGCGGGCGTGCTACTCTTCCAAAATGACGTTGTTGGGGACGACGACGATGCCGTCTTCGGTGACGTGGAAGCGTTTGGCGTCTTGTTCGGGGTCGGCGCCGATGTGGAAGTTGGGGGGGATCTTGACGCCGTCTTCGATGATGGCCCGTTTGACGGTGGCGCCGGGGCCGAGTTCCACGCCGTGCCAGAGGATGGCCTCCTCCACGCTGGCGCCCTGCCCTACCTTAACCCCGGGGGAAATTACCGCCTGGTTCACCGTGCCCTCGATGATGCAGCCCGAAGCGATGAGGGAGTCGCCCACCGCCAGGCAGGCGCCGGGAGAGGTTATATAACGGCTGGGGGGTAAGAGCTGCGGCCGGCCGCGCATGGGCCAGTCGGCATCGTAGAGGTCGAAGGTGGGGGTGCGGCCCAAGAGGTCGTGATGGGCCCGGTAGTAGGCGTCCAGGAGACCGATGTCCCGCCAGTAGCGGGGCGTGCCGTCGGGGTCGGCGAAGTTGAAGGCAAAGACCCTTTTGCGCCCCACCATCTGGGGGATGATGTCCGCGCCGAAATCGTGTTTGCCCGCCTTCTTCTTGGCGTCCTTGATGATCTCCTCCACCAGGGTCCGGGCCCGGAAGATATAGACCCCCATGGAGGCCAGGGA
Source organism: Deltaproteobacteria bacterium (assembly GCA_026388765.1). Lineage (GTDB taxonomy): Bacteria > Desulfobacterota > Desulfobaccia > Desulfobaccales > 0-14-0-80-60-11 > JAPLJC01. The sequence goes on from JAPLJC010000211.1 coordinate 19,741, forward strand.
ATAGTCCGTAGAGCCGGGCATCCCCGGCGGTTTGGCGGGCTTCTCCAGGAACTTCTCCACCGCGCCCTGAGCGTCCACCTTGAGGATGCCGAAGGAAATGGCTTCCCCGCGGGGCACCGGGACCGCGGCCACGGTCATGTCGGCGTCGCGGGCGAGATGAAAATCCAGCATCTCCCGGTAGTTCATCTTGTAGACGTGGTCGCCGGAAAGGATCAGGACCTGTTCGGGGCGCTCGTGCTGGAGCAGGGTGAGGTTCTGATAGATGGAGTCGGCGGTGCCCCGGTACCAGCGGCTCACCATGATCTGCTGGGGGGGCATGGAGTAGATGTACTCCCCCAGGTCGGGGTGCATGATGTCCCAGGCCGCCCGCAGGTGCTGGTCGAGGGAAAAACTGCCGTACTGGGTGAGGACGTAGATGCGGCGGATGCCGGAGTTGAGGCAATTGGACAGGGTAAAATCGATGATCCGGTAGATGCCGCCGAAGGTGATGGCCGGCTTGGCCTTGTCCCGGGTCAGGGGAAAGAGACGCTCGCCCTTGCCGCCGGCCATGATGATGGTGGTAAGCTTTTTCAGGGCGTCGATCATTTGCTGGTCAATTCTTTGACTTTGGCCTTGAGTTCGCTGAGATCCGAAGATTTTACGATGTAGGCGTCGGCGGCCCAGCTCATGAAGCTTTCCTGGTAATGGGTATAGGCGGAGTTCAAGATCACCGGCAGGCCTTCCTTCAGCCCGAGGATGCGGGGCAGGGCCTCCAGGCCGTCCATGCCGGGCATGCGGATATCCAGGATGACCAGGTCCAGGGCCTCCTCCTGCACCATCTTCAGGGCCTCCCGGGCGTTGGTGGCGGTCAGCACCTGATAACCTTCGTCGACCAACTCGTCTTTTAGCAGGGTGCGGATGGCATCGTCATCATCCACCACCAGGATAGTTTTCATCGAGTACTGCTCCAGGATATTACAGATTTTGGTGATATTTTTATATATATGCCCTCTGGGGAGCGGGGGCAAGCTCGGGGGTAAAAAAAATCGCTAAAGCAGGCGTTCACCGAGAGCCGCACAGGCTGGAAAGCCTGTGCCACCAAAATTAACCGGCCGCGGCCCCTGGCGGCGGTTGCCAGTTATCCCCTAAAAACAAGGGTATTTCGGCGGCGCAGATGGGGCCCGGCCGGATGGTCCAGCCGGTGAGGTAGCCGGCTAATTCTTCCCGCAGGGGAGCCAGCACCCCGGGAATGATGAGCTGGCGGTGATGCACCCGGTCGGCCAGGTTCTGGGCCTCGAGGGCCTGGTCCAGGCGCTGGGGGGTGAAGCTGCGATAGATCATGGCCATGTCGGCGGTGTCGCCCCGGGTGTCCACCTGGAGCAGGAAAAAGGGGCTGACCGTCAGGGCCAGCAGGCCGGTGAGCACCGTCAGGGTGAATTCGCTGTTGCCGGTGACCAGCACCGGGGCCTCGGGGCCCGGATCGTTGATCTCGAACAGGTCGGGGGGCACCGGCCGGGGGAACTCCAGAGACTGGATGGGCGGCAGGATCTCAGCGGCCCGCAAGGCGAGAGACAGGGCGTAACGCTTGCCGGGGCCAAGACTGGGGCAGTCTTCCGGACGGATGACGCCCTCCATGAGCTTCGCCGCCAGTTGGGCGCCGTCGGTCACTCCAGCGCCCCGGCAGTCTGCCGCGGAGAGATAGGGGGCAAGGTCGATCCGGTCCACATAGAGATTGGCATAAAGCATAGGAGCTCCGGGGAGTTGATCTGCCTCCAGCCTAACAGGAATGGGACCCCGGGTCAATGGGATAGCTATCAGCGGTCAGCTTTCAGCTTTCAGCCAAAACAGAATTGACAGGCAATCGCTCACATCTAAAAGTTTGATTTTGATCTCCTATCGGCGTAAGATTGAAATTATTAAAAAAATAAGGAAGTATCCAAAATGATGAGGTTTCAGCGCCCTATCGAGGATATTGTAGAAACCATTCAATTAGCGAAAGCTCATGGAAGGGGGTGCAGTCTCCTGGTCGGAGCTGGATGCTCCGTAAAAGCGGGGATTCCCCTGGCTTCTGGCTTTGTAGAGCTTATCAAGGAACTGCGCCCAAGCGCCTATAGTCGAGCTGAAGAGAAAACCTATCCTAAATGCATGGCCGAATTACACCTGGATGAACGTCGGGACCTTATTTCTGAGTACGTTGACAAGGCCAAGATTAACTGGGGCCATGTCTGTATGGCCCTGCTAATACAGAACGGCTACGTGGATCGAGTGTTAACCACCAATTTCGATTTGCTGGTAGTCAGGGCTTGTGCCCTGTTAGGGGAATTTCCGGCAATTTATGATTTTGCCGCATCACAACTTTTTAAGGCTGCAAATATCCCAGATAAGGCGGTCTTCTATCTCCACGGTCAACGCACAGGTTTTATTTTAATCAATACGGAAGAAGAGTTTAAAAAGCATTCCGATCTCTTGGGGCCGGTCTTTGAGGACGCGGGTAGAGGTCACGTTTGGATTGTGGTTGGATATAGCGGTGAAAATGATCCAGTGTTTGACCATCTGGCAAAGGTTAATCGGTTTGATAATGGTCTTTACTGGATAGGTTATCAGGACAATGAGCCGGCTCTGCATGTCCGAGAGAAGCTGCTAATCCCCGAAAAGGGTGCTTATTATCTCAATGGCTTTGATGCTGACTCTTTTTTTATAGAATTAACCCAAAAATTGTATATCTTTCCCCCTGCATTTATCGGCCAACCTTTTACTCATTTGGACCGCACCCTAGAGTTACTTACGCCTTTTACATTGCCGGGGCAAACAGCCGAGGAGGATGTTATCAACATCCCGCGGCAGTGGATTAAAGGTGCAATTGAACAGTACGAAAACCGTGGCTCCCTGGCGGCAGCTGCCAAGGAGGTGCCCTATGGGGCAAATCCCGAGCTGCTGGCCTCACTCAATGCGGCAGCCCAACGCCTCTTGATGGCTGGAGATTACGAGGGCGTGTTAACCTTCCTTGAGCACCATAGAAAGTCGCCTTCTCCTGAGCTTGCCGAGACATTAACCTGGGCATATATTTTTCAAGGCAACAATTATACTGAATTGGCGAAGGCGAAAACCGGAGAGGAGGCCGATAGGGTCTTCGCCCAGGCCGCAGAAAAGTATCAGGCCGCTCTAACCATAAAATCTGATTCGAGTCATGCCCTTAATCACTGGGGCGCTGCAATTTTTAACCATGCGCAAACCAAGAAGACCTTCGAAGAAGCTGACATACTCCTAAGGGAGGCCATAGAAAAGTACCAAGCTGCTTTGACCATCAAGCCGGATATGCACAAAGCTCTTGCCGGTTTGAGCGCTTCGCTCATTGAACTGGGGAGGACCAAGAACGCGGAAGAAGCTGAGACACTATTTAGACAAGCCATAGAAAAGCTACAACCTGAAATTGCCATCAAACCGGATGATTTAGATATCCTTGGTGTTTGGGCCGTTGCCCATGCTGCACTGGGGAGAATTAAAGATGGGGAAGAAGCTGAAATACTATTTAGACAAGCCATAGAACAGTACCAAAACATTCTGAACGTCAAACCAGATCATCACATTGTCCTCTATAACATGGGAGGGACCCTTATCGACCAGGCGCGCGCTAAAATTGGGGAGGAGGCCGCTCGCCTTTACGACCAGGCCAAAGAGAAATTGTTAAAAGCCGAGGAACTAAAACCCGGATCAGGTGCTTATAACCTGGCATGTTTATATTCCATGATAGGTGATGAAGCCTCTTGTCGGCAGTGGTTGGAGAAAAGTCTGGAAGTAGGCACCTTGCCACGCCGGCAACACCTGCTAAAGGACCCGGACCTTGAAAATGTGAGAAAGCTTGAGTGGTTTAAAGAATTACTTCCTAATAAATAGGAGTCTGGTTACCCCGAAAATCGCTTGCTTTTTTCACCATTTTCCTGTAAACATCATAAAGTTAACGGGCGCCCCAGGCGCGACTTGGTAAAATAAGGAGTCCTTCCCAAGAGTAACCGGCTTAATTTACGGACAAAACAGGGTAAAGGAGCAGTCCCCGCCCGGGGCCGACGTGGCTTCGGGGGGGCGGGTTTGACCCCAATTTTCGGTATTTAGACCAACCTCCACCGCTCACCCCCGTTTCTCCCCTTTATCCCAGCCTCCCAGGCCCCGGAAGCCCTTGGTCCTAACCTCATGGCAGCCAGCAACCCGCTCATTGGTCAAATTCTGCCGCACCTCACCCAACTGACGCCCTACCAGGCTGGCAAGCCCCTGGAAGAACTTGAACGAGAATTGGGATTAACCGACGCCATCAAGCTGGCCTCCAACGAAAACCCCTTGGGACCATCTCCCAAGGCCCTGGCCGCCATTCAAGCCAATCTCTTAAGCATTCACCGTTACCCCGACAGCCACGCCTATTACCTGAAAGAGGACCTGGCCGCCTATCTGGGGATCTCCCCCCAGCAGCTCATTTTCGGCAACGGCTCCGACGAGATCCTGGACCTGCTGATCCGGGCCCTGGTGCCCGCCGGCGGCGAAGTTCTCAGCACCACCCACACCTTCCTGATGTACGGCCTCATAACCAAGGCCGTCGGTGGTGTCTTTCGCCCGGTGCCGCTGAAAAAATTGCGGGTAGACCTGAAGGCCGTGGCCCAGGCCGTTACCAGCCAAACCCGGCTGATCATCCTGAACAATCCCAACAACCCCACCGGCACCGTTTTTTACCGGGAGGAGTGGGAAGAGTTTCTGGCCGCCCTCCCGGCCAACCTCACCGTGGTCCTGGACGAAGCCTACCTCGATTTCGCCGACGACCCCCGGGTGCCCTCCGGTCTGGCCTACCTGGCCGAAGACCGGGCCCTGGTGGGGCTGCGCACCTTTTCCAAGGCTTACGGCCTGGCCGGTTTACGCATCGGCTACGGCTACGGCCCCAGCCCGCTCATCGACTGCCTGAACCGCCTGCGGATGCCCTTCAACGTCAACCGGCTGGCCCAGGTGGCAGCCCGGGCCGCTCTGACCGATACCGATTTCTTGGCCCGCACCCTGGAACTGGTTCTCAATGGCAAGGCAGAGATTTGCCGGGAACTGGGGCTCCTTGGCCTGGAATATGTTGACACCCAGGCCAACTTTATCTTGATCCGGGTGCCTATACCGGGGCGGCAGGTCTTTGAAGCCATGCTGCGCCAGGGGGTCATTATCCGGGCCATGGACGCTTATGGTTTGCCGGACCATATCCGGGTCAACGTGGGCTTGCCGCAGGAGAACCGCCGCTTCCTTGAAGCCTTGCAACAGGTGTTGGGGATAAACGGCTGAGTGGGAAAACGGGCCATTATTACCATCGACGGTCCGGCCGGAGCCGGCAAGAGCACGGTGGGCCGGCGGCTGGCTCAATCCCTGGACTATCTCTACCTGGATAGCGGTTCTCTTTATCGGGCCGTGGCCTGGCAAAGCCTGCGCCGGGGTCTGGACCTGGACGACCCTGGGGTGATGGGTGAGTTTTTGCCAAGCTTTAAGCCGGAAATCAAGGCCGACGGCGCGGGTTTTCACCTGTTCATCGACGGTCGGGAAGTGCGGGAGGAAATTCGCACGCCCGAAGTGAGCCGGGGGGCCTCGATGGTGGCCAAGCTGCCCATGGTGCGCCGGTGGGTCAAGGAACATTTGCGCTGGCTGGCCCGCAATGGCGGTGTGGTGGCCGACGGCCGGGATCAAGGCACCGCGGTCTTCCCGGAGGCGGGGTTTAAGTTTTATCTGGATGCGGCGCTGCGCACCAGGGCACTGCGCCGGTTGCAGGATTGGCGGCAAAATAATGATCCGCCCTCCCTGGAAGAGGTCATGCGGGACGTTGAGGCCCGGGACCGCCAGGACGAAACCCGGGACGAGGCGCCGCTGAAAGTGCCGCCAGGGGCGGTGGTCGTCGACACCACCGACTTGAACGTGGAGCAGGTGGTGGAAAGGTGCCTGGCGGAGATTAGAAGCTTGGGGTAAAAGGGGAAAAGGGGAAGAGGGGAAAAGGAAAAAACAAAACAAAGGCCCTTCCCTTTTAACCTTTTCCCCCAGGGAACGATTTAAGAACAGCAACCGGCCCGGGAGCCGGAGAAAATAAACCAATAACTGGTACTAAAGGAACAGGGGGTCAACCTAACATGGAAGGTATGGAAAAAAACGAACTGACTAACCACACCCAGCCGGAAGCGATCGAGGACCGGCCGCAACCCGAGGTCGAGGCTTCGGCGCTGGCAGCCGCTGTAGAGGCTTCTCCGGAAGAGACTTCTCTGGAAGAGGCCTCTTTAGAAGAGACTTCTCTGGAAGAGACTTCTTTGGAAGAGGGCTCTCCGGAAGAGGCTCCTCAAGCGGAGGCTTCCCAGGCAGAAGCCATGCCGGAGATGTCGGATATGGAATCCATGAGCGAGCTCTACGAGGAGAGCCTCAGGCGAGTTCAGGAAGGGGAAGTGGTCAAAGGCCGCATCGTCTCCATCACCAAGGACTTCGTGATGTTGGACATCGGCTACAAATCCGAAGGCCAGATTCCCATCCACGAATTCACCACCCCGGAAGGCGAAATTACCGCCGTAGTGGGCGATGAGGTGGAAGCCTTGATGGAGAGCCGGGAAGATGAAGAAGGCGCGCTCATGCTTTCCAAAAACAAGGCCTCGAAAATCAAGGTGTGGGAAGAAGTCAGCTACGCCTACCACCACGACACCGAGGTGATGGGCACGGTGGTGGCCAAGGTCAAGGGCGGACTATCCGTGGACCTGGGCGGCATCATCGCCTTCCTGCCCGGCTCCCAGGTGGACCTGGCCCCCATGCGCCATACCGACCATCTCATCGGCGAGAAGTTCTCCTTCCGGGTCTTGAAGTTCAACCGCAAACGGCGCAACGTGGTGCTCTCCCGGCGGGTCATGCTGGAGAAGGCCAAAGGCGAGGCCAAGGCCACCCTGCTGGCCACCCTGGAAGAGGACAAGGTCCTGCAAGGCGTGGTGAAGAACATCACCGATTACGGGGTCTTCGTGGACCTGGGGGGGCTGGACGGCCTGCTGCACATCACCGACCTCTCCTATGGCCGGGTGCGCCATCCCGCCGACCTCTTCAAGGTCGGGGACACCATCGACGTTAAGGTTCTGAGCTTCGACCGGGACAAGGAACGCATCTCCCTGGGTCTGAAACAGCTCACCCCGGACCCCTGGAGCCTGGTGGAGGAAAAATTTGCCCTGGGCACCCGGGTCACCGGCAAGGTGGTGAGCCTCACCGACTACGGCTCCTTCGTGGAGTTGGAGCCCGGAGTGGAAGGCCTGATCCATATCTCCGAGATGTCCTGGACCCGTAAGATCCGGCATCCTTCCCAGGTGCTCACGGTGGGCGACGTGGTGGAAGCCACCGTTCTGGAACTGGAGCCGACCCGCAAGCGCATCTCCCTGAGCCTGAAGCAGGTGGAACCCAACCCCTGGGAAGTCATCGGCGAGAAATACCCGGTGGGTTCGGTCATTGAAGGCAAGATCAAGAACATCACGGACTTCGGCATCTTCATCGGCATCGACGAAGGCATCGACGGCCTGGTGCACATCTCCGACATCTCCTGGACCAAGCGCTTCAAGCATCCCTCGGAGATCTATAAGAAGGGCCAGGTGGTGCAGGCCAAGGTCTTGTATATCGATAAAGAAAACGAACGCTTTTCACTGAGCATCAAAGACCTGAGCCCCAACCCCTGGCAAACCATCGACCAGCGCTTTCCGGTGGGTTCCGCCGTGTCCGGCCCCATCACCAACATCACCGACTTCGGCCTCTTCGTGGAAGTGGAAGAAGGCATCGAAGGGCTGATCCACATTTCCGAACTGGGGCGGGACAAGCAGAAGATGACCGCTCTCAAGGTGGGGGACGTGATCCGGGCCAAGGTGATCCACGCCTCGGCCACCGAGCGCCGCATCGGCCTGTCCATCCGCAAGCTGGAGACCGACGAGGAGCAGTCCCATTACCGGGATTACATGCATTCCCGCACCGAAGCGACCACCAACATCGGGGACCTGATCCGGGAGACCCTGGAAGAGAAGCAGACCAAGGATAATAACGGGTAACCGCCAAGACGATGAAATCACACCCCCTGATAACCGGTTCCCTGATCACTGTCCTGGTGATCCTCTTCTGCGTGGGCGTGAGCGTCATCGCCTTTAAATTTCTGGGTAAAGGCAGTATGGCGTTGGTGAGCGGGGAGAAAGTGGGCGTGGTGGAAATCAAGGGCCTGATCACCGACTCCAAGGCCGTCCTCAAACAACTGGACCGCTTTAAGGAGGACCCGGACATCAAGGCCGTAGTGCTGCGGATCAACTCCCCGGGGGGCGCCGTGGGCCCCTCCCAGGAAATCCTGCGGGAAGTCGAGAAAGTCCGGCAGAAGAAAAAGGTCGTGGCCTCCCTGGGCACGCTGGCCGCTTCGGGAGGCTACTACATCGCCTGCGGCGCCGACCTGATTATGGCCAATAAAGGCACGGCCACGGGCAGCATCGGGGTGATCATGCAGTTCACCAACGTCGAGGCCCTGACCAAGAAGGTCGGCCTCGACTTCTTCACCCTGAAGTCCGGACGCTACAAGGACGTGGGCTCCCCCTTCCGGTCCATGACCCCGGAAGAGCGGGAATACATGCAGCATCTGCTGGATAACATCTACCAGCAGTTTTTAAGCGACGTAGCCCGCAATCGCAAGATACCGCTGGAGAAGCTGAAGACCCTGGCGGAAGGCAAGGTCTACACCGGCGAGGAGGCCAAACAGGTGGGCCTGGTGGATGAGTTCGGCAACCTGCCGGACGCCATCGACAAGGCCGGACGTTTAGGCGGCATCAAGGGTAAGGTGGAAGCCGTCTATCCTGAGAAAGAAGGCTTCTCCCTGCTGCGCCTCCTCCTGGGGGAAGAGGCCGAAGAGACCCTGACCAACCTGACCCTAGCCCTCCCCTACCCCGAGCCGGCCTTTTTGCCGACCTGGTTTAAGTAAGATATTTCACCACAGAGACACAGAGGGCACAGAGAAAAGAGCATAAGCCTTGGCGGGTGGCGCCAAGGCTTTATTTTATTGGGGCAACCTGGCTCTGTTGGGATAGATGAAGCATGAGTTACAAGTCACTTCCTTACCAGGTTAACCAGATATCTTGATAATATCGCCAATCGTCCGAATGGGCCGATCCTGGCAAGTAATCAGCGCTCCCTGTTTCTGGTTTTTCTTTAAGCCCCGGTTAAATACTGCCTGCTGTCCTTGCTCTAAAACGATGACCAGAGCGATTGGCGGTCTGAATGGGACCTGCACAATATTGATGGATGAACAAAATAATATATAGATGAAACTTTTTGATAAAGTTATTGACATTAATTTCATTTCATGCCAAATTTGTAGCCCCACTGGAACTGATTGCGCTTTGAGCCTTTACCGGAAAGGCCGGGATGGAGAGCCAACCCCACCGCGGTTTGCATTTTGCCCACAGGCAACCGTCCCTGCTGTCCCTCCTTTGCCTGGTCGTCTTCCTGCCGTATCTCTTGCTGCCGGCGGTCTATTACAGCCACCTGACCGCGGCCTTCCTGCCTGCCTTTCAGGGGGTTCCCAGAGCCGGACCTTTGGCTATCGGGACCTATCCTGAAAAACCGCAGGAGCCTTACCACGACAGTAACACCTGTCCCATCTGCCGGGGGGGGACTTCAAGCTTTCAGGATTATGGCTTCTGTTCCTTGCCCCAGGCTCCGGAAGGCGCTACCCCAGCTTGGCTAGCTGCCGTTATCAGCCCCACTCCTATCATCGCCACCTCGGACTTTTTGGTTTCGGAACCGCGGGCCCCGCCCGTTTTCCTGTAACTCCCCAGTCAGCCAATCCCTCAGATTGCTCGGTGCTCCAGGGTAAAAATCCATCCAACTTATCTTTAATCTTTAGCGGCAAGGACACTGAAAAGTAGGGATAACCGTCAAATCTCTTTATTTAAGAAGGAGCAAGACCATGAAAAAAGTAGCTTATTTACTGGTACTGGTGGTGGTATGGTGCGGCGTGGTCGGGTTAGGATCGGCAGACCGGGCTTGGGCTGATGACGACTTCTACGTGATCGCGGCAAGTTCGGGGACCTTTAGAGGTAATTGGGCTGCCGCCACTACCTACAACGCCAAGGATATAGTCTTCTATAACGGCTCGAGCTGGTTCTGTCTGCTTGGCCCAAATCAGAACAAAACGCCCGGAGCCAACCCCACCTATTGGACTCTGCTAGCCCAAAAGGGCGATACGGGGCCTCAAGGATTGACCGGGGCTACCGGAGCCACTGGACCCCAGGGACTTAAAGGTGACACCGGAGCTACCGGAGCCACCGGCGCCCAGGGACCGATAGGTCTCACCGGAGCCACCGGAGCCACCGGAGCCCAGGGACCGATAGGTCTCACCGGAGCCACCGGAGCCACCGGGGCCACCGGAGGTACCGGAGCTACCGGGGCCACAGGAGCCACCGGGCCGCAGGGACCCCAGGGACCGGCCGGAGCCGCCCTCAATCCCCATCAGCTCGCCATGCTGCGCTGGTATGACTGCTCTCAGAACGGCCGGACCTTTTCTACAGGTGCTGCTTCCGGCCCCGCCGCGCTGGCCAGTGACGGTCTCTATGTTTATGCGGCAAATTCTCTGACCAACAATGTCTGGTATTTCGCGGCCACTGGGGTGACGGCCGGATTTTTGTTTCAGGCGCTTCCCCCCGCCTGCACCGGGCCGAAGGGTCTATGCCTGGACGGAGCCAATCTCTGGGTGGCCTGTGATACCACCAATAACGTTTGCAAAATGGCTCTCAGTGGCGCTGCAACCTCAGTTTACCCGGTTCCCACTGGCGCGGCAAACCTGGCCTTTGACGGGACCTTTATCTGGGTGACCAATTCTAAGTCCAACACCGTCACCAAACTCAAAGCCAGCGATGGCACACCGGACCCTGACTCACCTTTTACGGTCGGCAGCAACCCGTCGGGTATAGCGTTTGACGGTACCAACATCTGGGTGGCCAATTTTGCGGACGGCACCGTAACCAAGCTGAAGGCCAGCGACGGCTCGGTGGTGGGCACTTACCCGGTTGGTCCCCATCCCCAAGGCGTAGCCTTTGACGGTACCAACATCTGGGTGGCCAATAGTGGTACCAACACCGTAACCAAGCTGAAGGCCAGCGACGGCTCCTTCATCAACAACATCACCGTTGGCGCCCAACCATTCGGCCTGGCCTTTGACGGGGCCAACATCTGGGTGACAGATTCCGGCACCGGCTTTGTCTCCAAGATCCATGCCGACAACACGGTCATAAGTTATAAAGTCGGCAACAACCCGCAGGGCATAACCTTTGACGGGGCCAGTATCTGGGTGGCAAATTTGACTGATAACAACCTCTGTAAGCGTTGAGGCGAGTCCTTATATTGTCCCTGCCACAAGATTTTTTTAAAGATGGGCGCTGCCATGAAAAGAAGCAAAGTGGCGCTTGGACTGGCGGCAGTTTTGCCAGGCGGCGCGACGAGGAGCAAGACCATGAAAAAAAGGACCTACTTAGTGGTACTGGCGGCGGTGATGCTGTGCGGCGCCGTTGGTTTAGGAGCGGACGACCGGGCCTGGGCGGATGACGATTTTTACGTGATCGCGGCCAGCACGGGGACCTTTAAAGGCAACTGGGACGGCGCCGCTACTTACAACGCCAAGGACATCGTGTTCTATAAGGGCTCCAGCTGGTTCAGCCTGGCCGGGAACAATCTGGACCATTTCCCTGATATCTCGCCCAACTACTGGACCATGCTGGCCCAGAAGGGCGATACCGGGGCTACCGGGGCCATCGGATTGACCGGAGCCACTGGAGCCACCGGATTGACCGGCGCCACCGGCGCCCAGGGACCTCAAGGTATCCCGGGGGCTACCGGAGCCACCGGGGCCACCGGCGCCCAGGGTCCCAAGGGTGACACCGGATTGACCGGCGCCACCGGGGCCCAGGGGCTGCAAGGAATCCAGGGACCGCAAGGAATCCAGGGGGCCACCGGATTGACCGGGGCCACCGGCGCTACTGGAGCCACCGGACCCGCCGGCGCCTCCCCCTGGGGACTCAGCGGCGCCAACACCTACTACACGGCCGGCAAAGTGGGCATCGGCACGACGACCCCCGGTTATCCTTTAGATATAGCAGGCGGCTCGGGAGCGAGGGTAACTGTTAGTGCAGCTCCCGGACAGGCATTTTTTGCGAGCAATACCGCCACCGCTTCTGGAGCCGCTTTCGGAGTGTGGGGTACCGTAACTTCGACAGATTACAGAGCTTATGGGGTTTTGGGTGAGTGTTCAAGTGGGGGGTCTGGTTCTGGTGTCCGTGGAATCAACACCTCAGCCACCGGCTACGGAGTATATTCTGATGGCAATTCTTTCGTCCATGGCAATTCTTACGTCTCTGGTTCTAAACCAGCCGTTGTCCCCACCTCCCAGGGCAACAGGTTGCTCTATTGCCTGGAGAGCCCGGAAGTCTGGTTTGAGGACACCGGTGAAGGGCAACTCGCGGGTGGCACAGCTCATATCGATCTGGATGCCCTCTTCCTCGAAACCGTCACCATAGACGACCAGCAGCCCATGAGGGTCTTTGTCCAGCTCAATGATGACTGCAACGGGGTCTATGTCCAGCGGCAGACCACCGGCTTCCAGGTCATGGAGTTGGGCGGCGGGAACAGCAGCGCCCATTTCACCTACCGGGTGATGGCCAAGCGCAAGGGTTATGAAAACGCCCGGCTGGAGGCAGGCCCGGACGCCCCGAAGTCCGCGGCTTTAACGGCGCCCGTAAAGGTGGCCAAGAAATAACACGCCAGTTCCCAAGTTACCGGGTAGCCGCCGGCTGTGGCCGGGGTGGACCGGCGCGGGTGAGAAACGGAGAGCAGGCGCCCTCGCCTGCAAAAGAACAGCCGAGGGCGGCTGTTCTCCATAAAACACCCAGGTCCGCCACGGCCGGGGCGCCGCCCGGAGCGCCCCAACCGCGCCTATTCTTCCTGCTGCGACAGCAGACTGGTCCAGGCGCTCATAACTGGAATCAGGCGCCTGGGCCAACCCCGGCCGGACGCCTTATTTTTCCGAAGTGCGGGATGAGGAAAATAAAGCCGACCAGGGCCTGGGAGAAAGGGCGAATAGCGGCTAGGTAGGCGCCGTTTAAAGCAAAATAATCGACTTTCGCTAGGCTTATCATATTGGTATATTAGACCCTGCTGGCATTGCCGGCAGTTAAAATTTTCCTTCGACCCAATCCTGAATTTGAAGTTGTCCGATCATCGTGCGGCCGGACATTAGAGACACAGAGGGGATAGAGAAAAGAGCATAAGCCTTGGCAGGTGCGCCAAGGCTTTATTTTATTAGGGCAACCTGGCTCTGTTGCGATAGATGAAGCATGAGTTACAAGTCACTTCCTTCCCAGCCTAACCAGATATCTTGATATTATCCCAATCGTCCGAATGGGCCGATAGTGACAAGTAATCGCCACCCTCGATTATGCGGCAGCCCAACTCGGCCGGTCCAAGATTGCCATATCCGGACAATTTACAAAAATATCACCCCTGAGAGTGATGGGCCTAACATCTGACGCAAGAGTCCATCTAAGCTAGTAAGAAGAGGCTGGGCGAGAGGCGGCCGAGGAAGGGTATAAGGGTCGCGCTAACCCGGCGCCGAACCGAGAATCACCTTAAATAAGCTGATGATGAATCAGTCTGATAGTATTCGGTCTGAAAGCCATTTTTTTCACTGTGGTGGCCAAGTCCGTCGCCTGATCTCAGCTAAAATCCCTGGCAAACTGGCCACCCCTGGAGCCGGAAAGTAGGAGATAAAATGAAATCTGAAAGAATTATGCGCCTGGCCGCTGCGGTCACGATTATAACCCTGATGCTGCTGGGGCTGGCGGGCAGCTCGGCTGCAGCCCCGCAGGCCCCTGCGGCTCAACTCAAGGCCACCCAGCAGATCAGAGTGCCGTCAGCCCAACTCCGTACCGCCAAGCAGATGGCTGCGGCCACCGGCTTGAGGCCGACTGTTCCGGCACAGCCGCCCCGGCCGAAACCCTTCCTCACCCGCCTGGACGCGACCGCCTATCGGGAGCTGAAGGCCAAGGCGGCCGTGAGCCACGGCCGGCCGGCCCCGACGGCCCCCCAGATCGTGGTCCCCGCGACTCCCATAACCAACACGGTTAATTTCGCTGGCGTCGATGCGGCCACCGCCGGCTATTACCCGCCGGCTACCCACGGGGCGGCGGGCCGCGACTATTTTGCCGAGGTCACCAACAGCCATCTCGATATCTATCTGAAGGCCGCCCCCAACACCCTGGTTCAAAGCGGATCTACGGAGGATTGGCTCGGAGCCACCCCCGGCTATTTTGCTAACCCGCGGCTGATCTACGACCCGGTTTATGACCGCTGGATCTTTTTGGTCACCCAAATGCGGACGCCGGACGACCCGACGCACCAGTACTTATACCTGGCGGTCTCCCTAACCTCTGATCCCACGGGTGATTTTTACCTCTACACGATCGATGTCAGCGATGACAGCGTGAGCGGCAACACCCTCTGGGACTATCCCCAATTGGGCCAGGACCGCAATGCCATCATCGTCACCGGGGACTTTTACGATCTGGATACTGGCTATATCGACAGCCGCATGTTTCCCGTGGCCAAGTCCCTGCTTTATAACAGCCAGGCCTTCACCTTGAACCTGTTTACCGGCCTGGATGGCACCCTGGCGCCGCCCATGGTCCTGGATGTGAATCCTTATAGCTTCCTGGTGACGGCGGATTGGTATACCTACGACAATTACGTCACCCTCTACGCCTTGCAGGGCTCCGATACCGATAACCCCTTGGTGTTCACCAACTACATCCCGGTGCCGACTTTTTCGCTGCCTCCCTATGCCCCCCAACCCGGCACCAGCGAGGAGCTGGACACCTTAGACGCACGCTTCGAGAACGCCAGCACCCAGATCGGCAATTCCCTCTTCCAGGTCCACACCATCGATGTTGACGGCTACGCTACCCCCAGATTTTATGAATTCGACACGCTAAACAAAAGCGTCATCCAAAGCGGCAATTTTTACGGCAGCCCCACCTCCAGCGACTTCAATGCCAGTATTGCCGCCAACCGCCACAAGGATGTCTTCGTCACCTGGTCTTCCACCGACGCCGCTAACCTGGTCAAAGCCCAGGTGCGCGTTTCCGGACGCCTGCATACCGGCCGCCCGGGCGTTATCTCCAGCGGTTCTTCGCTTTACGACAGCACCACTTTTTTATCGGGCGAACCGTCGGATTTGGGCCCGTCCCTCCAGCAGTGGGGGACCTATTCAGCCGTCTGCCTGGACCCCACCGACCCCAGAGGGGCCACGGCCTGGATTGTCAATGAGTATGTTCTCACGAACGACCTCTGGGGCAGCCGCATCGGCCGGATCAGTCTGCCTGCGCAGAACGGCGCCACCCCGGCCATCAATTCGCTGTTATTGCTGGACTGATTTGAGAGAGAGCCGACTTTGATTCAACGACCTCGGGGGCGGCGTCCGGCGGACTGGAGTTATCCTGCGGGCGCAGAATCTCCCGATACGACTGACCGCCGCCTGAGGCCCAGCGTCAAACGAACTCTGGCCTGCGCGCCAACTTGCCGGCAGAGAACCCCAGGTGGATCCGCCTGAGTCTCAGCGGCGCAGCGAACCGGAGGCGGATCGTCTGCTCCCCAGGCCGGACGTCCGCCAACCGGTCCCGCACCCTGAACTAATGCCGAGGCAATCGGGGAGCCGAGATCGGCTTTGACCTCACGGGAGCCCTGACCATAATGCGCTTGCGCCTGGATTCCCATATTTAATTAGCTTGACATTTAGCAATTTTCTGGTAAAATTTTAAAAGTTTAGCATGTCAGACTGAAAGCCGGGCCACGAGTCCTGGACAATGATCGGACGGGTTGCTAAGTCTTCCCGGCCGATTTTTTTTGTTTGACTGCTGTGCGCCCTGCTTTTTTGGCGGGTATATCTTGTAGCATCAAGAAAGAGGTTTCAAATGAAGGTAACTGGTACGGTTAAATGGTTTAATGATTCAAAGGGTTTTGGTTTTATCTCCCGGGAAGACGGCCCCGATGTCTTCGTGCATCACAGCGCCATCCAGGGCGAGGGCTTCCGCTCCCTGAGCGAAGACCAGGCGGTGGAGTTTGAGGTAGTCAAGGGTCCCAAGGGCGATCAGGCCCAAAACGTAGTGAAACTTTAGGCGCTAACGCCTGATTTGGCCGGAACTCCGGCGATCCTTGGATCATGGAGTTCCGGCACCTGGACCTTAGAGAGGTAGAACTTGGCTAAAAACCGTTACGGCTGGCAAAAACGGGCCAAAGAGATGGCCCGAAAAGAGAAGAACGACGAAAAAATGAAACGTCGCCAGGGCAAAGTCATGGCAGCACCGGCGGAGGACCTGCCGGAGGTGATGATGGATGTTAGTCTGGACGAGACCGACCCTGTCGGAGAAAGCCTCCAGCAAGGTTCATAAGGAGTAAGAAATGGCTATGAAATTATACGTGGGCAACCTGCCCCACCAGATGACCGAAGAACAACTGAACACGCTGTTTTCTGAAGCAGGGAATGTGGCCTCTGCCAAGATCATTACCGATCGGCAGACGGGCCAGCCCCGGGGCTTTGGTTTTGTAGAGATGGAAACCAAATTGGAAGGCACGAAGGCCATTTCCATGCTCAACGGCCGTGAGGTGGACGGGCGGGCTCTGGCTGTCAACGAAGCCAGGCCGCAGACGAAGGGCGGCTTTGGTGGGGGCGGCGGCCGCGGTGGCGGTTACCGCTAAGAATCGGCGATCAGGCGGCTGTAAATCTGTTGCCTGCCGTTTCCAACCTGATAATCAGGAAAATTAAGAGGCGGCCTGCGGGCCGCTTTTCTTTTAAGAAGCCGAATTTAACGGTTTAATCCGGCCAGTATAGTTCTCTTCGGTCAGCCGGTAGCAAGGATTGCTATGCATGTCTTCATGGTCTACGTCAGGGATGAAAATTTTTGCCAACTACTCCCGGAGGAGTTGAACAGTTCCCGGTCTGAAGATGGCCGGATCAAGGTGATGGCCTTTCCGCCCCTGGGAATCCAGACCCTGGCGCCGGTGCTGCGTCAGCATGGCCACCAAGTGAGGCTGTTCGATACCTGTCACCCGCAAATGCAGGCGGAGCACCTCGCCCAGGCTGTAGAAGAGGAGCGCCCCGACGTCGTTGCCCTCTCCTGCCTTTCGACGACCACCTACCCGGCGCTCAAGGTCCTGGCCAGGCGGCTGAAATTCGCCGCGCCGAAAACCCCCCTGATCGCCGGCGGCCCCTTCGCCACCATGAATGCGGACCGCATCCTTAAGGACTGCCCCGACCTGGACTGCGTGGCGGTCGGAGAGGGCGAAGAACTTTTGCCGGACTACCTGGACAACTTCGACGACTTAGGCGCAGTGGCCGGCCTGGTCTGGCGTGACGCCGGGGAGATTGTCAGGAACACCCCACGTCCGCTGCTCCAGGACCTGAATCAGTTTCCTTACCCCGACCGGACCAGCCTGCCCATCGACTACATCGAATCCTTACCCCTGGATGTCCCCGCGGTCCTCTCCATGGATAAATTCTGTACCATGCAGACTTCCCGAGGCTGCCCCTATTCCTGCATCTACTGCGATATCCCGGCCCTATCCCAGGGCAAATGGCGCTACCGTTCCGCGGCGCATGTTTTGGGAGAAATGCAGCAACTGAATGATCTGGGCTATGGCTCGGTTTACCTTACCGATGATCACTTTCTCTTGAACCGTAAGCGCATCGGCGAAATTTGCGAGGGCATCATGGCGCGCCAGCTCAAGTTCCGCTGGGGCTGCGAAGGTCGGGTGGATGCAGTGGCGGTGGATCAACTGCCGCTGATGAAAAAGGCCAACTGCAATTTCCTGGCCTTCGGGGTGGAGGCGGGTACGCAAAAGGTCTTGGACCGTCTGCACAAAAAACAGACCCTGAAACAGGTGGAGCACGCGGTCAATGAAGCGAAGCGGCATGGCATCGACAGGGTGCACGGCTTTTTTGTCATCAGCTCTCCCGGCGAGACCGAAAAGGATATTATGGCGAGCTTCCGTTTTGCCGCCCGGCTGAAGCTGGACACCTTTGGCTTCAACCGTTTGTGCGCCTACCGGGGCACCCCCTTATGGCAGGAATACGTCGACCGAGGCATCATTGACGACGAACGCGATTGGGACAAATGGTTCAAGTGCTCGGACATCGACCCCACCGCCCTGTCCAGCGCCGCGGTAAACCGGGTCCGCATGAAAGGCTACGCCTTGCTGTTTGCCCGCCGGATTTTCTGGCGCCCCATCCGCACCTATAAGCTCCTGCGCCTTTTCGGCAAGCATATGAAGAGGTCCGACATCTTCAAAATGCTCTGGAGCCCTTTTCGACGGCGGACCTTGAGCCGGAAGCCCGAACTCCCGGCCTTGATGATCGACTTAGGACTCGAAGAACCCCTCAGGGACATCGTCCCCAGCACGTGAACCGCACTGTACGGTCCTTGGCAAAAATTGACCGGGAAGACAAAGCGCCTTTACTGGCGCGGTCTCATCAACCCCAAAATCTCTGGTATTAGTTCTTTGGCCTGCGTCTCAGGAAGGGCAAGGCACCGGTTCATAAAAGATTCCCAGCCTCGACAGGACGGGAAAAAGGTTCAATGATATCCAGGATTCCTGCAAATCCGCCTGCCGCAGGGTCGGGATCGTTGACTGCCGCTTCCCCGATCTCCAGCACACCTTTGCCCCCCACCTGGTGGTGTCTTTCAAGGCTGTCCAGGAACCTTTAGGGCACGCCGCTAGCCAGATGACAAGGCGCTAGGCCCACCTGGCCCAAGGACACCTGGAAAAGGCCGGGGCTAGGCTGAGTTATCTACCCACCGGTAAAGAAACGGTAAACTTTGGCGTTGAAGTGGGGTAGGCTGAAAATTTGGTTAAAGGCTAACCCATTGAAATAATTGGTGCCTGGGGCCGGACTCGAACCGGCACAGCCTTGCGACCGAGGGATTTTAAGTCCATTTCATTATAAATAGACAAGAAATGTCCAAAGACCACATAAACAGAAATTTCCCTTGACATTCAATAGTTAACTATGGCATAGATGGAGTCAATAGTGGACAGAAAGGATTCATAGTTCACTTACAAAGGTTATCCCTGGGTTATCCCTTGGGCGGAGGCGGCCATGGCG
>JAPLJC010000039.1 GCA_026388765.1 Deltaproteobacteria bacterium
CCCCCATTGAGGGAGAGGGGATAAAGAAGGAACCCAGGTAATACCCCCTCTCCCCCCGGCGGGGGGAGAGGGATGGGGTGAGGGGGGGCCGACCCAAAACGTTACCATATAAATGAAATCAGGTACTAAGCCACGGATGGAGCCCATGATCGTTTCCTCCATGCTGAACCTGGGCATCGACCTGGGGGCCCTGGAACACAACTACCGCCAGTTGCGGGGCCTGTGCGAACCCCAGGTCAAAATCCTGGCCGTGGTTAAGGCCGATGCCTACGGCCATGGCCTCCTGCCGGTGGCCCGGCATTTGGCCCGGGCCGGGGCGGATTACCTGGGGGTGGGCTCCCTGGACGAGGGCCTGACCCTGCGCCAGGCGGGCTTGACCTTGCCGATCCTGCTGCTTTTGGGGATCCTGCCCCAGGAAGCGGAGCGGACCGTGGCCGCGGACCTTGAGGTGGCCCTGTTCCGCCGGGACGTGGCCGAGGCCCTGGCGGCCGCGGCCCGCAGCCAGATGAAGAAGGCCAAGGTGCACCTCAAGGTGGATACCGGCATGGGCCGCCTGGGCCTGCTGCCCGGGGAGGTCCCGGAGTTTCTCGCCGGCCTGAAGGAATACCGCGAGTTGGAGGTTGTAGGGCTCATCTCCCACCTGGCGGTGGCGGACCTGGAAGATAAGACCTATACTTTGAGGCAGTTGCAGGACTTCACCGATCTTCTGGCCGCGGCTCGGGGCCAGGGTTGGGCCTTGCCTCTCTCCCATATCAGCAACAGCGCCGCCCTCTGGGAGTTCAAGGAGGCCCATCTGGGTCTGGTGCGGCCGGGCCTGATGCTCTACGGCTCGCCCCCGGCCCCCGACCGCCCGCCGCCGGTGGAACTCAAACCGGTGATGAGCCTGACCACCCAGGTCCTGCAGTTGAAGCACCTGCCGCCGGGCAGCAGCATCAGCTACGGCTGCACCTACACCACCCCGGCGGGCTGCGACCTGGCGGTGCTGCCGGTGGGCTATTGCAACGGCTACAACCGCCTGCTGTCCAACCGGGGCGCGGCCCTCATCCAGGGCCAGCGTGCGCCCATCCGGGGCCGGGTCTGCATGAACCTCACCATGGTGGAGGTGACCGGCATCCCCGGGGTCAAGGAGGGGGACCGGGTCACCTTGCTGGGGCAGGACGGGGACGACCGCCTCAGCGCCGACGAACTGGCGGCCTGGGCCGACACCATCAGCTACGAAGTCTATTGTCTGCTGGGCGCGGCCAACCTGCGGCGCTACCAGGGAAAATAGGGACACTTCCTATTTTTATCAACCAGACTGATATGTTGAGCTAAAAATGGTAAAAATAGGAAATGTCCCTGATTTTTCCAACCCGAGGCGCTACAAGGGAGCCTGACATGGTCGAGCGAAAACCGGACACCCAAGAGCCCAGCATCTGCCTGGTCTGCGCCTGGCGGGAGAATTGCGTCAAGAAGTTTTCCTTCACCGGCCAGCACTGCCTGGAATACACCCGGGACCTGACCCTGAAGGCCAAACCAGTGGGCGAGGCGCCGAAGAAGTAGCCAGTAGCCAGTGGTCAGTGGCCAGTATAGGGCGGGCCGCGCCCGCCATTTAATGGCGGACATAGGCTGTCTTAATGCCATATGATTTGCATGCCGAGAAAGGTTCATGGAATTAGACTTATATGTTTTCAGAACTTAAGAGTATCGTAGATCTCATCAGGTCTGCAATTTCAGATTTTCGGAAATTTAAGACCGATCAAGAGCGAGAGGAAATTGTCCTTGGTGTTATTAGGACATATTTCGTTCTAAAAGATTGCATCGAAGATGGAGAGAAACTAATAACCGAGGCTGGTCCTGACCCCATTACAAAAATCAAGGCAATGGACCCCACTGAAGCAAAGAGAACACTCGAAATATGGGTCAGTACTCTTAAGAAACAGGGAATAAGGCTAAGAACCTTGCAAGGTTTTATCTTTGATCAGAACCACCTTGCAATTATTAACCCAAAGCTTCAGGAGCAGATTAGCGAAATTATTGGATATAAAATGGATCGAACAGACTCACTTCATGGTCTCGGCGCTGGTCTATTCTTTATGAATTTGTTGCCAATAGATTACAGCGATGAAGAAAAGGTCGGTTTAGTGACGCTAATGGCTGGTGCTGAAGATAATGATTTATTGGACTTACAAAAAATCGATTCTGAAGTAGCAGCACTCAGAAATTCATTGGACGAATATAGAACTGTAGTGGAGCGTTTAGTATCCAATGACGAGTTACTAATTCTTTCAAATCGAGCTAGGCGGGAAACATTGTTTCAGGACGAGAGATAACTGTATACTGTTCCTCGTAGGGGCGACCCGCTGGGTCGCCCTTCCTGCAACGAATTTTCTCCTCTCCCCACGAGGGGGAGAGAGGGTCAGGTGAGAAGGAAATAATCTAATTTCTTCTCCAAATCACTAATCCGAAAGTTATGTAGACATAATGGTTAAAAGTTAAAGGCCTGCGAACCTTGCAACGTGGGTTAAGCTGTGAGCCGCTAGGACTAACAGCACAGAGCCACAACCAAGGAGGCAGGCCATGGGAAAAAGTGTACTGTATGTTGGGTTGGATG
>JAPLJC010000093.1 GCA_026388765.1 Deltaproteobacteria bacterium
ATGTTCATGTTCTTCCTGTTCTATGAGATCGCCGTGGTCCCCATGTACATCCTCATCCTCATCTGGGGCTCCACCCGCAAAGAATACGCCGCCATGAAACTGACGTTGTTCCTCATGGCCGGCAGCGGTCTCATTATTCCCGGCATCCTGCTGCTCTACTCCTCCTCCGGACTTAACACCTTTAACATGATCGCGCTCCACGGAGCCCACTTCTCCCCCTGGATCCAGAAGGTGGCCTTCATCATGCTGCTCCTGGGCTTCGGGGTCCTGGCCGCGATGTGGCCGTTCCACACCTGGTCGCCGGTGGGCCACGTGGCCGCGCCCACCGCCGTGTCCATGCTCCACGCCGGCGTGCTCATGAAGCTGGGCTCTTTCGCCATCCTCCGGGTGGCCATGTACCTCCTCCCCGAAGGCTTCCAATACTGGTCCCAGCTCATGGCCCTGCTGGCCACTGCCGGCATTGTCTACGGGGTCTTCGTGGGCCTGGCCCAGACTGACTTGAAATACGTTATCGGCTATTCATCCGTGTCCCACATGGGCATCGTCTGCCTGGGACTGGCCACCGGGACGATTGATGGCCTCAACGGGGCGGTCTTCCAGATGTTCGCCCACGGTATCATGACCGCCCTCTTCTTCTCGTCGGTCGGCTATATTTACGACCGCACCCACACCCGGGACATTCATCTATTGGGCGGCTTCTCCAGGATCATGCCGGTGGCGTCCGCCTTCTTCATCACCGCGGCCCTGTGCGGCGCCGGCGTGCCGGGCATGGCCAGTTTCTGGGCCGAGCTGCTGGTCTTCATCGCCGCCGTCAAGGTCTACCCGGTGCAAGGCCTCTTGGCCATCGCCGCCCTGGTGGTGGGCGCCCTTTTTGCCCTGCGGGTGGTGCAGAACACCTTCTTCAATGAGCCGAACCCCAAGTTCACGCACTTTGAGGACGTCAGCCCCTTCCTGGCGCTGCCTCGCATGATACTCATCGGCACCCTGATTTTTTTCGGGTTCTTCCCGCAGCTGATGGTGGGCATGATTAAATCCGCGGTAATCCCATTTCTCCAGGGAATGTAACCATGAACATGATGCTTTTCGGACCGGAACTCTATTATCTCGGCACGGCCCTGGTCTTTTTCTGCCTCAGCCTCAGAAAGCAGCCCCAGGTCAAGACGGATTACCAGATCGCCCTGGGCCTGTCCGCCGTCGGCCTGCTGGTCACCGGTTCCTGCCTGTTCCAGCAGGGGTCCCTGTTTTATGAGGCTTACCGGGTGGACCTCTTCAGCCAGATCTTCAAGTTCGCCCTGTCCCTGGGTCTCTTCCTGGTCCTGACCATCTCCCATAACCTGGCCGGCATTGAGGAGCGTTATCACGCCGAGTTTTACCTGTTTCTCACCACCACCACCCTGGGCATGATGATGCTGGTCTCAGGAGTGGAGCTTCTCACCATTTACGTGGCCCTGGAACTGTCCTCCTATTCCCTGTACATCCTGGTGCCCCTGCGCCGGGGCGACGGCATCGACGTGGAGGCTGGCATCAAATACCTCTTTATCGGCGCAGTCTCTTCGGGCTTCATGCTTTTCGGGCTGAGCTACATCTTCGGGGCCACCGGCACCACTTACCTGGCGGAGCTACTCCCCAAGATGTCCCAACTGGTCGCCAGCCCCATCGGCGTCATCGGCCTGCTCCTGGCCATGGCCGGCTTCTTCTTTAAATTGTCCGTCTTTCCTTTCCACTTCTGGGCCCCGGATGTCTATCAGGGCGCGGCCAATCAAGTGACCGCCTTCATCGCCACCGCGTCCAAGGCCGCGGCGGTGGCGTTACTGCTGCGTTTCGCCTCCCTGGGCGTCGCTTACGGCTACGGTTTCACCCAGGCCCTGATGATCCTCTCCATCGCCTCCATGACCCTGGGAAACCTGGTGGCCATCGTCCAGAAAGACCTCAAACGGATGCTGGCCTATTCCTCCATCGCCCACGCCGGTTACTTCCTCATGGGCGTCCTGACCTTAAAGGAGGCCGGCTACATCGGCGCCATCTACTACGCCCTGGCCTACCTGGTGATGAACTTCACCGTCTTCATGGTTATCAACGAAGTGGCCACAGACGGCCGGGACCTGAAGATTGTCGAGTTGAACGGCCTCTACCGCCGCTCGCCTTTGCTGAGCATGAACCTGATCCTGGGAATCTTCGCCCTGGCCGGCGTGCCGCCTTCCATCGGCTTCACCGGGAAACTCTTGCTCTTCACCTCCGCCATGAACTCCGGCTATTTCTGGCTGGTGCTGATCGGCGCGGTGAACGGCACCATCTCCCTCTATTACTATCTGCGGGTCCTCTACGCCGCCTATTTCAAGGACGATCCCAGCCTGGGGCCGGTGACCCTGAGCCTGCCCACCCGGCTGCTGAATATTGGCCTGGCCGCCATCATCATCGGCTTCGGGGTCTTCCCGGACCGCATCGTCGAACTGGCCAAGGCCGCGGTCAAGTCGGTGCTCTAAATCCTTTGCCTGTAGGGGCGAACCTTGTGTTCGCCCTTTAAGTTTAGAGCAAAAAAAGCCGCCTTTCCCTGAGAAAAGGTGGCTTTTCTTTTTGGCAGGTCGGGCCTCCGGGCCCGCCATTTTGAGCTAGTCCCCGCTTATGCCCAGCGCCACAATACACCCCTCGGCCGCCCCCCGAATCCGCATCAGGTCGATGTGGTTCGCCCTGAGCCAGCGATAGATGGTCTTGGTGCAGACCCGGAGGCGCCGGGACAGGGCCGAGATGTTGCCGCCCTCCTCATCCAGGAGTTCCTCCAGGCGGCCGCGGCTGGGGCGAGCCGGAGAAGCCGCGTTGGCCGGTTGGCGAATTAACTCCCCAACCCTGGAGGGATGTGAAGTGAAGCGAATATCATAATCTCGAATGAGACCATTGGTGTTCAACAGCACGGCCCGAGTGACCACATTCTTGAGTTCCCGGACGTTGCCGGGCCAGCCGTACCCAGCCAGGCGGCGCAGGGCCCTCTCGGTGAACCGCACCGGTAGCCTCCGCCCTAGTTGCCAGGCCGTCTCGTGAGCGAAGTGCCGAGCCAGCAGAACAATATCCCCGCCCCGTTCCCGGAGCGGGGGCAAATGGATCTCCAACACCGCCAGCCGGTCATATAAATCCTGGCGGAAGCGGCCTTGGGCAATGAGGTACGGCAGGTCTTGGTTAGTCGCCGCCACCAGCCGCACATCCACCTGTACCGGTTCGTCCCCCCCCACCGGCTCGATCTCCCCTTGCTCCACCGCCCGCAACAGCTTGGCTTGGATCGACAGCGGCAAATCGCCCACTTCGTCCAGGAATAGGGTCCCCCCATGAGCCTGGCGAAACTTGCCCGGCCGGTTGCTGCGGGCGTCGGTGAAGGCCCCCCGCAGGTGCCCGAAGAGTTCGCTGCCGGCCAGGGACTCGGTCAGGGCGGCGCAATTGATCAACTGGCAGGGGTGCCGCTGGGGGTATAAGGCGCAGATGGCCCGGGCCACCCGCTCCTTGCCGGTTCCCGGCTCCCCGGTCCGCAGCACCGGTAAATCTGATCTGGCATAAAGGGGGAGGCAGGCTAAAATCTGCCGGAAGTTTTCATTGTCAGTAATGATATCCTTTAATTCAAAACCACGGGGAGGTTGACGATTAGTCGGGATCTCGGAATCCAGGCGGGGATTGTTACTCATGGATTAAGCACCTCCCTGTGCTAAAATCCTGGGAACTGGTGGTGCTAAAAAGGGTTGTTAATTATAAACATCTTCACGTAACCATGAACCGGGGAGGCGCCACTCGGCTCAGGTGGCTAGGCCAGGCCGCCGCATGCTTGGGCCTGCTGAATGGAAGCCTTCACAACTCCTGCTCTTTTTTGAATTGTTGTTTAAATGATTTTAATTGTCAATAATAAATAATATCATTTATTATAACATTATCAGATATTATCTGGCGATCCTGGCCAGGATCTCTTCGACACACCGCCGCACCTCGGCATAGGGACTGGTGAGGGCCAGAACCTGCAGCCGCCCCTTGAAGCCTTGCTGCTCCACCCGGCTGCGGGCACTCAACTGCGCCGCCATGGTTTGCAGCACCTCTTGCGTCACCATTGCATCCGGGTAGTCCAACAGGCGGGTCAGAGCCCCCCACTCTTCCGGCAGGCCGTATTCCTCCAGGAACTTCTTGGCATAAGCAGCAAATTGTTTGGTGCCGTGCCTTTCCTCCAACTTCCGCAAATCCTTCTGGTATTCCGGCCTGGCCCGCTTACCTTTAAAGAGGGCCTCGGCCTGGGCCAGAGCCTGCAGGCGCAGCTTTTCCGCTTGCTTCTTGGGCACCTTCGGCTGCCGGGGGGCGGCCTGCCCGCCGGCCCGGTCCCGCCGCTGATCGATCTCTCGCCAACTGGGGCGCTCCCGCTCGTCATCATCCCGTGGTGGCATGTTTAACCCTTTAATTTTTCTTTTCTTTTTTTATGAAAACAAAAAAACCGTCCTTACAAAATCCAGTTGGGGTGCCGGGCCGTCAATTCCTTGAGATAATCCCCAATCCACTCCCGGATAGCCGGCGCCAGGTAAAACCTGGGCCACAGCAGATTGTCCGAAGGTCGCACCACTCCTTCCGCCAGGGCCAGGCGGTGCAGGGGCAGACCTGGGTGAATGCGGATTCCCACCTTCAGGTTCACCATCTTCGGTTCATATCTTTCTAAAAACGCGACGCTCTCCTGGACCGTCTCCGGGGTCTCTCCGGGGCCTCCCAGCAGCAGAAAACAGGTGTAGGGCAGGTCCGCCGCTTCGAGCAGTTTCAGGGTGAGCTCCACCTTCTTCCGGTCGAAGCCTTTCCCCAAACCGGTCAATACCAGCTCCGAGCCGCTTTCGTTACCCACCTGCACCATGGCGCCGCCCGCAGCCCGGATGAGGTGGAAGAGCTCCGGATCCGGAAAAGCCGGGTTAATGAGGCAGGACCAGGCCAGGGGCAGGCGCAGCTCTTTAATGGCCCGGCAGAGACGCCGCCCGTAGGCCGGCGGGCAGTTGAAGATGTTATCCACGAAATAGAAGCGGGTCAAGCCCCACCGTTCATGCCAATGCGCCAGCCAGGAGACCACCTGCTCCGGGGTCCAGGCCCGGGTCGCCGCCCCTTCCAGGCGCGGGGTGGTGCAATAGACGCACTTCATGGGGCAGCCCCGGCGGCTCTGTACCGGAATCAGGCCCGGCAGCCCGGCGCTCCCCGGCGTCTCTTCATATAGTCTGGGGGTGAAATGCTTTAGGGCCGGCCGCGGCAGCAAATCGAGCCTCCGGATGGGCTGCAGTGGATTCAGCCTGAGCTTGCCTTCCTGGCGCCAGATCAGGCCCGGGACCTTCTCCCAGTCGCGGCCGGGATAGGCTTGTAAAAACCTGGCAAAAGACTCTTCTCCCTCCCCCACGAAGCCGAAATCCGCCCCGCTGAACTCCATGAACTCCCGGGGGGCCACGGAAAAGCCCGCTCCTCCCAAAACCACCGGAGCCGGGCCCAGCTCCTTCAGGTGGTCCACCAACTCCTTCACCTGGGGGAAATAGGCTTCCGGGTGGACGCTGTCCTGGTTGTCGATGTTTCTGACCGAGAGCCCCACCAGTTCCGGGCGAAACTCCGCCATGACCCGGTCCACCTGGGCCAGAGCGTCGTCCAGGAACATGAAATCCAGAACCTGAACCTCGTGTTCCGGGGCCACGCTGGCCACCACCGAGGCCAACCCGAGGGGCAGGGGCAGAAAGACGAGGCGGCACTGGTTGGAAGAGATAAATAAAAGACGCATTTTTGCTCTACTATAAATGATCAATGGGGGTAAAAGGCGAAAAGGGGAGGCAACTGCGGGAGGTTTTTATCCTTTGTCCCTTTTCCCCTTTTCCCCATTTTCCCCCAAATCATTGCTGCCATGAAACCGGTTCTGGGCCGCGGCCAACCCTTCCCTAACCAGGCAATCCACCGCCTGGGCGGCTCGCTCGATGAGCTGCGCCACGTTTTCCGCCTCGCCCGCCGGAAAATGCGATAGAACGTAGTTTTCCGTGGGCATCTCCGGCGACGGCCGGCCGATCCCCAATTTCACCCGGATGAATTCCTCGGTGTGCAAATGGCTGATGATGGAGGCCACTCCCCGGTGCCCGCCGGATCCGCCCCGCTCCACGATCTTGAGGCGCCACTGGGGCACGTCCAGATCGTCATGGATGACCACCAGATGTTCCGGGGAGAGCTTGAAGTAGGCCAGCAGGAGAGAAACCGCCTGGCCGCTCAAGTTCATATAAGTGGTGGGCTGGGCCAGGATGACGGTCTCCCCCCCTACCCTCCCCTGCCCCCAGACGGCCTCCAGGCCTTTCTTGCTCAGGGGAATCCCCCACTCGTCGGCAAGATAGGCCGCCACCTGCCAGCCCAGGTTGTGCCTGGTCCAGGCATATTCCCGGCCGGGATTCCCTAAACCCACGATGAGAAGCATATTATTTAGCTTTCAGCTATCAGCCTGCAGCGGTCAGCTTTTAGCAGTTAGCAGTTAGTCAAGGGCAAACTACCCCTATCAATACCATAAGATTGGGAAAAACAGATCTAAGATCGAAAAGAAAATCAACTAAAATAGACTAGGTCTTTAGCTGACCGCTGACAGCTGATAGCTGACAGCTAAACAAACAAGGAACTGACCGAATCATGGTTGTGAATGCGCTTGATGGCCTCCCCCAGGAGGGGCGCCACGCTCAACACCCGGATCTTTTCCAGGGCCGCGGCATCCGGGGTCAGCGGAATGGTATCGGTCACCGCCACCGTCTGGATCATAGAGCCCTGAATATTGCTCACCGCATTGCGGGACATGACCGGGTGGGTGACGCAGGCGTGGACGGTGCGCACCCCGTGACGCATCAACAGCTCCGCCGCCATGGTCAGGGTGGCCCCGCTGGTAATCATATCGTCCAGGATGATGGCCTCCTTGCCCCAGACGTTGCCGATCAGGGTCATGGCCTTGATGGCGGTGGCTTCCCGTCGTTTATCGATGATGGCCAGGGAGGTGTTCAGCCTCTTGGCAAAGGCCCGGGCCCGCTCCACCCCGCCGGCGTCCGGGGAGACCACCACCGCATCCGGGCTGAAATTCTCTTTAATATACTCCAGGATCACGGGCGCCGCAAAAAGATGGTCCACCGGAATATTGAAAAACCCCTGGATCTGGCCGGAGTGTAGGTCCATGGTGAGCATCCGCTGGGCCCCCGAGGTGGTGATGAGATCGGCGATCAGCTTGGCGGAAATGGGGGTACGGGGCGCAGTCTTCCGGTCCTGGCGGGCATAGGCGAAATAGGTCACCACCGCGGTGACACAGCGGGCCGAGGCCCGCTTCAAGGCGTCCATCATGACCAGCAATTCCATCAGGTTTTCATTGCAGGGGATGGAGGTGGGCTGGATGACGTAAACGTCTTTGCCCCGAACGTTCTCCCGGAACTCCACGGAGATCTCGCCGTCGGAGAAGCGACCCACCACCGCGTCCCCCAGGGGGATTCCCAGGTGCTTGCAGATCTTTTCGGCCAGCGGACGGTTGGCATTGCCGGAGAAGATTTTCAAATCATCCATATGCGATGCTCCCAGGTTTGGTCGGTTTCCCGGCCGGTTAGGCCTTGGACCACGGTCAGCCAACCCTGAAACGACCGGCGCAGGACCCGGGCTCCCTCCCGGGCCGCTTCCCAGGTGGAATAAAGCCCGAAGACAGTGGGGCCGCTGCCGGAGATGCCCTGAGTCACGGCCCCCGCTTCACTGAGCCGGGTAAGCCACCCGGCCAGCTCCGGCAAGCGCTTGAGGGCCACTGCGCTCAAATCGTTGTGGACCCAGCGCTCCGGATGCTCCGGGTCCCAGGTCTCAGGGGTCGGAGCCTCCTTTAATCGGGCCAGATCCAGGTTCTCGTAGACCCAGCGAGTGGAAAGGGGCACGCCGGGATTGAGCAGCAAATAATGGTAAGACGGCAAGGCCACGGGGCTGAGCTCCGTGCCGATGCCGGTGGCCACTGCCGGCCCCTGTCCCAGGAAAAACGGCACGTCGGCTCCCAAGCGGGCCGCCAGGGCGTGTAGCCGCGAGCTGTCCAAGGGAGAGCCATACAGCAGGTTCAGGGCCTTCAAGGCCCCAGCCGCGTCAGAGGAGCCGCCCCCCAAACCCGCGGCCGTCGGAATCCTCTTGTGCAGGCTGAGGTGCGCCGCCACCTTGACCCCGGTCTCCTCCTGAAAGCCCAGGGCGGCGCGGCACACCAGGTTTTCCCGCCCCTGCGGCAGGTCCGGCTGGTCACAGCTAAAACGGAGGTCTGCTCCCTCCGGAGTGACGGTCAATTCATCCGCCAGGCTCACCATCTGCATCACGGTCACCAGGTCGTGGTAACCGTCGGCTCGCCTATGCAACACCTTGAGATAAAGATTGACCTTGGCCGGGCACAGCTGCCTATAACTTTTTGCCATTGAACCGATAAGGAAACTGATTTAATTTATCTGGCTTGTTTTAGTCAATTGCTCTTCTTGAATCCTGTTAAAAAGAATCTCCGCAGCCAGAAGATTTCCCTCGGCACTCCAGTGGGTGTCATTAATTCTATATAATTCTTTAGAAGCTGCAACTTTTTGAAAACTAGGCACCATATCTATAAATTCTATATCATTTTGCCGACAAAAATCAGATAATAATTTATTTGGAAAATTTATATCCAGTGATTCACTTTCTAATTTATAAGTAACCCTTATTTTGTTTAGCAGTTTATCATCCACCTGAAATTGATCTGGGAATATTGCGATTAATAAACGAACATTCCTATCATTACACCAATCTCTTATCTTCAAGATTACATTAGCTTTTTTATTAATTAATTCAATAAATCGATGCTTATTCTTTTCCTGTATTATCCACGATCTGTCCCTTTCAATCTCCATAAATCTTTTCTCCGAAAACGTAGCTTCCTTTTCAATCGGTTTGTTTACTTCTTCCTTAGCCTTTTCTTTTCTATCCCACCAAATGATATAATTCCTGTAACTTAGCTGATATAACCACCAATTTTTAAATTGACAGAGGTAAAAGAATTCCTGGAGGGGTTCGACACAGTCTTTAAGCCCATAAGACCCACGAAAGGTAACATTGAAATCCATGCGCGAAAAGTCATCCATAAAAAAGCCGACTATAACCAGGTCGGGCCGGAGCCGAGGACCGTACTTCCTTAAAATATGCCAGAAATATCCCGGCCCCGTTCCTTCCATGCCGGCATTAATCACCTCGACGTTGCTCTGGCCGACTTTAAGAAACCAGTCCTGTAGGTAATCATGATAATTCTGGTGTGTCCAGGTCAAATTCCTGGCAAAGGAATCTCCCAACCCTAATATTCTGAAGGTCCCATCCGGCTTGTGGAACACCTTCTCATCTAGATACCCCCGTTTCTGGTAATCTGAAAACTCTCCAAGTATACTATTTTCTAATTTGAGAAATTGCGGCTGCCCAATACGTAAGTAAGATTCAAAGGCCAGAATCATTAGAAAAAATGACAATGATAGAATGATTAGATTCTCAAGACACCGCTTAAAGCCTACATTATATCTACCCGGATACTTGCATACAAAAAAGCACAAAAGAAATATAACTACAATAAAAATTATAAATAGCGCAATATTAAAGAAAAAAGACAACAAACCTAACAATATAATAAATATAATAGTTTTTCTATCAAAAAAAGAACCTGAGGGATTCGTCACAGGCAAAGTCTCCAGATAGGCAATCTTTAAAAATTATCAGCCCTTTTCCAAAAAGCTTGCCCGGGAAAGACTGCGGAGTTTAATACCAGAAATTTAACCCACCTCCTTGATGTACGCCATGCGCAGATCATAGAGCAGGTGGTCAAACAGGTTTTCTTCCTCCGAATCCAGATTGTTCCGGGTCTTTTCCCGGAGCACCCCCAAGAGGTCTATGGTCTGTTTGGCCATGGGCAGGTCCTTTTCGGTCTTGCCTGTATTGGGGTCGGGAATGGCTCCCAATTGCATGAACGCGGTGGAACTCAGGGAGAAGATGAGGGAAGAGAAGGTGATTTCCGGCCCGGCGGCTCCGGAGACAGCCTTCTGGGCCGCCTCTTTAAAGGCCTGCTCCTGGGGAGACCCGGCCTCCCGGGCTTCAGCCTTCTCTTCCTCGCTCAGCTGATGAAACCGCCGATCCTTAACGGTATAGCCTTTGTCTTCGGCATCTGGCATGTTGACCTCCGCGGTGAGGTTCTGGACCGGCTATAACTCCAATTGGATGGCTTCGGCCACGTGTTCCAGGGCCCGCACATCTTTGAGGCATTCCGGGGTCAACGGGGTGTCGGTGGTGAGCAGGATGATGTTTTGACCCCGCTCCCGTTCCTGGCCCACGGTCATCCGGGCGATATTGATCTTGTGCTTGCCGATGGTGCTGCCGATGGCGCCGATGACCCCCGGGCGATCAGTGTTGTAGATGAAAAGCATATGCCCCTCGGGGGTGGCCTCCAGGCGGAACTTATTGATCCGCACCAATCTCGGCTCATATTTGCCGAAGATGGTGCCGGCCACGGTGTTCTCTTCGTTATTGGCCCGCACTGTCAGGCGGATCAGGGTTGAGAAGTCCTCCGTCGAGGCCACTTTCTCCTCACTGATGTGGATCCCCCGGGCCGCGGCCATGGCCGGGGCGTTGACGTAATTCACTTCGTCGTGCATCACCGGTTGGAGCAGCCCCTTGAGCAGGGAGTGGGTCAAAGGCTTGGTATCCAGTTGAGAGACTTCGCCGACATAGGCGATGGCCACCGAAGAGATGGCGCCCTCGGTCATTTGGGCCTGGAAGGCCCCCAGGGCCTCGGCCAGGGTGAGGTAGGGCTTCAGCTTGACCATGGTCTCCTGGCTCACCGATGGGGCGTTCACCGAGTTTTTGATGGTGCCGTAGAGCAGCAGTTCCACGATCTGCTCGCAGACGGCCACCGCTACGTTGGCCTGGGCCTCTTCGGTGGAGGCCCCCAGGTGCGGGGTGCAGATGACGTTAGGCTGCTCGCGCAACGGAAAATCGGCGCCCGGCGGCTCCGTTTCATAGACGTCCAGGGCGGCGCCGGCCACCTTGCCGGCTTTTAGGGCCTCCAACAGGGCCTCTTCGTCGATGAGGCCGCCCCGGGCGCAGTTGATGATGCGCACCCCGGGCTTCATCTTCTTGAAGGCCTCCCGGTTCAGGAGTTTGGCCGTGTCCTTGGTTTTGGGAGTGTGCAGGGTGATGAAATCGGAGCGGGCCATGAGTTCATCCAGGGAGGCCAGTTCCACCCCCAGATTAGCGGCCACTTCCTGGGTGATGAAGGGATCGTAAGCCAAAACCCGCATCCTCAGGCCCAGGGCCCGTTCGGCCACCACGGTGCCGATCCGCCCCATGCCGATGATCCCCAGGGTCTTGTTGAACAGCTCGGTGCCCTGAAACTTTTTCTTCTCCCATTTGCCCTCGCGCATGGACTGGCTCGCCTGGGGAATGTTGCGGGCCAGGGCCATCATCAGGGATAGGGCGTGCTCCCCGGTGGTAATGGTATTGCCCCCGGGGGTATTCATCACCACAATGCCGGCCTTGCTGGCCGCGGGGATGTCCACGTTGTCCAGGCCGGTGCCGGCCCGGCCCACCACCTTCAGACGGGGAGCGGCGGCGATGAGTTCCGCCGTCACTTTGGTGGCGCTGCGGATCACCAGAGCGTCGGCGTCCTTGATGACTTCCTTCAGCTCCTCGGGTTTCATGCCCGGCCGGTTCACCACCTCGATGTTGGGCTGGGCCTCCAGGACCGCAACCCCGGCTTCGTGAAGGTTGTCGCTGATGAGGACCTTCATACTGCTGCCTCCTTGCTCAAGATCTCCTGGGCGGCCTTCAGTCCCACGCCCGGCGCCACTTTATACCCCAACTGATTGAAGACCTCTTCCAGGCCGCCGATGGTGCCCAGCAGGTCCACCGTGTCGATGAAGCCCATGTGGGCGATGCGGATGATTTTGCCCTTGGCCTGTGCCTGGCCGCCGGCGATCCAGATACCCTTTTTCCGCAGTTCGGCCACCACCTTCTGGCCGTCCACCGGTGTCTCCACCGCGGTGAGGACGTCCGAGGGATTATCCTTGGAATAAAGCTTAAGCCCCATGGCCTTCATGGCTGCCTTGGTGGCCAGGGACAGCCGCCGGTTGTGGGCGAAGATCTTTTCGAGCCCCACCTGGCGGATCTTGGTCAGCACTTCCCGCAGGCCCAGGATCAGGGACACCGGCGAGGTATAGGGCGTCTGGTTCTTGTCGGCGGATTTCAGCGCCTTGGCAAAATCGAAGTAGTATTTGGGCAGCTTGGAGGTCTTAACGAACTCCCAGGCCTTGGGGGAGAGCGCCACAAAGGCCAACCCAGGCGGCAGCATCATGGCCTTCTGCGAACCGGCCACCAGGACGTCGATGCCCCATTTATCCATGGGCATCGGCACGCCGCCCAGGGCCGAAATGGCGTCCACCACCAGGATGGTGCCGGGCCGGGCCTTGGTCACCGCGGCCAGTTCCTGCACCGGGTGCTGCACCGCGGTGGAGGTCTCATTGGCCTGGACGAAGACTGCCTTGATGGCCGGGTTGGCGTCCAGCATCTTGGCCACGGCCTTGGGGTCGACCGCATGGCCCCATTCCACTGCCAGCCGCTCCACCTTGACCCCGTAAACGTTGCACAATTCGGTCCAGCGTTCGCCGAATTTCCCGCCGTCGATCACCAGGGCCGTGTCGCCGGCGCTCAAGGTATTGATTACCGCCCCTTCCATGGCGCCGGTGCCGGTGGCGGCAAAGATCAGCACTTCCTGCTCCGTCTGGAACAGGTATTTTAAGTCCTCCCGCACCTTACCCAGGATCTCCATGAACTGGGGGGACCGGTGATGAATTATGGGCTGGGCCATGGCCAGTTGGGTTTCCGGGGCCACCGGGGTCGGGCCCGGAGTCATCAGATACATTTTCATCTTTCGCACCTTACCTTCTTCGTATATTTTTCACGGGACTTTGGTGAACAATCTGGAATGTATAAGTTTATTTTCTCTGCCCTCCACTGTCAAGTCTCCCGCTTACCGGTAGTGAAAAAAAGCACTAATCCAGGCAGATTGGCAATTATCAAACAGTTTCGTGCTTTTTATCAACTTTTTAAAGTTAAGGATAACGGTAATTCATCGGTGGCTTACTCTCCTTTCAGCCATGGGTTAGAAATCCCAATTAGCCAAATGCACCCTTGCTTATCTGCTATGCCAGTATTTTTTAATAATTATAATTATATATTGAACTTTTTGATAAAGTTTACTACGCTATGTCCTAAGCCGCCTGCGGCAAGAGGGCCTAAGAAATTAGCCGCAAGCCGCGGTGATGACTCCTATATGAAACCGGGTTTCTTCGCTGGGGACCGGCTTTGAGTGAGAAAATATGACAACCAAGATCAGGGTCTTAATTGCCGATGATCATCAGATCGTGCGGGATGGTCTCCGATCTTTGCTGGAAAATGAACCGGACCTGGAGATAATCGCCACCGTTGGGGATGGCCGGGCCACGGT
Source organism: Deltaproteobacteria bacterium (assembly GCA_026388765.1). GTDB lineage: Bacteria > Desulfobacterota > Desulfobaccia > Desulfobaccales > 0-14-0-80-60-11 > JAPLJC01. The sequence continues at coordinate 13,508 of JAPLJC010000093.1, forward strand.
TAAGTTGGTGGAGGAATTACAGCCGGATGTAGTCATCATGGATATAAGTATGCCCGGGCTAAACGGCATTGAGGCCACGCGCAAGATCACCCGCGACTTTCCCAACATCAAGATTATTGCTCTTTCCATGCACGATGACGGGCGCTTTGTGATAAACATGCTCAAGGCCGGCGCCTCTGGTTATTTACTTAAAGATTGCGCCTTTAAAGAATTGGCCAAGGCGATCCAGGTAGTCGTCAGGGCAGGCAAGTCCTACCTTAGCCCCGATATCACTGATGTCGTGGTCGCCAGCTATGTTACGGGGCAGTCTGGGCCCGAACCATTAATTTATACCATACTCACTCCTAGAGAACGTGAGGTGCTGCAACTTGTCGTTGAAGGCAAAACTTCCAGCCAAATTGCCGAAATTTTATATATCAGTGCAAAAACTGTGGAGACTCATCGGACCCAATTGATGCACAAATTGAAAATAAGTAACATTGCCGATCTGACCAAATATGCTATCAAGGAAGGAATCACCTCAGCATGAATTAGATTTCTGTAAACCAAAATTCTCCAATGTGAGGCAGCCTAAGACGTTTTCCTGATGACCGCTCCAAACCGCCTGTCTTCCCACCAACTTTGCTTGTGGCCCATTACCATTCCGCATTTTAGCTAATTCCTCCCGCGGCTCGATTGTGACCGCCGCGGGGATTGCTGGATTCACCGCACCTTAGTATAATCCTACCGATGAGGCTCCCGACTTATAATAGTTATGGGGATCCCCTGGGGACATCTTAGTCAAGAGGAGCGCCTGATGACCAACTGCCGGAAGGTTGAATTTTACGGAGCATTCTTTTTAGTCTTATGCACCTTGTTTTTCAGCGCTTGCGCCGGGGGGCAGGGCACCCAGCACCTCGTGGTGACGGAATATGTTCTTACCGACGCCGGCTTCAAGGCCTGGGAAGTGAATGATACCACCCCCAAGAGACAGGCGATGCTGGATGCCATCCCCAGGGGAAAAATTACTACCTTCAGTGGCGATGGCGAAGTTTACCACGTTTACGCCGATGAGGGCTCCAAAACCTTATATGTCGGGGATGAGGCTGCTTATCAAAAGTATCTCTCCCTGGCCAAAGGCAGGCAACTTTGTGAGAGGGTGGACGCCCCGAACTCGGTGGCCTTTTGGTCCTGTTTTGATGACGTAAAACAACCCGGCGGCGGTCAAGGCAGGAAATAGAATTCTCCTTGCCGAGGCGGCCCCAATTGACATTCCCCGGAAAACCGGGTAGAATTCCGGCCAATACCGGAAAGGAAACACCATTGGCGGAACGTTGGCAATTTCTCCTCTTTCGCCAGGAAGCCCGCTCCCGTCGCCTGATCCTGGAAGGCCAGGCTCAACCCCCGTACGAGCGTCCTTATCACGATCCCCTCTTCTTTTACGCGGTGATGGGCCCCGATTTCCTCTCCCTGGAAGTGAGCCGGGATTTTGACGGAGAGCGCCTGTTAGAGTACTTTACCGGGCTGCTGGGGGAACCTCAGGAGCCGCCCCGCATTCAGGTGGGCGGCAGTCAGATTGACGAAGAAGGCGCCCTGCTCCTGGTGGAATGGCGCTTCCCCGCGGCCGGGCGGGCCGAGATGATCCGGCGCCTAAGCGATATCCTGGGCCAGCCGCTGGGATAAGTAGCTTTCAGCGTTTAGCTTTCAGTTATCAGCTAGCAGCGCAGCCAATTATAGGCTGAAACGAAGACGGAAGACCGAAGACGGGAGACCGGGGCCAAAAACTGCTCCGGTCTTCCGTCCCCCGTCTCCGGTCCCCTCAGGAGGAGTAATGATCCACTTAGGTGAATACGACCCCAGGCTGGAAGGCATCTGGTGGGTTGAAGAAGCGGGCATGAGCTGCAACGTCTATGTCCTCAACGAAGGCCGCACCCTGATCGACGCCGGCAACTTCTACGGCCTGCTCAATGAATTGAGCCAGGTCTTCGATATCTCCCTCCTGGAACAGCTTTTCGTCACCCATTGCCACTTCGATCACGTGGGGGGTATGGGGGAGCTCTTCGACTGGTGCAACCCCAAGGTCTATGGGCACATCGACACCCTGCCCTTCATCAATTTTAGTGGCGTGCCCTTCATGAAGATCATGGAAAAGGCCGGCCGCGCCGACCAGGTGGTGATCCTCCGGGGCGGCGAGTGTCTCCAGGCGGGACCGCATTCCCTGGAAGTGCTGCACACCCCGGGCCACACCGCCGGCGACATCTGCCTCTATGAACGCCAAAACCGGATCCTCTTTTCCGGGGACACGGTCTTTCCCAGCACCCCTACCGAGAACATCCTCTCCGATGCCGACAAGCGACTGGGAAACAAGGAACAGATCATCGCCTCCCTCGGCAGCCTGGTGTCTTACGAGGTGGACTTCTTACTGCCGGGACATGGGGTGCCCGCCTTCTCCGATGGCGACGCCCACATACTCAATGCCTATCTGGAAACCCGCAAGGCGCAACAGGAGGAGGACCAGCGCCGGCCCTACCTGGACGCCGCCCGGATGCTGGCCGAGGCCGGCCGGCCGGAAAAGGCCCTGGAATGCTACAACCTCGCCCTGCAACTCGACCCCGGCAGCGTCGAGGCCCTGGTCTATAAAGGGACTACCCTCGTGGAGCTACAGCACTACGACGAAGCGTTAATCTGTTTTGACAAGATCCTGAAATACGCCCCGGACCTGGATGAAGCCCTGTCTGGCAAAGGCTTCGCCCTGCTGGGACTGGGGCGGGTCGAGGAGGCCCTGAAACTCCCCGGCTTTGCCGCCCGCCTGAAACAGATGCTCTAGGTGTCGCATGTCACCAAACTGGGAAATAATCCTCGACCATCAGGAACAACGTCGCAAGGTCTCGACCATTGACGGGCGGGCCCGCGCCGCCGGCGCCGTAGAGGACGCCGAGGAAGTGGAATTCTCCCTGACCCTGTTTGCCGACCAGGTCTCCCTGAATTTGCCCGCCTCCACCCTGGGCCGGGAATTCATCGCCGACCTCACCGCCATCCTGGGCCCCCCCAAACTGGAACCCACCGTCAAGTGCAGTTGCTCTTGGGGTCAGGGCATCATGGGGGCCATGCTCATCGTCCTGTGGGACCTGGCGGCCCCAACCGCCTCCCAACAGCTCCAGGACCTGCGCACCTTCCTGGAGAGCCCCCCGGCTGGCGCCAAATAACCCTGGCTCAGGCCAAAAAAAATTGACGGGTGACCAGAGACCGAGGTCAATACCTCTCCGGTCTTCCGTCTCCCGTCTCCGGTCATCCTATTCGCTCTTGGGGAAGTAAGGCATATCAAAGGCAATCCTGGTGCCGGCGCCCTCCTGGCTCCAGATGGAGAGAACCCCGCCCACCATCCGGGCCCGCTCCTCCATGGCCGCCAACCCCATGCCCTGGCCCGCGCCTTGCTGGCGTCGCTGAGCCCGGTTAAAGCCTTTGCCGTTGTCCTGGATGATAAAAGAGATATGGTTATGGGTCTTGTTGATGGATGCCGTCAACTGGCTGGCCTGAGAGTGCTTGCCGATATTAGTGAGACATTCCTGAAAAATGCGATAGATCGTGACCCGGGCCTCCATGGGGAACAGGTCGTCGATATTGGTTTCCTGCACCTTGCATTCAATGTGGTAATGTCTGCTGAAGTCCCGGATGAGACGATGGATCGCGGCGGACAGGCCCAGGTCTTCCAGCATCGTGGGGCTCAAATCCCGGGATAGGCGCCGGACATTATCCACCACCTGGTCCAGATTAGCCCGCATCTCACGGCATTCATTCCGGATTTGTTCCTGCTCCGGTTGCAGCTCATTCTCGATGGATTTGGCCTGGAGTTTCAAAACCAGCAGGGCTTGCCCCAGTTCATCGTGCAATTCCCGCGAGATCCGCCGGCGTTCGTCCTCTTGGGCGGTCAACAGTTGCGAGGCCAACAGGCGCAAGTTCTTTTCCGATTCCCGCAGTTTCTCATGCGTTTCTTTGCGGGCCGTGATGTCTTCCACCGTACTGATGCAGTAGCGTGGATCGCCCTCAAGGCCCCGGACCAGGGAAGCCGTCACCCGGGCCCAAAAATCCGAGCTGTCTTGGCGCAAGAAACGCTTTTCCAGCTGGTAATTATCACGCCGCCCGGTCTTGAGTTCAGTGAATAATTCCACACTCCTGGCACGGTCCTCGGGGTGAGTGATTTCCAGAAAGGTTTTGCCTCGCAGTTCCTCCTCCCGGTAGCCCAGCATCCTGAGTTGGGCGGCGTTGGCGGTCATGATCCGCCCCTCCAGATCCCACAGGACGATACCCAGACCCGCGCCCTCAAAAATTGCCCGGAAGCGCTCTTCGCTGGCTCGCAGCCGCATTTCCGCCTGCCGGCGCTCCGTAATGTCCTGGGCCGTCCCCAACAGGCGTTGCGGCTTGCCGTTCTCGTCGAAGACCGCTTCCGCCTGGGCGTGGACGTAACGGACTGAACCATTGGGCCGGACGAAGCGGCTCACCAGATTATAAGGTTTCACTCCCGCCAGGGTGTCGCTGATCCTCTGGCTTACCCGCTCCTTATCTTCCGGGTGCACGCAGCTCAAAATCGATTCCAGGGAAGGGGTAAATTCCTCCGGGGTCAACCCAATGATCCGGTAGACCTCCTTGGACAAGATAATCTGGCCGGAGCGAAGATCCCATTCCCAGTGCCCCAGGCGCGCGATTCTTTGCGCCTCGGCCAGACGGATCTGGCTCTGCCGCAGTCTCTCCTCCGCCTGCTTGCGCCGGGTGATGTCGAAACCCAGCGTCAACACTTGGGGAGAGCCGTCTGCTTCGAAAAATGGGTAATTGTAAATCTGAAAAGTTTGGCGGTTGGGGGCTAGCCATTCGGCCTCATTAATCGTGCCGGTCTCGAAAACCCCCCGCGAGGGACAATTTTCACAAGGTTCGCTACTTCCCTGCACCACTTCGAAACAGCGCTTGCCTTCCCAATCCCCGAAGATTTTTCGAAACATGCGGTTGGCGAACCGGATGGAAAAATCCGTCGCCTTCAAGTGCACCATGGCCGGCAGCCCGTCCAGCAGGGCGAAGAGCCGTTGCCGCTCTGCCTCCACCGCCATCTCGGCCGCCCGCCTCACCTCAATTTCCTGGCGCAGTTCCTCGTTGGCCCGCCGCAGGTCCTCCTCCACCTTTTTCCGTTCCGTGGCGTAGCGGATAGCCCGGAAGAGCATGATGCCGTCCGTCTGGCCCTTGACCAGATAGTCCTGGGCCCCCGCCCGCACCGCGGCGAGAGCCACCGCCTCATCGTTGAGTCCGCTTAAGACCACGAAAGGAACCTGCGGGGCCTGGGCGTAAGCCCGGACGAAGGTGTCCAGGCCGCGGCTGTCCGGCAGGCCCAGATCCAGCAAGACCAGGTCGATCCCATCCTCGGCCAGTCTCTCCAGTCCGGTCGAGAGTAGAGGGACCAAATCGATCGCAAACCTGGGTTCCTGGGATTCCGCCAGCATCTCCCGGATAAGCCGGGCGTCGCCGGGATTATCCTCCACCAGCAGAATCTTGACCGTGCCGTTACTCACCGCAATCACCTCGGAGGCAGCATCACTATCGACAACCAGAAATCTTCGATGGACCTGACCACCTTGATGAACTGTTCCAGGTTCACCGGTTTGGTGATGTAGCAGTTGGCATGGAGGTTATAACTCTTGATAATGTCCTGTTCGGCTTCGGACACCGTCAGGATCACCACCGGGATGCGCTTCAGGTCGGGATCATCCTTGATCTCCGCCAGCACTTCCCGGCCGTTCTTCTTGGGCAGGTTTAGGTCCAGCAGGACCAGATCAGGTCGCGGCATTTTACTATACGGGCCCTGCCGGCGCAGAAATTTCATGGCCGCCTCGCCGTCTTCCACGGTGGTCAGGTTATTGCGCACCTTGCCCTCTTTCAGGGCCTCTATGGTCAGCCGCACATCCCCGGGATTGTCTTCCACCATCAAGATCTCAATCGGCCTGCAGCTCCTGTTTTCGGTCATCTCTCCTCGCTCCTGGAAGGTTGAAATAAAAAGTTGTCCCCTGGCCCGGCCCCGATTCTACCCAGATACGGCCACCGTGGCGTTCCACGATCTTCTTGCAGACGGCCTGACCGATGCCGGTGCCGGGATATTCGTCGCGTGCGTGTAGCCTTTGAAAAATGGCAAAGATGCGCTCCTGATGCTCTTTGGAGATACCGATTCCATTATCCCGCACCGCCAGGAGCCAATCGCCGTCCTGGGCCTGGGCCGACACCTGAATCCGCGGCGGCTCCTGGCCACGGAATTTGATGGCGTTGGCCAGGAGGTTTTGGAGCAACTGGGTCAACTGCACCTGGTCCCCGTCCACAATGGGCAGGGGGCTGTGGGTCACCTCAGCCTTACTCTCCTTGATGACCTCATGGAGATTGGCCTCGGCATTGCTCAGAACCTCGCTTAAGTCCGTGGGGGCCGGGGGTTTGCCCCTGGTTCCCACCCGGGAGTAAAACAGCAAGTCGTTGATGAGCTGTTGCATCCGGTTGGCTCCGTCCACGGCGAAGCCAATGAACTCGTCAGCGTCCCGATCTAGCTGGCCCTGGTATCTTCGGGCCAGGAGCTGGGTGAAGCTGGCCACCATGCGCAAGGGCTCCTGTAAATCATGGGAGGCCACGTAGGCGAACTGCTCCAGGTCGGCATTGGAGCGGGACAGGTCTGCGGCGTATTGGGCCAGCTTGAGTTCGGCCCGGCGGCGCTCGTCCAGTTCCACCGACAGTCGGACATTGGCGTCGCGCAACTCTTCGGTGCGCTCCGCCACTTTGATTTCCAGGTCCTCTTTGGAGCGTTGCAGGGCTTCGGCGGCCCGTTTGATGGTGAGAAACAAGGGGGCGATGTAGATGACCCCGGCCAACATGACGCCGGAAATCGCCAGGGCCAGGAAGTCGTCCAGAGGGTCCGCGGGATTACTCGGGTCTCCGCCAAGCACCCTTACCACCGAGATGGAGCGCCGCAGCGCCATGATACAGAAGCCTGCCGAAACCAGCACCCAGGCCCGGCTTTTGCCGGTAACCCGGATCAGCCTCAAGGCATACACTGCCGCGGTAAGCTGGATCAGCACCGCGGCAACTTGCAGCAGAACGGAGATGGTAACTATGAGGTTTTTATCCATGAGCTCTACGATCAGGGATAACGAACTACCTTATAAATCAGCATTATCGCTTATTAGATGATAAGGGATCTACCCGATTCCCTCCTTGCCAACGTTTGCCGCCCTCATGCTCCCCCAAAGGCGACTCTCAACCTGATAGGAGTGGGAGAACCCCGGGCCTAAGGTCCTGATTAAATCAGGTTAATCCGTAGCCGGGGCTTGGCTGGGCATGGGATGCACCACCACGATCCAGGGAAGGCACAAAGCCTGTTTTTCCGAGGCATAGGGGAACCCCGATGGCAGATAAGCCCCAAAGGGGCACTGGTTGCAAAGCTTGCCTTCCGTGCCGCAAATGGCCCGTAGGCCCTCCCCATCACCGATCAATTGCCGCAATTCCTCATGAAGTCTTCGGATATCCCCCACTTGCGGGTTGGCGATCTCCTGGATCATGCGCTCCATCACCCGGGCCATCTCCAGCAACAAAGGGGGCAGGGTGTCTTCGACTTTCTGGAGCCGGGTCAGGAAATCATGCGTCTGAATGCCGCCGGTAATCATGGTGGTTAACGTTTTCCTCCCTGGTCGGCCCGGGAAAGATAATGTGGGACAACATCCCGGCGCCGAGATAGATCTTGTATAACGTGTTGAACCATTTATTCGGCTGGGAGACATACTCCAGGATCGGCCGTCGACCCTTGCTCCACTCCACCAGAAATTGCGTGAAGATGATCCACTGCATCAATTCCTCCGGCTGGTCGATAACCGAAGGAAAATAGCGAAATTCGATGGTGCCCCGGTACCAGTAGGAATGCAGGTTGAGGCCGTGGTAGCGGGTGGGATGGAATTTGTTATGCCGCGGCGTCTTGAGGTCGTCCCGGTTCTCCGGCGAATACCACAGGCTCTGCACCCGGGGGATATCTTCTTCGGAGCCTTCCCGCCGGTACCAATCGTAGAGGTCCACTTCCAGGGGCCGGCAGGTCTCGGACCGGCGCCGCTCCTCCGGCAGCAGATGGTAGATATAGCCCTCGAAAATGGAGATGATCCGCATCAACTGGAAGAGTTCCCGGTTATCGAACTTGGACCGGTCCACCCCGTGGTGCACGTGAAAGCCGCAGGTTTCGTTGACCTGAAGTTCAGGAAACTCCTGGAGCAACAGCAGGACCTCGTATAATTCCACCAGACCCTTGAAGCCGGTAAGAATTGGGCTCACCAGCTCGTTGCCGCCGGCCCCCTTGATGGTGTCGTCCAGGACGAAAGACCAGGCTGCGTAAGGCGTCTCCTCGGGGGAAAAGCCGTTCAGGACGATACCCCGGTTTTGAAAAACCCTGGGCAATAGCGTCCCATCCTGAAGCCGATTCATAATCTTGTAAGGCGGGATGATCTGACGGTCGCCAGTGCTAATGGAATATTTCAGCCCGAAGCTCTCGATCTCCACCCCGAAAGGCCGGTCGGTGAAGTACCGCAGCATCGGGTATTTCTCGATTAACCGCGCCTCCAAACCCCCAGGTGAACCCACCTTGGCCATCCCCCAACTGCAAGAAAATCTAAACCGCCGGGCTTCATTCTCACCCACGGCCGTCAAATCATCTGGTGCTAATTCTTGCTATCCAAAATAACGAAAATGCCAGCCCATGGCAAGGGAATTCCATGGCTACCAGGTAATCCGCTGAATAATTTACCTCAGAAATATTATCTGGTAATTTTTTTAACAGATTTATCCCATAATTAAACGGTCCGGGGTTGGCGCGCGGCTCTTGGTTTACGCCTGGGTGGCGCCCCTATGGCCTTGGCGGGCTTAGTGACTCAAGGTAACAGACAGGAATAAAAGGAAGGCCGCTCCTTTAAGCGGTGCGCCGTGAAATCTGTGGCGCTTAGAGACTTGGGGTCGCGGGCCGAAGACGCGCTTCACCCTGACCTATACTATCCTGCGGCTCGTTGCGATTAAATCCATTGCCGCCGGCTGAGAAAAGCCGGCCCTGAGACTTGCTGCTAATTGGGGTAACGCACTTCGAAAACGCGTTTGGCCACGACGAAGGTGCCTTCGTAGTAAGGCTGCCGCAAATCCGTGACCGTAACCCCGTTGCGGTGGTTGGAGGCGTGAATCATCTTGCCTTCTCCCAGATAGATGCCGGCATGGCCCACTGAGTAGCCGCCCCGGCGGAAGAAGAGTAGATCTCCGGGAAGTAATTTGGAAAAATCCATATTTTGGGTCACGACCTTGCCCACCTGAGCCTGCTCGGCGCTGGACCGGGGCAGATCGATTTTAAAGCCGTGGTAGATGTATTGGACGAACCCGGAGCAGTCGGTGGCGGAACCGGTCTGCAGGGAGCCGCCGCGGCTATACGGGGTGTCGCGATAGTATTTGGCCTGGGTCAGGATCAACTCGGAGAAATCCCAGGGCTCAAACCGGTTGTATTTGGGTTCGGTCTGCAGCGACGACTGATCCCTCGCAATGTCCGGCTTGGACGACGGCTTGGTCAGCGGGGTCCCCGGTTTCTTGGGCGATAGGGGTTCCAGGATAAATTTGCCATCCCGTTGCGGCGTGACCTTCATTAAAGGCGGGGTTTCCGGCACCGAGGCGCGGCTAGGCGTGGGGCTGTAGCTCGGCACGATGGCAGACTGCACCACGTCTGGGGTATCTTCCTGGGAACGGCTGCGGCTTTTGCCTGCCTTATTCCCGGATTTGCTCTTTTTACTTACCTTGCTTTGGGTCTTGGAGTTGGAAGAAGAGGATTTCTTTTTTACGCCCTTAGTGGGCACTGAAAAGGCCAGGCTGGGTGAAAAAGTTAGGGCCAGGGTTATCACCGCGCTCAATATTATCCGATTCGCCATCCAGAACCTCCTTTGTTATGGGACAATCCGGAGGGAGCCGATACGTTCTGCCATCAGCCCCGGACAATTGGCCGGTTTTTTGTCATCATGCCTGACAAAGAACTTAACTGCCAAATGGGTATGTTTACTAGCCGAAATTAGGTAAATATACCTATATAATTAGCTGCGACTTTAGTCTAGATAAAAAGAGATGTCAAACCTTTTTTTCCCGCGGATTCACCGGCAATTCCCTTTACCTTGAATTATCAATAAGATAAATTAGCAAAAAATTGTCCGGACCGGCCGCCGCTTGCACCTTTGTGAGCCAGGATCGGGGGGGGAAAGCCAGGCAGGGAGGTTCACGGGGTCAAGCTTGCGCCTGTGCCCCAATTAAGGTTCGCCAAGGCGGACGTCTCCGCCCGCCACTCGCGGTCGTAGAATCGTTTAACTGGCCGCGGCCTTCTTGGCCTTGGCCTTGGGCAGCTTCTCCGGACGGTCCACCAGTTCTAAGATGGACATGGCAGCGCCATCGCCCAACCTCACCCCCAGGGGGATGATGCGGGTGTAGCCGCCGGGGCGGTCCTGGTACCGCTCCTTAAGTTCGCCGAAGAGCTTGGCCACCACCTTCTTGGAACGCACCACCGCCTGAGTCAGACGCCGGGCGTGCAGGTCGCCCCGCTTGGCCAGAGTAATGACCTTCTCCGCCCACTGGCGCGCCTCTTTGGCCTTGGCCCGGGTGGTTTCCACCCTTTCGGTCTCCAGCAGGGAGGTGATCAGGTTGCGCAGCATGGCCAGGCGATGCTCCGTGGTGCGCCCGAGACGCCGGCCGGCTTTTAAGTGCCTCATGCGACTTCTTCCTTCCTTTCCGGCATCTGGTCCGGAGGCATAAAGTTATCCAGCTTCATTCCCAAGTGCAGCCCCATTTCCGTGAGGATCTCTTTGATCTCATTCAAGGACTTGCGGCCGAAATTCTTGGTCTTGAGCATCTCCTGCTCGCTCTTCTGCACCAACTCGCCGATGTAGCGAATGTTGGCGTTGCGCAAACAGTTGGCGGCCCGCACCGACAACTCCAGTTCATTGACGCTGCGGTAGAGGTTCTCGTTCAGGGTGGGCGGCTCTTCCGTCGACTTCTCCTCCAGCCCCGTCGGCTCCTCTTCGAAGTTAATGAACATGGTCAGGTGCTCTTTGAGAATCTTGGCGGCATAGGCCACCGCATTCTCCGGGCTGACGCTGCCGTCGGTCCACACCTCCATGGTTAGCTTGTCATAGTCGGTACGTTGCCCCACCCGGGCCTGGGTGACCACGTAATTCACCTTGCGGATGGGGGCGAAACTGGCGTCCAGGGGGATATAGCCGATGGCCTGATCCTCATCCTTGTTGGCTTCCGCGGGAACAAAGCCCTTGCCGGTCTTGACCGTCATTTCGATATCGAGCTGGCCGTCCCCAGCCAGAGAGGCAATGTGGTGCTCGGGGTTAAGTATCTCCACCACGCCTTCCGTCTCAATATCGCCGGCCTTGACCTCTCTTTCACCCGCGGCCTCCAGGTGCAGGATCCTGACGCCATCGCTGAGCAGCCTCAGGCGCACCTGTTTCAGATTGAGGAGGATTTCTGTGACATCTTCTCTAACCCCGGGGATCGCAGAAAATTCGTGATGCACATCCTTGAGGCGGACCGCGGTAATCGCCGATCCCCGGAGAGATGAGAGCAAAACCCGTCGCAAGGCATTTCCCAGGGTGGTGCCGAAGCCCCGCTCCAGCGGCTCGCAGGTGAATTTGCCGTAGTGGCGGCTATGGCTCTCGCCATCCACTTCCAACCGTTTGGGCTTGATTATATCGGTCCAATTTTTATGGATCATGGTCCCTCGTTCAGACTACTCAGCTTTTCTGACCCAAACGAAAACTCCCATCCTCAGCAGGACAAAAGCCATCCCCGGGGCACAGCCTTTTCGCCGGGGACGTCGATTTTCGGGCCATAAAGGATCCTGATTCTCTATTTGGAATAAAGCTCCACAATCAAATGTTCTTGAATGGGCATGGTAATATCTTCCCGGCCGGGAAACATGATCACCTGACCTTTGGCCTCATCCTTGTTGAACTCCAGCCAGGACGGGCAGCCACGCCGGGCTACGGCCTCCATGGCATCTTTGATCAGCGGCAGGTTGCGGCCCTTCTCGGTGGCCTGGATCACGTCACCCTTCCGCACCAGGTACGAGGGCAGATTCACCTTGGCGCCATTGATTAAAATGAGATTATGGCGCACCAACTGCCGGGCCTGAGACCGGGAGTTGGCAAAGCCCAACCGGTACACCACATTGTCCAGACGCCGCTCCAGAAAGACTAACAGGTTTGTCCCGGTCACTCCTTTCTGCCGTTCGGCCTTTTCGAAATAACTGCTGAACTGTTTCTCCAGCACCCCATAAATGCGTCTGACCTTCTGCTTTTCCCGGAGCTGCGTGCCGTAGTCGGATACCTTGCTGCGCCGCTGGCCGTGCTGCCCCGGCGGGTAATGGCGCCGGTCGATGGCGCATTTATCCGTATAACAGCGGTCGCCTTTAAGGTAGAGCTGCATCCCTTCCCGGCGGCAGAGCCGGCAAACCGGTCCCAAATATCTAGCCAATTTCAGTCACCTCTTCTTTAGACCCGACGGCGTTTAGGAGGACGGCAGCCGTTGTGAGGAATGGGGCTGACATCCCGGATCAAATTGATGGTCAGACCGGCGGATTGCAAGGCCCTGAGTGCCGCCTCCCGGCCTGCCCCCGGTCCCTTGACATAAACGTCGACGTTGCGCATGCCGTGTTCCATGGCCTTTTTCGCCGCGTCCTGGGCCGCCAGCTGCGCCGCAAAGGGCGTTCCCTTGCGGGAGCCTTTGAAACCCTGGACCCCGGAGGACGACCAGGAGATCACGTTGCCGATGGGATCGGTGATGGTCACCAGAGTGTTGTTGAAAGTGGCCTTGATGTGGGCCACCCCGATCGGAATATTTTTCCGTTCCTTCTTCTTCTTGGTGCGTACCTGCGCTTTGGCCATCACGTCTCCTTACGCCTTTTTCCGTTTGCCCACCACGCTGCGGCGCGGGCCCTTGCGGGTGCGGGCATTGGTGTGGGTGCGTTGACCCCGGACCGGCAAGCCCCGGCGGTGTCTTAAACCCCGGTAACAACCCAGGTCCATCAGGCGTTTGATATTCATGGAAACTTCCCGCCTCAGGTCACCTTCAACTTTACAAGTATGGTCGATGGCCTGGCGGATGTTAGTGATCTCGGCATCCGTCAATTCCCCGGTTTTGGTGCCGGGATCTACCTTGGCTTCCTGAAGCACCCGGGTCGCGCTGGTGCGGCCAATGCCGAAAATATAGGTAAGGGCGATCTCAATTCGCTTGTTCCGGGGCAAATCGATCCCTGCAATTCTGGCCAATTCCTTCCCTCCCTGTTAACCCTGGCGCTGCTTGTGTTTCGGATTCTCGCAGATCACCCGGACGATCCCTTTACGGCGGATAATCTTACACTTGACGCACATCTTTTTAACTGACGCCCTGACCTTCATTTTTCACGTCCTATCTGACCCGGTAGACGATACGCCCACGACTCAAATCGTAGGGAGACAATTCCAATATGACCTTATCTCCCGGAAGGATCTTGATGTAATGCATCCGCATCTTCCCGGAAATGTGGGCCAGAACCTTATGCCCGTTGGGCAGTTCCACCCGGAACATGGCGTTGGGCAGCGGTTCGATTACTGTCCCTTCACCTTCAATGGCGTCTTCTTTGGGCATCTACCTTGTCTTTATAGTTATTTCAAGAGGTTAATCATGAATAATAATCCATTTCTTCGCCAAAATCAACTAGCCGCGGCGCCACTCGCGTCTCCTCAGCCCGGTTATCCCGGACCGGCGCCCCCCCCCCCCCGCTACAACCGGCTCAAGATCAGGGGGCCGTTTTCTGTTACGGCCACGGTGTGCTCAAAGTGGGCGGCGTAAGAGCCGTCCTGGGTCACCGCGGTCCAGCCGTCTTGCAGAATCCGCACCTGCCAGGCCCCCATGGAGGTCATGGGTTCGATGGCCAGGGTCATGCCCGCCTGCAGCAGCGGCCCCCGCCCCGGGAGCCCAAAATTCGGAATCTGCGGGTCTTCATGGAGCGAGCGACCGATGCCGTGGCCCACGAATTCCCTGATTACCCCGAATTTAGCGCCCTCCACCACGCCTTGCACCGCGTGGGAGATATCCGTGAGGTGCTGCCCCACCTTAGCCTGGCTGATGCCGGCGTATAAAGCCGTCTCGGTGGTCTCCATCAACTTCCGGGCCCGGGAGTCCACCTCCCCCACGGCCACGGTGACCGCGGCATCCCCGTAATAGCCCTGGTATTTCACCCCAAAATCGAGGCTCACCAGATCCCCGGCCTTGATCTTACGGGCTCCCGGGATGCCGTGGACGACCTCCTCGTTCACCGAGACGCAGATGGAGCGCGGATAGCCCCGGTAGCCCTTGAAAGCCGGCTCCACCTTTTGCTGGCGGCACATCTCCTCCGCCAGTTCGTCCAGTTCCCGGGTCTCGATCCCGGGCTGCACCCGTTCTTTAACCCCCACCAGGATCTCGGCCACGATGCGGTTGGCCGTCTCCATCTTGGCGAGTTCCTGGGGTGATTTCAGCAGAATCATTTATCGTTTTAGTGCTTACCGCCGCCACAGGAGCATGCACAACCGCTGCCGGCCCCCAGGATGCCCACGATCTTGTTATAGATATCGTCGATGCCGCCAACGCCGGCGATGGGCCGTACCAGCCCTTTCTTGGTGTAGTAATCGATCAGGGGCTTGGTGGCCTGGTTGTAAGTGGCCAGGCGGGAGCGCACCGTGGTTTCGTTGTCGTCATCCCGCAGATAGAGTTCGCCGCCGCACTTATCGCAGATCCCTTCCTTCTTGGCCGGGGTGAACTTGATGTGGAACATCTGGCCGCAGGCCGCATTCTTGCAAGTGCGGCGGCCGGTGAGCCGGGTCACCAAAGCTTCTTCGTCCACGTCAATGCTGACCACGTGGTCGATCTTGGCGCTCAAGCCGCCCAACACCTTGTCCAGGGCCTCGGCCTGGGGCACGGTGCGGGGAAAGCCGTCCAGAATAAAGCCCTTTTTGGCGTCCGCCTGCGCCAGGCGGTCTCTAATGATGCCGATTACCACCTCGTCGGGCACCAGTTTCCCGGCATCCATATATTCTTTGGCCTTGCGGCCCATTTCGGTGCCTGCTTTGACCGCGGCGCGCAGAATGTCGCCCGTGGAGATCTGCGGAATCGCGTATTTCTCGATGAGTTTCTTGGCTTGGGTGCCTTTGCCGGCTCCCGGACCGCCCAACAGGATCAAATTCATACCTTCCTCCTTAGTCTCAGATCAGCGCCTTACCCGGCTCATACGTTTTTTCATGAAACCCTCGTAATGGCGGGTGAGCAGATGCGATTCGATCTGGCTCATGGTGTCCATCGCCACTCCCACCACGATCAGCAGGGCCGTACCACCGAAATAAAAGGGAACATTGAACTTCCCAATCAAAACGCTGGGCAGCACGCAGACCGCCGAAACGTAGAGCGCGCCCCCCAGGGTGATGCGGGTGAGAATCCGGTCGATATATTCCGAGGTGGGCTTCCCGGGCCGCAACCCTGGTACATAGCCACCCCATTTTTTCAAATTGTCCGCCACATCCACCGGGTTGAAGGTCACCGCGGTATAGAAATAGCAGAAAAAGATAATCAGGCCCACGTAAAATAATTCGTGATATAGGCCCCCAGGGGAAATGGCCTCCATCACCCGCTTGACCCAGTCCAGGTGGATGAAGCTGCCGATGGTCGCCGGGAACATCAGCAGCGAGGAGGCGAAAATGGGCGGAATGACCCCGGAGGTGTTCACCTTCAGAGGCAGATGGGTGGTTGTGCCGCCCATCATGCGGCGGCCCACTACTCGTCGGGCATATTGCACCTGGATACGGCGCTGCCCCCGCTCCACGAAGACGATGAAGCCCACCACTAACACCATGGCCACGATCAACAGCACCATGAGGATCGGATAAATCTCGCCGGTGCCCATCAATTCGAAGGTCTTGATAATGGCGGAAGGCAGGCGGGCCACGATGCCGGCAAAGATGATCAGGGAGATGCCGTTGCCGATGCCCCGCTCGGTAATCATTTCACCCAGCCACATGATGAAGGCGGTGCCGGACGTCAGGGTGAGCACGGTCATCAGGCGGAAGGCCCAGCCGGGGTGCATCACCACCGGCATGTGCCCGCCTCCGCCGGTCATGGACTCCAGCCCCCAGGCGATCCCCATCCCCTGAATGGCGGCGATGACCACCGTGCCGTACCGGGTGTACTGTTTGATCTTCTTCTGGCCCGCCTCCCCCTCTTTATAAAGCTTTTCCAGCCCCGGGATCACCACCTTGAGCAGCTCGATGATGATGGAGGCGCTGATGTAAGGCATGATCCCCAGGGCGAAGACGCTGAGCTTCTCCAGGGCGCCGCCGGAAAACATGTCGAACAGCCCGAAGATGGTGCCGCGCTGCTGGGCGAAAAAGGCCATCAGGGCCTCGGGGTCGACCCCCGGGGTCGGGACCTGGCAGCCCAGACGATACACGGCCAGCATGAGCAGCGTGAAGAGAATGCGCCGTTTCAGCTCGGGAATCTTGGCGATGCTGGCGAAAGCCGACACTAAAGGACCTCCACCCGTCCTCCGGCAGCTTCGATGCGCTCCCGGGCCTGGGCGCTCACCGCCTGCACTTTAACGGTCAAGGGTACGGTCACTTCTCCCTGGGCCAACAGCTTGATTCTTTGGGTCTTGACCCCCACCAATCCGGCCTCTTTCAGGGCAGCTTCGTCGACCACGCTATCCGCCGCGAAGCGCTTTAGATCCCGCAGGTTGACGATGGTCCAGGCCTGCCGGAAGATATTGGTGAACCCGCGCTTGGGAATGCGCCGGGTCAGGGGCATCTGGCCGCCTTCAAAGCCGGGACCTTTAGGCCCGCCGGCCCTGGAGTTCTGTCCTTTATGGCCCCGGCCCGCGGTCTTGCCCCAGCCCGAACCGGGGCCGCGGCCGACGCGCTTCTTTTTATGTTTGGACCCCGGGCTGGGCTGCAATTCTGACAGTCGCATCTGCTACTCTCCTTCCGGGACCTGTCGCACTTCCACCAAATGGCTCACCTGCCGGACCATGCCGGCAATGGCCGGCGTCTCCCGGTGGCGCACCGTCTTCTGGAGGCGGGTCAGTCCCAGGGTCTTTAACGTCACCCGATGCTCCGGCGGCCGCCCGATGGGACTCTTTCGTAAGGTTATTTCGAGAATCATGATTTAGCTCTCAGCTTTCAGCTTTCAGCGATCAGCTAAAAGCGCAAAAGTAATTACGGTTAAGGTATTTCTGGTTTTGTAGTTATCTTCAAGGTCGCAAACCAAATCCTGCGGCTACCCGGATCAACTGCCGCCAGCCTTTGTTTTAAGCTGACCGCTGATAGCTGACCGCTACCCGCTATCCCAGTATTTCCGCCAGAGGCCGGTTGCGCCGGGCGGCCACCGCTTCCGGAGACGCCAGTTGTTTCAGCGCCACCATGGTAGCCTTGACCGCATTGTGGGGGTTGTTGGACCCCAAACATTTGGTGAGGACGTTCTTGATGCCCGCCACTTCCACCACGGCCCGCACCGGGCCTCCGGCAATGACCCCGGTGCCTTCCGAAGCCGGCTTTAACAGGACGCGCCCGGCCCCGTACTCGCCCACCACCGTATACGGGATGGTGCTGTTGAGAATGGGGATCTGGATCATGGCCTTCTTGGCCTGCTCCACCGCCTTGCGGATGGCCTCCGGCACTTCGTGGGCCTTGCCCAGGCCGGCGCCCACCTTGCCTTTCCCGTCACCCACTACCACAATGGCGCTGAAACGGAAGCGGCGCCCGCCCTTCACTACCTTGGCGACGCGGGCGATGCTTACCACTTTGTCGGTTAGTTCTGATGCCTCTTTCTCAAACAAACTTGCCTCCGGAGTAGCTGTCAGCTTTCAGCTTTCAGCCATCAATTTAGCTTTCAGCCTTCAGCTATCAGCTATCAGCTTTAAAATCTTTTTTCTCTTTTATTGAGTTTTCAGTCCATAATTCTTCATGAACTCAGCCATTCTAAATTGGACATCTTTCAAAGCTTCCATCGCATTATCAAACCCAGACTCTTCTTCATAAGTTGGATTATTGGATGAGGTTCCTTTTGCTATTGCTGCCATTTTAGGAATCACTATGCTTGATATATTGTTATATGCATCCATGGCACTTTTATGCTCTTCACAAAGCTTCTGCCATTCCGGTTCGAGATCTTTTGGAGCCATGTTTATATCCATCCAACTTTGAAGGAAGCTGAAAGCTGACCGCTGATCGCTGACCGCTTGGTTTTAGCTGACCGCTGACAGCTGATAGCTAAAACTCCAAGCCGTTTTCCCGGCAGCTATCGGCCACGGCCTTGACCCGGCCGTGGTAGATAAAGCCGTTACGGTCGAAGACCACCCGGGCAATACCTTTTTCCCTGGCCTTGGCCGCTAAGAGTTTTCCCACTTCCTTGGCGGCGTCGGCCTTCTTCAGACCGCTCAATTTGCCTTTAATTTCGCCGCTCAGGGTGGAAGCCGCCACCAGGGTTTGGCCTTTGCCGTCGTCAATGATCTGGGCGTAAATGTGCCGGCTGCTGCGAAACACGGACAAGCGCGGCCTGGCTTCGCTGCCGCTGATCTTCCTCCGGATTCGCTGCCGGCGTTTCAGTCTCGCCGCCAATTTGGGGTTCATCTTCTAACTCTCCCTTAGCGGCCGCCGGCCTTGCCCACTTTGCGCCGGATTATTTCGCCCGCGTACTTGATGCCCTTGCCTTTATACGCATCCGGCGGCCGCAAGGCTCGGATCACCGCCACCGTTTGGCCCAACAGCTCTTTGTCGTGGCCCTTCAGTTCGATGCGGGTGGCCTTCTCCACCGTGGCGCTGATCCCCTTGGGCAGGGGAAAATCCACCGGATTGGAATAGCCTACGTTAAAGACCAGGGAACTGCCCTTGGCCTCCACCTTGTAGCCGGTGCCCACCAGTTCCAGGACCTGGGTGAAGCCTACGCCCACCCCGGTGACCATGTTGGCCGCCAGGGTCCGGGCCAGCCCCCAATAAGACCGGCTCAGCCGGGACTCATCCTGGGGGACGAAGTTGATCTCCTTGGTCCCGATGTCGAGGTTGATCCGGGGCGGCATGAGTTGGCTGAGGGTGCCATGGGGCCCCGTCACCGTCAATCTGCCTTCTGCCATCTTGACCTTTACCCCCTGGGGCAAAGGCACAGGTTTTTTTCCGATGCGGCTCATCGTATCATCCTTACCAGATCTCGCAAAGAACTTCGCCGCCCACTTGCAGCTTCCGGGCCTGACGGTCGGTCACCACCCCCTGCGAGGTGGAAACCACCGCCACTCCCAGGCCGCCTTGCACCTTGGGCAGCTCGGCATGGCCGGCATAGACCCGGCGGCCGGGCTTGCTTATCCGGCGCAAACCCTGAATGAGCGGTTTCTGGTGTTCTGCAAATTTAAGATATACCCGGAGGATTCCCTGGCGATTATCCTTGATCACCTTGTAGTTCTTGATGAAGCCCTCTTCCTTCAGGATGCGGGCCAGGCTGATCTTCATGCGGGACGCCGGAATATCCACTTTGTCAAATCTGGCGCTCCCGGCATTGCGGATCCGGGTCAACATATCAGCGATGGGATCGGTCATGCTCATCTTTGGCCTACCAACTCGATTTAGTCACCCCAGGGATCTCGCCCCTAAGAGCTATGTTGCGAAAACAGATGCGGCAGATGCCGAATTTCCGCAAAAAGGCCCGGGGCCGACCGCACAAAGGGCAGCGATTGTATTTCTGCACCTCAAACTTCGTGGGGCGCTTTGCCTTGGCTATCAACGATTTCTTGGCCATGCGTTTCTCCGTAGCGGCGGGGTCACCCCGCCCCTACCTTTACTTCCTGAAGGGCATCCCCAACAGCTTCAATAAAAATCTTCCCTCTTCGTCGGTGCGGGCATTGGTGACGATGGTAATGTTCATCCCTTTGACCTTGTCGATCTTGTCGTAATCGATCTCCGGGAAAATGATCTGCTCTTTAATGCCCAGGGTGTAGTTTCCCCGGCCGTCGAAGGCCTTCTCCGATACCCCCCGGAAGTCCCGCACCCGGGGCAGCACCACATTCACCAGTTTATCCAGGAAAAAATACATCCGTTCCCGCCGCAGGGTCACCATGCAGCCGATGGGCATCCCCTCCCGCAGCTTGAAGGCGGCGATGGATTTCTTGGCCTTGGTCACCACCGGCTTCTGCCCGGCGATGGCGCCAAGCTCCTCCTGGGCGGAGTCCAGCAGCTTGATGTTCTGGATGGCCTCGCCCAACCCGAGGTTGATGACGACCTTCTCCAGCCGCGGCACTTGCATGGGGCTCTTGTATTTGAACTCCTGCATCATGCGGGGCACGCATTCCGTCCGGTAAAAATCCCGCATCCGGGGCGTTACCTTCTCAGCCGGCGCCGCTTCCTTCGCCTCGGCCTGCGGCTTAACTTTCGCCTCGGCCGGCGCTTTGGCCTTCGCCTCGGCCTTGGGCTTGGGCTTGCCTTTGCCCTCAGCCTGCGGTTTAGCCTGCGGTTTAGCCTTCGGTTTTTTCTCTTTTTCAGCCATCAATCATTTCCTTGCATTTCAGGCAGACCCGGGCCTTTTTGCCTTCCCCGGTCCGGGTCAGGCTGAAGCGGGTGGCCGTGGCGCATTTGGGGCAAACGAGCTTCACCTTGGAGACATACAGCGGCGCCTCTTTTTCGACGATGCCTCCCTGCCCGGTGGTGGGACTCGGCCGGGTGTGGCGTTTGATCATATTGATCTTTTCCACCAGCACCTGGTTCTTTTCCCGATAGACCTTGAGGACCTTGCCGGTCTTGCCCTGTTCCTTACCGGTGGTGACTTCCACCAGGTCATTTTTCTTCAGGCGGATCCTCACCGGCTCCTGCTTCGGTTTCCGGGCCCGAGCCATTAGAGCACCTCCGGGGCCAGCGAGATAATCTTCATGAACCGCTTGGCCCGCAGTTCCCGGGCCACCGGCCCGAAGATCCGGGTGCCGATGGGGTCGCCCGCCGGGTTGATGAGCACCGCGGAATTGTCGTCGAACTTGATGTAAGAGCCGTCCGGCCGCCGCATCTCTTTGACGGTGCGCACCACCACGGCCTTCATGACGTCGCCCTTTTTCACCTTGGAGTGCGGCAAGGCTTCCTTAACCGACACCACCACGATGTCTCCCACCCGGGCGTATCGTCTGCGGGTGCCTCCCAGGACGCGGATGCAAAAGACCTTTTTGGCCCCGGAGTTGTCCGCCACTGTCATTAGTGTGTGAACCTGAATCATGGTCGTATATCCTTAAGACACTTCCCTTATTGGGCCTTCTCCAGGATCTGCTTGATCCGCCAGTGCTTGTCTTTGCTGATGGGCCGAGTCTCTTCCAACAACACCTTGTCGCCTACCTGGCAGCTGTTCTCGGGATCGTGGGCCTTGATCTTGGCCCGCCGCCGGATGATCTTATGATAGAGGGGGTGAGCCACCAGGCGCTTCACTTCCACTACCACGGTCTTGTCCATCTTGTCACTGACCACCAGGCCTGTCCTGGTCTTGCGAATGCCGCGCGGTTTTTCCATATATCCCTAACCTTCCAGAGTTATTGCTGGGTCCCGGTTTTGGCTGTAAGAATGGTCTTGATCCGGGCCAGATCTTTCCGGGCCTGGCCCAGCCGCGCAGTGTTATCCAACTGCTGCCGGCTGTGTTGAAAACCCAGATTAAAGAGCTCCTCCGAGACCTCTTTCAGCTTGGCCTCGAGTTCTTCAGTGGTCAGGTCCCTCAGGTCGGCGGCCTTCATGATGCGACCTCCGCCTCGGCTTCCGGGGCGATCTCAACCGGCTTCGCCTCGGCCATGATGACATGGGCCCACTTCGACTCGGACAGCGGCACGATGTTTTCCCGCTCCACGAACTTGGTTCTCAGGGGCAGTTTGTGGGCCGCCAGCCGCATGGCCTCCTGGGCCACCTCCCGCTCCACTCCCGCCATCTCGTAGAGGACGAGGCCGGGGCGGATCACCGCCACCCAGCCCTCGGGCGAGCCTTTACCTTTGCCCATGCGGGTTTCCGCCGGTTTCTTGGTGAACGGCTTATCGGGGAATACCCGGATCCATACCTTGCCGCCCCGTTTGACATGGCGGGTGATGGCGATCCGGGCCGCCTCGATCTGCTGGGCGGTAATCCAGCCGCATTCCGTGGCCTGCAGGCCATAATCCCCGAAAGCAATGAAGTTGCCCCGGGTGGCCTGACCCCGGCGGCGCCCCTTCATCACCTTGCGATGCTTTACTCGTTTCGGTGCAAGCATTTTTCTTTCCCGCTTCTGTTATCTGGTTAAGTCGGTCAAATCTTGTTAATCAGTCCCGCATCCAGGGAAAACCTGCCGCCCCCGGTAATCAGCAGGACCACGGCCGCAGCGAACAGGGTGGCGGCATATTCAATCCCCGCGGGCATGAAAAAGGCTCCCCAATGAACCTTGAAGATCGCCACCAGCATCACCACGGCAATGGCGAGGGCGCCCAATCGGGTAAAAAGACCCAGCAGCACGAGCAGCCCGCCGCCGAACTCTCCCAGCCCCGCCAGCGCCGCCCAGAGCATCCCGGGTGTCAAGCCCAGTTTCACGAAGAAACCGGCCGTTCCTTCCAGCCCTTTGCCGCCCAGCCAGCCGAACAGTTTCTGGCCGCCGTGGGCCATAAAGATCACCCCAAGAGCAATTCTTAAAGGAATGGCGGCCCACTGTGTTGCATCGGTGGCCAAAAGTTTTTTCCACGTCGACATGGACCTTCCTTACTGGCTGCTAAAAGCTCATACCCTCTTCCGCGCCCAAAACCTCGCCGTGGAAGATCCAGGTCTTCACCCCGATGATCCCGTAGGTCGTATGAGCCTCGGCAAAGCCGTAATCGATGAAGGCGCGCAGGGTATGCAGCGGCACCCGGCCTTCCCGGTACCATTCCTGCCGGGCGATTTCAGCCCCGGCCAGCCGGCCCTTGCAGCGGATCTTGATGCCCTTGGCGCCGAACTTCAAAGCCTGGCCCACCGACTTCTTCATGGCCCGCCGGAAGGAGACCCGGCGCTCCAGCTGCTGGGCGATATTTTCCGCCACCAGTTGGGCATTGATCTCGGGTTTCCGCACCTCTTGCACATCGATGACCAGTTCCCGGCTCACCACCTTCTCCAGGCGGCGGCGCAGGTCTTCAATCTTTTTGCCCTTCTGGCCGATTACCATGCCCGGCCGGGAGGTATGGATCTTGATAGTCAGCTTGTTGGCTGCCCTTTTGATATCGACGCCGGCGATCCCTGACCCTTTGAGCTCCCGGTCTGCCTTGATGAACTCCCGAATTCTGCGGTCCTCCAACACCAGGGAAGCGAAATCCTTCCGGGCGAACCACACCGAATCCCATTTACGGTAGCTCCCCAGGCGAAAACCGATGGGGTGAACTTTCTGACCCAATCCATGCCTCCTATTTCAGTTGTCGGTTGCCAGTTGCCAGGATTTAAATAACTGGCTACTGACTACTGGCTACTGGCTACTTTTTCCCCGGTCCTTCCTTCAGGACCACGGTAATGTGGCTGCTTCGCTTCAAAATGCGGTTGACCCGCCCCATGGCCCGGGCCTGAAAACGCTTCAGGCTGGGGCCGCCGTCTACCTGGACCCCCTTTACCACCAGGGTGTCCACATCGATCTGGGGCCGTTGCTCGGCGTTGGCCACCGCGGACATCACCACCTTGCGCAGCACTCCGGCTCCCCGCTGCGGCATAAAACGCAACAGGGCCAGGGCGTCCTCCACCTTCTTGCCCGGCAGCAGCCGGGCCACCAGCCGCAGCTTGGTGGGTGAGATGCGCATAAACTTGGCGCGGGCTGTAATTTCCATGGCTATTTCTTACCCACTTTTGATTTGCGGTCCCCGGCGTGGCCGCCAAAATGTCGCGTCGGCGAAAATTCCCCCAGCTTGTGCCCCACCATGTTCTCGGTGACGTACACCGGGATGAATTTTTTGCCGTTGTGCACCGCCAGGGTCAGGCCGATAAAGTCCGGAGTAATGGTGGAGCGCCGCGACCAGGTCTTGATCACTTTGCGGTCCTGCGTCTCCCGGGCCTTGAACACCTTGGCCTCGAGACAATCCTGCACATAAGGTCCCTTTTTCAGCGAACGGGCCACGTTTTATCCCCTCTACTTTTTCGACCGATGCTTGATGATGCTGCGGTCGCTTTCTTTCGTCTTTTTTCTGGTCTTATAACCCTTGGTGGGCAAGCCCCAGGGGGTTACCGGGTGCCGGCCGCCGGAGGACTTACCTTCGCCGCCGCCCATGGGGTGATCCACCGGGTTCATGGCCACGCCCCGGACATGGGGCTTTTTCCCCAGCCAGCGTTTACGACCGGCCTTGCCGAGCGCCACGTTTTCCTGCTCCACGTTGCTCAACTGGCCGATGGTCGCCCGGCAGTCCACCGACACCATGCGCACCTCGCCGGAAGGCAGCTTCAGATGAGCATTTTTGCCTTCCTTGGCCATCAACTGGGCAGAGGCGCCCGCGGCCCGGGCCATCTGGCCGCCTTTGCCGGGCTTCAACTCTATGTTGTGCAACAGGGTGCCGGTGGGAATACTCGACAACGGCAGGGAATTCCCCGCCTTGATGTCCGCTTCGGCGCCGGCGATGACCGTATCGCCCACTTGCAAATCCTGGGGAGCCAGGATATAGCGCTTCTCCCCGTCAACATAATGGAGCAGGGCGATGCGGGTGGTGCGGTTGGGATCATACTCGATGGAGGCCACCTTGGCTTCCACCCCCAGCTTGTTGCGCTTGAAGTCGATGAGCCGGTAGCACCGCTTGTGACCCCCGCCCCGATGACGGCAGGTGACCCGGCCGTTGTTGTTGCGGCCGCCGGTCTTCTTCAGGGTCGTTACCAGGCTCTTCTCCGGGGCGGTGCGGGTAATCTCGGCAAAATCCAGCGCCGTCTGATGCCGCCGCCCGGCGGAGGTTGGCTTCCGGGAAATCAGAGCCATGTCTATTATTCCTTAATCAAAGTTTGGAAATTAATTAACTCTGCTTATTCTTTTCAGCTTTTAGCAATTAGCCGTTAGCTTTTAGCAATTAGTAAAAGCCTGCCGAATTCACCAACTAACTGCTAATCGCTAATCGCTAACTGCTGCCTTAAAGTCCTTCGTAGCCCGCGATCTTCTCGCCGGGGGCCAGGGTGATGATGGCCTTCTTCCAATCCGGCCGCTTCCCATCGCTCTTGCCCAGGCGCTTCTTTTTCCCCATCATCTGCATGGTGTTCACCCCCAGCACCTTCACCTTGAAGAGGGCTTCGATGGCCTTACGAATCTCGATCTTGTTGGCCTTGACGGACACCTTGAGGGTCAGCTTGTTGCCCGCTTCCTTCAGGGAATGCGTCTTTTCCGTGATGATGGGCCCCTTGATGAGCTGATGATAAGCCTTCATTTGGCGAACCTCGCTTCGATGGCCGCCAGGGCCGGGGTAAACAGCACCAGGTGGTCGTACTTGAGAATATCGTAGACGTTCAGCCCCACCGGCAACATCACCTGGACTCCGGGCACGTTCCTGGCGCTCAACTCCAGGGCCCGATTCTCCTCGGGGGTGATGAACAATGCCTTGTTGAGCTCGAAGGTCTTGAGCACGGCCATGAAATCCTTGGTCTTGGGCGCCTCCAACGGATAGCCTTCCAGCACCACCAGTTGGCCGCTTTCCAGCTTGCTGCTCAGGGCCATCCTCAGTGCCAGGCTGCGCACCTTCTTAGGCAGCGTGTAGGCGTAGCTCCGGGGTCTGGGTCCAAAGGTGGTGCCGCCGCCTTTCCACACGGGGGAGCGGTTGCTGCCGGCCCGGGCCCGGCCGGTGCCTTTCTGGCGCCAGGGTTTGCGGCCGCCGCCCCTAACTTCGCCCCGCGTCTTGGTGCAGGCGCAGCCGGAGCGGCGACAGGCGCGCTGCCAGGTCACCACTTCATGGAGCACTTCGCCCCGCACCGCAACCCCAAAGATATCTTCCTTGAGGTCCAGTTCCCCGACCTTTTCCTTTTGAATATTGTAAATGTCCACTGTGGGCATAATCTTAGCCAACCTTCTGGATGAACACCAAGCCCCGCCGCGGGCCGGGAATGGCCCCTCTTACCAACAGCAGGTTTTCACCCGGGCGCACGTCCACCACTTCCAGATTTTTTTGGGTCACCCGGGCGTTTCCCATCTGCCCCGGCAGTTTCTTGCCTTTGACCACCCGGGAAGGGTAAGCGCTCATGCCGATGGAGCCGGGGGCCCGGTGATTCATGGAACCGTGGCTCATGGGGCCGCGGTGGAAATTATGGCGCTTCACGGTGCCGGCAAAACCTTTGCCCTTGCTGGTGCCGATGACGTCCACCATATCGCCGATGGCAAACTGCTCCACGGTGATCTCCTGGCCCTCTTCGAAAGCGCCCTCTGCTTTTAGACGGACCTCCCGGAGATGTTTGAAGCCGCTCTTGGCGCCGTGCTTTTCTAGATGGCCCTTGCCCGGCTTGTTCAACTTACCCAGGGAGCGCCGCTCAAAGCCCAGTTGCAGGGCCTCGTAGCCCTCCTTGGCGCCGGTCTTCTTCTGCACCACAAAGCAAGGGCCGGCTTCGATGACCGTGACTGGAATGGCCAGTCCGTCGGAATCGAAGATCCGGGTCATGCCCAATTTTTTGCCGATTAAACCGCCAGGCATCTGTCTCTCCAGTGGTCAGTGGTCAGTGGTCAGCGGTCAGCTTTGCCATTTTTTCTGGCTACTGGCTACTGACTACTGGCTACTGCTTTTAGACTTTAATCTCCACATCCACCCCGGCCGCCAGGTCCAGCTTGCTGATGGCGTCCATGGTCTGCTGGGTCGGCTCCAGGATGTCCAGGAGTCGCTTGTAGGTGCGCATTTCGAACTGCTCCCGGGACTTCTTGTCGATGTGGGGCGAGCGCAGCACCGTCCATTTGTTGATCATCGTGGGCAGCGGAATGGGGCCCGCTACCCGGGCGCCGGTGCTGCGAGCCGTCTCGACAATTTCCGACACCGATTTGTCCAGCAGCTTGTAGTCGTATGAACGCAAGCGGATGCGAATCTTTGGTGTTATCATCTATCTTCCTTATTCCACAATCTGACTCACCACGCCGGCGCCGACGGTACGGCCGCCTTCCCGGATGGCGAAGCGCAGCCCCTCTTCCAGGGCCACCGGAGTGATGAGGGTCACTTCCATTTGGACGTTATCCCCGGGCATCACCATCTCCGTTATCCCCGGGCATCACCATCTCCACCCCTTCGGGCAGCGTCGCCACCCCGGTGACGTCGGTGGTGCGCAGGTAAAACTGCGGCCGGTAGCCGGAAAAGAACGGGGTGTGCCGCCCGCCTTCCTCCTTGGTCAGGACGTAAACCTCGGACTTGAATTTGGTGTGCGGCGTGATCGAGCCCGGCTTGGCCACTACCTGGCCGCGCTCGACTTCTTCCCTCTTGATGCCGCGCAGCAGCAGGCCGACGTTGTCGCCCGCCTGGCCGTAGTCCAAAGTCTTGCGGAACATCTCCACCCCGGTGCACACCGTCTTCTGGGTGGGGGCAAAGCCGACGATCTCCACTTCCTCGCCCACCTTGACCTGGCCCCGCTCCACCCGGCCCGTGACCACCGTGCCCCGGCCCGAAATGGTGAAGACGTCCTCGATGGGCATCAGGAAGGGCTTGTCGACATCCCGCACCGGCTCCGGAATGTAGCTGTCCAGGGCGTCCATCAGCTCAAAGATCGGCTTCACTTCGGCGGCGTTGATGTCGTCCGACTCCAGCGCCTTCAAGGCCGAACCTTTGATGATGGGAATGTCGTCCCCGGGGAAGTCGTACTTGGAGAGGAGTTCCCTCAGTTCCAGCTCGACCAGCTCGATCAGTTCCGGGTCGTCCACCAGGTCGACTTTGTTTAAGAAGACCACGATGAAGGGCACCCCCACCTGCCGGGCCAGCAGAATGTGCTCCCGAGTCTGCGGCATGGGGCCGTCGTCCGCCCCCACCACCAGGATGGCGCCGTCCATCTGGGCCGCCCCGGTGATCATGTTCTTTATATAATCAGCGTGCCCCGGACAGTCCACGTGGGCATAATGGCGTTTGGCCGTCTCGTATTCCACGTGGGCCAGGGCGATGGTGATGCCCCGCTCTTTCTCTTCCGGCGCCTTGTCGATCTGGTCGAAGGGCACATAGGAGGCCCATCCCTTCTTCGCCAAATGCTTGGTAATGGCCGCGGTCAAGGTCGTCTTGCCATGGTCGATGTGACCGATCGTCCCTACGTTCACGTGCGGCTTCTTGCGCTCAAACTTCTTCTTGGCCAT
>JAPLJC010000112.1 GCA_026388765.1 Deltaproteobacteria bacterium
TCCAAACCATAACCCTTTGCCAACTTCGATCATAACCATGATTCCAATCATGATTCCAATAAAGCGTATCTTAAACTAAGATACAAGGGCAGGGCAAAGACCAGCAGCCCCAGGCCCAGGATCTGCAGGGGCCGGCCGGGGTTCATCCCATATCCACAGGTCCACTCGAAGCAGACCAACTGAAAGAGGCTCTCCATTTTTCCCATGAAGCCATCTTCTTCTAAGAGGAGCCTGCGATTATGATTAAAGGCGAAGGTTACTTCCCGCTCCCTGTCTCGGGAGCCCTCTTTTTTTAGAGTCTCCCTCAACTCCATCAATCCTCGAGATGTTTTGCTTGACTGAAACCCCAAGCCCCTGTAATCCCTAAGCGTTGACAAACCGCTGACACTATGCCATCCTACAGTGTTTGATAACGATCCTCCTTTTGGGATAAAGATGGCATAGCTAAGGTCGGTACCGCTCATGTCTGCTCCGCTAAGATCGGTATTTATTAATCTAGCCCAACTAAGGTTGGTTCCTTCCAAGTTTGCGCCATTTAGATTGGTATTCTCTAATCTGGTAAATCGTAGGTTAGCATTTCTTAAATCGGCTTTGCTCAAATTGACATTATCCAGATTTACATGATACAGATTAACATTATACAATTTAGCCCCGCTCAGGTTTGCCTGTTCCCCCTCCTTTTTATTACTCTGCCGCCAGAGGGAATGGGCCTGCAGGACCTTATCCAGTTCAGCCCTAGTCATCACCCCCCCGCCCGGCCACTCGCCGGTCCAGGGTTTTTCTGTCTCGGTTTTCTTAGCCTCCTGGCTGAGGGCGGGGGGAAGATCTAAGAGCACAAAGCCGGCCAACAGCAGAAGCACAATGCCTGCCAAGTGCAGCCTCATTATTTCGGCTCTACATTGACTCATCTCGCCCTACCTGTCAGAATTGACCTGATCCCATTTAGCCTGAATTAATGGAAAAAATCCAAGAAAAAAATAGGGCGGCCCAGAGGCCCACCCTATTGCGATTTTTTCAACTGAAAATTAAAAACGGTCTTTACAACGCCCCCTCATGCTTCAGGAGCCACTCTTTCCGCTCCAAGCCGGAGCTGTAGCCGCCCAGGGAGCCGTCGGCGGCGATGACCCGGTGGCAGGGGACGATGATGGGAATGGGGTTGACTGCGTTGGCCTGGCCCGCGGCCCGGAAGGCCTGGGGCGAGCCGGCGCGTCGCGCCAATTCTTTATAAGAGATGGTGCGGCCCCGGGGGATGCGCTGCAATTCTTGCCAGACCTTTTGTTGGAAGGGGGTGCCCTGGAGGTCCAGGGGCAGGGCCTTGAAATCCACGAGCTGCCCAGAGAAATATTGTGCCAGTTCCTTTTTCACCGACTCGATCAGGGTAGCAAGATTCGGTGGAGGAGGGGATGCCGCTGGGATTTTGCACCCCTCAGCGGCAAAATCCAGGGCCGCCAGGCCGTTGGCGGTGAAGGTTAATAACAGGGACCCCAGGGGCGTGCCTTCCAGGCAAACGGTCCATTCCTGAGAATGATTTTTCTGCGTTTTGGCTCTCATTTTGTAACCTACCATTCTTTTTGGAAGTTGGTGGGGCGGGCCTCCGTGCCCGCCGTTTTTAAGCACAGGCGGGACGCCTGTGCTACCAGTTACAACTTTTCGAAATACCTCTTCAAGCGCCAGCGGCGGAACCAGCGGGTCTTGGAGCCGGCGGGAGGGCTGGCCTTATGCTGGCGCCACCGGGGGTTAAAGATCAACTCCAGCAGGTGCAGTGATGGTTGACCCGCCGCGGTGATACGGGCCCGGCAAGAGGCGCAGTAGGTGACCAGGTCGAATCTGGCCTCAGCCAGGCGGGCCTCGGTCATCCGTTTGGCCAGGGCCGGGGCGAGCGCGGGCGCCATACCGCCGGAGCCGCAGCAGATGCTGGACTCCCGGCTATGGGCCATCTCTTCAAAATCATGCCCCAGGGCCTGCACCAGATGGCGCACGGCTTCGTGGATCTGGGGAGACTGACGGGCCCCGCAGGAGTCGTGGATATTAAACATCTCCGCCGGGCCGCGGTTGATGCCCTCCGGCAAACCGGTCTCGGCCATGACTTCATAGAGGGAGCGGGTCTTGATCCCAGGCAAAAAATCCCGGAGGGTGTGGAGGCAGTAGGTGCAGGCGGTGATGAGTTCTCCGGCCCCCAGTCTGGCCATTTCGGCGGCCACCCCGCCGGCCACCTGTTCCAGCACCTGCCGCTCCCCCAGCAATTGGCTGGGAGCGCCGCAGCAGTTGAGGATAATGCCGGTGTCCGGGAGGCGCTGCCGCAAATAGGCATAAGCCGCTTTGACCAGGTGGGGGCTGTGGCCCGGCAAGGCACAGCCCGGGAAGAAGACCCGCCGGGCCCGGTTGGTGGCCGGGTCCGGCCGGCTCAGGGCAAAAATGGGGTGGGTGCCCCAACGCACGTAGTTCTGCAGGCCTTTATGCTGGGGCAGGGGCGCTTTCCCCTCGGCCACCAGGCGCTCCCGGAACTCCAGGCAGGCCAGGCCGGCGTCCAGCCCCTGGGGGCAGACCGTCTGGCACAGGCCGCAGACATTGCAGGAATAAGGGATGACCGGTTCAGCCCGGCCCCGCTCCTCCAGGATTTGCACCAGGTCCTTGGCGGTTGGGTGGACGCCCGGGACATAGTGCTGCAGAAAGGTGCAGTTCCTGATGCACTGCGAGCAGGTGCAGGCCAGACACCGGTCCGCCTCCTCCCGGGCTGCGGCCGGGCTGAAACCCTGCTCCACTTCGGCCTGCGGTTGCGCCAGGCGCTCGGTCGGGCCGAGCTGCCTCATGGCCTGCCGGGGCGCGGGTGAGACGTGGGCGGTGTCCACCACCAACGCGGTACCCCGGCTACCCACGGGGTGCAAGTCTGCCGGGAGGGTGCCACCCTGTAAATAGCAGTCGATGGCCAGGGCGGCCCGGCGGCCAGCGGCAAAGGCCGCCACCGCGGTGCGGGGCCCGGTGATCAGGTCGCCGCCGGCAAAGACGCCGGGGATGCGAGTGGCCAAACTCACCGGGTCGGCGTCCAACTTCGCCTTGGAGGAAGTGTCGAAGCCCAGCCCCGGGCCGAAAAACCTGAAGTCTGCGGTCTGGCCGACGGCAATGATGACGGTATCTGCCTCCAGGGTAAACTCCGATCCGGCCAGGGGCACTGGAGCAAGACGCCCGTCGGCATCCGCTTCCCGCAGTTCGGTTTTGCGAGCCAAAAGCCCCTGGACCCGGCCCTCTCCCAAAATGCGCCCCGGCAGGGTGAGGAAATGGAACTGAACCCCCTCGCGCCGGGCCTCGGCAACCTCCGATCCCAGGGCCGGCATGAGGGCCGCGGTGCGGCGGTACAGGATCTGGACTTCCCTGGCTCCAAATCTTCGGGCGCTACGGGCCGCGTCCAGCGCGGTGAAGCCGCCGCCGATGACTGCCACCCGGGCCCCCACCGCGGGCGGCGAGCCGGAGTTGGCGGCGCGCAAAAAATCGAGGCCGTACCAGACCTGGTCCAGGCTTTCGCCGGCTGCCTCGAGAAGCAGGCTTTTGTGGCAGCCCACGGCCAGGAAGACCGCGGCGAAATCCCGGCGCAACTCCTCCAACTGGACATCCCGGCCCAGGCGGGTGCGGAGGCGCACCTCTGCTCCCAACTTTTCGATGAGGCCGGTTTCCCGGTCCAGGACCTCCCGGGGCAGGCGGTAGGCCGGCACATAGAGACGCAGGACCCCGCCCAACTGGGCTTCGGCTTCGAAGACGGTTACCCGGTAGCCCAGCATTCTGAGCTCATAGGCCGCCATCAGCCCCGCCGGGCCGCTGCCCACTACGGCCACCCGTTCCGGCCTCTCGGGACCGGGAGCAACTCGGAGGACGGCTTCGGGGTCCTGGTCGGCCAGGTACCTTTTTAATCCGGCAATGGCGATGGGTCCACCCAGGGATTGGCGGGTGCAGGCCGCCTCGCAGGGGCGGGTGCAGATGCGGCCCAGAATGCCGGGGAAGGGGCAGCGCTCCAACACCACCGCCAGGGCCTCGGCCGGCTTGCCTTCCTGCAGGAAGCGGATCTGTTCCCGCACGCGGATATCCAGGGGGCAGGCGGCCTGGCACGGAGGCGGCTCCAAACCAATGCACTCCGTCAGGATTTTGTCATGCCAGCTAAGTGACAAATTTTCAGTACCAGTCATGGGGTCTCAGGGAAGACTGTTGGCGGCGGTAGCTCTCGGCGCGGGAGCTGGGCTTTATGGTTGCCTGATCATTTTTTGGCCAACCTTTTGGCCAAAGCTCTGGGTGGAATAACACTCTTTGCCCTTGATCGCTACTCCCACTCCCAAACTAGTATAAGCCGGGTTGAGGATATTCTGGCGATGACCCGGGGAGATCATCCAACTGTCCACGATAACCCGGGCCGCGGCCTTGATGTCGGAGTAATCATTTCTTTGGCCCATATGAATATTCTCGCCAATCCTGCCCATCAAGCCGATCTTCGCCGGTTTTTCATCATCATAATGATCTATGATAGTTTTGCCTTCGGGATTGGTGTGGCTGAAGTAATGGCGCTTGGCCATGTCGTCGCTTTTTCCCCGCGCCAGGGTCATCAAAGTACTATCCGGCTCCAGGGCAGGCAGACCGTTTTTGCGGCGCGCCTCGTTGGTGAGCTGGAAGATGCGCCGCTCCAACTCCTTGGGATGCTCGAGACCGCTTTGCCTGGTCAAGGCCCCCGAATGGGTTCGAACCTGCCCCCAGGCACCAGGCGGCTGGAGCACCATAACCGACAGCAGCGCCAGACCCAGGGCCCATGGTGCGGCGTACTTCATCCCGTGCCCTCCGTAGCCGGTGGTATAATCTAATTATAGCGCCGTTGGCTTTTTTAATAAAGACTTTTGGCCGGGGTTGGCGCCCTGACCGCCGGCCCAAGGTGGACCCGGTTCGAGCAGGGTATGGCCGCCAGCGGAAAACCGTCTTTTCCGAGATTATCTTTAATGATCCAGGCCAGGGTGGACAACCCTCAATCGGCGAATTGTCTCAGTGATTCCTTAAATGAGATATAATCATTGTAATACTTATTATACATAGCTTTATTTTTATATTTGATGCCAAAGACAAGTCTTGTGTTATCGGTGGTATCATCTCTGATTGATCTAAGGTAACTATTATCTTTTGCTTTAACAGTGAACCACCTAATTTTTTTGGATTTACGATTATCTGTGTTCTGCTCGACTAATCTTTCAGTGTTAGGATTAATCTCTATGTCTTCCCCTTTCCCCTTCCACTGCGGAGAGAAGACAAAGAATTCCACATTATTATCGGGTGAAATAAAGTAAACGCTGTCATACCCTTCTTGTGCAGTTGTGCTTTTCTGCCCAGGTTTGACTGTAAAACCAGATGGATAGTTGATTTCAAACCAGGCCCCTTTATAAGTAAGCCATTTTTGTTCTCCTCGCCCCTCACCGCCAATAAAAATAGTCATAATGAGGCAGGCAAAACCTAAGCACGTTAAGCGCAATAATCTCATTACCAAGCCTCCCTTGAAATTGAGGTTTGAAAACTCCCACCATTGCAAAACTTTCTTTCCTGGATGAGGCGACAACATTAATCCAGGCTTTTACTTGGCCGGGCCGGTGGCCGCCGGTTCCTGACTGCGGCTCCAGTCGACCCAGCCTCCGCCGTAAACCTGCAACCGGTCCAGGGGATAGCCCGCCAGGTAGAGGCTCACCAGGGTGAAGCTGGCGCTCAAGTCGGTATGGCCGTAAATATAGACGTCTCTATCCGGGGTTATCCCCCGGGAAGTATAAAGCTCTTTGAGTTCGGCGGCGCTCTTCCAGTAGCCTTTATAAGGTCCGGCAGTTAGGCGATTTTCCTCCCAGAAGATTCCCACGGCGCCGGGGATGCGGCCGGGCCGGGCGGCGCCTTCTTTGGTCACCTCTCCCAGGTAAAGCCGGGGCGCCCGGACGTCTAAGATGACTTTATCGGGCCGACCCCTGGCCCCTTTGACCTCCTCCAGGTTGGCGAGCAGGTAATTTTTCAGGGGCGCGGCCGGAAACCGAAAAGACGCGGGTTGGAAATGGGGTGAGGTGAGCTGGGTGGGGTAGCCCTTGGCCTTCCAGGCCCCCAGGCCGCCGTCCAGCAGCCTCATCCGGCTGAGGGGGAAGCCGTAATGGGCCAGGAGCCACCAGAGACGGGTGTGGTCGCATTGGTCTGAATAGATGATGATGGTATGATTGCTGCCGACGCCTAAGCGGCCCAGGAGCTTTTCCAGATGGGCCGGGGCCGGCAGGCCCGGAACCGGTTGCCGGCGGTTCTCGGTTTCGGGCCGCCAGACCTGAATGGCTCCGGGAATATGGCCCAGGTAATATTTGGCCTGGTGGCGGAAATCGATGAGGCGGAAGCCCGGGTCTTTCTTGTCGATGAGGTTTTTCAGCTCTTCCGCCTGGATCAAGACCTGGGGGTTGGCGTAATCTCCCTGGGGCGCCGCCCCGGCCAGGTGCGGCGACACCGCCGGGGCCAGCCAGGCCAGCAGCAGGGCCGCCGGGATTTTCAGGAGTAACCATCTTGGCCGCCAGTTTAGAGTCATGTATACCTCCCGCCTTCACGGGGCGGAGTTAAATCTCCAGCGACTCGCCTTGCCGCGCCTTGACTTTTTTGAAGATCACCGGCAGCAGGCTGACCACCGCCACCAGGATGACCCCGATGACCAGCCAGATGGAGACCTGGCCCCGGAGGAGCGCCAACAGGTTGCTGGCTACCAGGACAAAGGCTATGGTCCAGGGCAACATGGCGAAAAAAGTGGCGATGGCATATGGAAGAAAGGTAATCCTGGTGAGACCGAAGGCGTAGTTGACGACAAAAAACGGTAGGACCGGGATGAGCCTGGTGAAGGCGACGATTTTCCAACCATGCTGGGCCACCTTTTCATCCAGGTGGGTCAGCCTGGAGCCGCTGATTTTGGCGGCCACCCAGTCGCGGGCCAGGTAGCGAGCCACCAGGAAGGCCAGCGAAGCCCCGGCCGTGGCCCCGATGGTGGTATAGACCACCCCCCAGACCGGGCCGAACAGGACACCCCCGGCCAGGGTGAGGGGCAGGCAGGGCAGAAACAGGGTCGGGACAATGACCCAGACCAGCAGATAAATAAACGGGCCCCACCCGCCTCCGGCCGCAATAAACCGGCGCAGGCGGTCTTCCTGAAGATACTCCTGGAGATTGAAGGCCCGGGCCGCGATGAACAGGCCCGCCAGCGCCAGGATGAAGAGGAGAGGCCGGGTGAAAGAGACCTTTTTCAGGGAGGCGGGATCTGGCGCAGGAATTTCTGGCATTAGCGCTCCATTGATCTTATGCAGAGATTAAGCTGCCCCGATGGCGGCCAACAATTCCCGGGCGGTTCGGTCGCTGCGCCAGCCCTGCCGGCGAGGCGGATGCGGCTGCTTCACGAAGTCCACCAGATCGGCATAGGTGTCGATATCTGGCCAATAGGGCAGGAGATGGACGCTAAGGGAGAGTTTTCGGGCCCGGTCCAGGGTGTCGGTCAACACCGTATCGGTGGACCAGAAAAGGCCCTCGAACAGCTCTGGATAAAGGGCCTTGAGCCCGATCAAATAATAGCCGCCGTCCAGGGACGGACCCAGGACCACCTCAGCTTGTCCGGACGCCAATTTTTCCTGGGCCTCAAGCAGCAGGGCGCCGGGCAGGTCCGGGGTATCGCAGCCCCGCAGCAGAACGGTTTCGAAGCCGCCGGCGAAGCCCCAGGCCAAGGCCCGGGCCTGGCGTTCCCCGAGGTCCAGGCCTTCCTGGGGGACCAGCTGCACCGGGACGGGGGCCAGATGCCGAAAAAAATCGTGGGCCCCGGCGGGGGTGTAGGCCAGGGCCAACTCCATCCCGGGGAGTCGGGTCATGCCCTCCAGGATGTCTTCGAGAAAGCAATGATACAAACGGCAGGCATCTTCGGGTCGCAAAGGAGGGCTGAGGCGAGTTTTAACTTGCCCCGGGACCGGTTCCTTGGCGAAAATGATGTTCAGGGTGGTCATATGTCAAAACGTTCCTCGGTGACAGATCGGCCGGAAAAGGACCGGCAGGCGCCGCCGGCATTGCCTCCGGTCATCTCCATTGTCCTGCCGGTCCTCAACGAAGCCCGGATCCTGGCCGAAACCCTGAGCGGACTGCCGGTTGCGGCCGATGTGGAAATCATCCTGGTGGATGGCGGCAGCACCGACGGCACCAGGGAATTGGCGGGCCGATTTCCCCACCTGCGCCTGCTGGCGGCGCCCCGGGGCCGCGGCTGCCAGATGAATGCCGGGGCCCGGGCCGCCCGGGGCGAACTGCTGACCTTCCTGCACGCCGACACCCAGCTTTCGCCGGTCCATCTGGCCGCCCTGCGCCGGGCCGCGGCGGACCCCGCCTTTAGCGCCGGCGCCTTCGAGCTTGCCCTATCCCCGCCGACGCCGGCGCTCAGGTTCATCGCCTGTGGCGCCAACTGGCGCAGTCGCCTCCTCGGCCTGCCGTATGGCGACCAGGTCCTCACCCTGCGCCGCGACCTGTTCCACGCCCTGGGAGGCTTCGCCCACCGCCGGCCCGAGGACCTGGACCTGGTGCTGCGGCTCAAACGCGGCAGCCGGCTGCGCCTGCTATCTCCGCCGGTGATCAGCTCCGGCCGCCGCTGGCTGGAGCAGGGCTACTTTGCCGCCACCCGGCGCCACTGGCTGGCCCTGGCGCGTCACCTGGCGGAACGCCTCTTCACCAAAGGCTGGCCGCCGCAAGGGGAGTTAGAAAAGCAGGGTTAAAAGGGTAAAAGGGGAAAGGGGAAAAAGGGAAAGATTTTGCGCCCAGCCTTTCCTTTTACCCTTTTCGCCATTTCCCCTTTTACCCCTTTTTCATCAAACACCCCCCGCAGGAGGAGCCGGCCGCGGCGGTGCAGCCGTAGCAGTGGTCTCCCAGGTTGATGGGCCGGTGTGAAAGGGCTGGGAGGTCGAAGTCCCAGATGGTCTGGGGCAGGCCCGCGGCCAGGGGCAAATTCAGGGCCTGGTTGAAGTCGCAATCAAAGAGGCGTCCCTCCCAGGAGACGCTGATGAGGTTCCGGCACATCAGGGCGCTCACGATGTCCGGGTTGAAACCGGCCGCCAACTTTCCCATGTAACGTTCGTAGTTGCTGGACTTTTCCAGGTATTCCTTGAAGCGGCCGATGGGCATGTTGAGCAGGGTGTATAACCGGTTGAAGTCGATGTCGTAGCGCTTTTTCAACTCCTGCTGAAAGCGGTCTTCCAGGGGGCCCTGGTCCGGCGGCAGATAAGCGCCGGCGGGGTTATACATCAGGTGCAGTTCGAGGTTCGAATCTTCGCGGCCGTATCCCAGGCGGTTCAGGCGCCGCAAGGCCTCCAGGCTTTTGCGAAAGACCCCCGGACCCCGCAGGCGGTCCACCGGGTCTTTCTGAAAATAGGGCAGGGAACAGACCAGTTCGACTCGGTGGTCCCGGAAAAATTCCGGCAGGTGTTCATGGTCCGGTTCCAGGAGGATGGTGAGGTTGCAGCGCACCAGGAGGTGGACGTCCAGCTGGGAAAGGCGCTGCACCAGATATTCGAAATGGGGATTGATTTCCGGCGAGCCGCCGGTCAGGTCCACCACCGGGATGGACCAGCGGGCCACGGCGTCGATGACCGCGTCGATGGCGGCCTGCCCCATCTGTTCGGGGCGGTCGGGACCGGCGGCGAGATGGCAGTGGCGGCAGGCCTGGTTGCAGCGCCACCCCAGGTTCACCTGCAAGGTATTGACCGCCTCGGCCGTGAGGTCCGGGAAGCCCAGCTGCGCCAGCTTCCGAGCAAAAGGCACCATGTCCCGGCGTCCTTAAATGGTGATTTTTTCCACGGTATTGTGAACCTGGATGCCGTGGATCAGGGTGGCCCCGCCCCGGATAACCGCGGCCACGTGCATGGCTTCGGTCATCTCCTCCATATTGGAACCGGCCGAAAGTGCAGCCCGGGTATAGGCGTCGATACAGTAGGGGCACTGCACCGCGTGGGCCACCGCCAGGGCCATGAGGGCCTTCTCCCGCACCGTCAAGGCCCCGGCCGCCATCACTCCCTGGTAATAGTTCATGAAGTAGTCGAAGAGTTCGGGACGGTGCTTGCCGATCTCGCTGAACCTCTCCAGGTCGTTTTCCTCATAATAGTGCGACATGGGTCCTCCGGGAGGATAGTTTAACCACAGGTTGTTAAAAAAAGGGCGGGGTTTGCACCCGCCCCTGAATTATTCGGGATAACCGGCCGGCTCTAAAACCGGGTGTAGCCGGTGAAGCTGTAGATATCGCCCATTAACTCCTCGTATTCCCCTTTGAGCTTCTGGTACATGCGGGCATTTTCCATGGCCAGGGCCGCCTGCTCCGCCAGGGAGGAGATAAAGGTGATTTCGTCTTCGGAGAAATCCCGGGGCTCACTGGTATAGATGCGCATAACCCCGATGACGTTGCCCTTCAGGGTAATGGGCACGCTCAGGATGGACTTGATGCCTTCCTCCAGGGACTCCTTGGGATAGGTGGCCCGGTCATCGCTGGCCACGTCGTAGATGGAGACCGCCTTGCCCATCATGGCCTCGGTGATGGACTTGTCGGTACCCACCGGACCCTTGGTGATGTAGCGGTCGCTCAGGCCGTAGGAGGCCACCAACTCCATTCTTAGGCGCTTTTCATCCAGCAGGCGCACGGCCGCGGCCTTGATTTCCAGAGAAGTGACCGCGGTCTTCACCAGCAAATGTAGGACCTTCTTGACATCCAGGGCCGAATTAACCGCCTTGGAGACTTCCAGCAACCCTTTGAGGAACTGGAGTTCCCGGATGCGGGCTTCGTAAATCATGGCGTTGCTGATGGCCTGGGCCCCCAAATCCGCCACGGAACAGGCGAAGTCCACTTCCTCCATGGTGAATTCCCGGGGTTCGCCGGTCACCAGGCGCATGACGCCGATGACCTTGCCCTTGGAAACCATGGGGATGGCCACCAAGGTGGCGATGCCTTCCTCCTTGGCCTCTTGGGGGTACTGAACCCGGGGGTCGGTGGTGGCGTCGTAAATGGCTACCGGACGGCCGCTCAGGGCCTCGGAGATGCTCTTATCCAGGTCCA
Source organism: Deltaproteobacteria bacterium (assembly GCA_026388765.1). Classification (GTDB taxonomy): domain Bacteria; phylum Desulfobacterota; class Desulfobaccia; order Desulfobaccales; family 0-14-0-80-60-11; genus JAPLJC01. The sequence goes on from JAPLJC010000112.1 coordinate 11,087, forward strand.
CCTGGCCTTTCTTCAGGTATTTTTCACTCAACCCCTGCGCCGCCACCAACTCCATAGTGTTGGTCCTGGGGTTGATCAGGCGGATGGTGGCCCCTTTGAGAGCCATCACTGTGCTGATCTGGCGCACAATCTGATCCAGGACTTCATCCACCGCCAGGGTAGAGGACAAAACCTTGCTGATCTCCATGAAACTCCGGAGATACGTCTTGTCTTTATCTGACATAATGCCCGGCCCTCCTTGGGAAATCTCCATCCCCACTGGAATCTTGCTGCACGGTTTCTCAGGTCACCCTATATTACCAGATATGCCGGCAGAGGAACAGTTTCTTTGGCTGTTCCCCCTAACCTCAGGTTATTAACATAAGTCTTCTCAAGACGTGCGGCAATATCTAGATGAAATTAGCTGGCAACTATCAGCTTGCCGCGGTCAGCAAACAGTGGGATTGTTTGTTAGTAAGCTCTTGGCCTGAAAAGCTGCTAGAGCCCCTTTTCCCCAACGGGAGAGGCGGTTTTGGGGGGTTGCCGGGGCGGCTCGCCAGCCGCGCCTGCGGCTTTTCAGGCTCGCCCAAATTCCCTTGTAATCTGGGCCGGGACTTGGAGTATAATGCCAACCATGGCAGGAAAACTCAAATTCGAGCCTTTATATTTCCAGGACCGGCTGACCATCATCAATCCCTATGGCAGCATCGGGGTGGTGACCCTATGGTCCCGGGTAGACTACGTCATCGAGCGCTTCCGCCAGGCCGGGGTGGACCTGGACCCGGCCACCAGCCCCATCGCGGTCTTCGGCAACCTCTACGGCAACGGTTTGAGGGAGATGCTGAGGAATCTGCTGTATAATCCGCAGATTCAGGTGCTGCTGATTTGTGGCAACAATCGTTCCAGCTCTTTTGAAGAATTGAACAACTTTTTTGGCCGGGGCCTGGAGCCGGTTAAAGGATCGCCGATTAAGTACAAAAGGCCGGAATCGGGAGTGGACGTCACTCCCTGCCACATCCGGGGAACAAAGCGAGTAATTGATGACTTGGTGAGCCCCGAGCATTTTGGGAATCACCCTCAAATAATCTGGATGGGCGACCCTCAGCAGTTGACGACCATAGATTTCATCAGTGATTTTTTTGCCACTTGGCCTCTCGCTCCGGCAGCGGCATGGTCACGGCAACAGGTGACGCTTCCGGAAGTGGAGGTGCAATACTTCCCCAGCAATCCCCGCAGCCAAGTGGTAGTGCGGGATACCATCCTGGAGGCCTGGAAAGAAGTCCTCCATCTGCTCAGTCGCTTCGGCCGGCGAGTTACCTTGAAAAAGGGTGAACGCCTGGAATTGCAGCAGGTCAAGGTGGTGGTGGAAAAGCCCCGGTTCGAGCCGGAAGACCAACTGCGGGCCGTCAATCTGGACCCCGACCGGCTGCGGCGCTACCAGCAGAACATCCTCCAGGGCGAGATGCGTCCGGACGAGACCTATAATTACGGCCACCGGCTGCGCACTTATTTCGGTCTGGATACCCTGGCGGCCTGCGCCGCGCGGCTTAAAAAGGACTCCGAAGACCGCAAATCTTACGTCACCCTGTGGGACAACGCCCGCGACCTGGGCCGGGTAGAAGGCCGCCCCTGTCTGGTATCCCTCTATTTTCGCAAGTTTGAGGGGAAATTGACCCTGAGCGCCACCTTCCGGACCCATAACGCCATGGATGCTTATCCCATGAACTTATATGGCCTTCAGGCCATTCTGCACTCTGTGGCGGAAGAGGCGGGGCTGACACCTTGCGCCCTGGTGGTCATCAGCCACTCGCTGGGGCTGGATCCCAAGGAACTGGACCGGGCCCTGCTCATCATCGGCCAGCGGCCCTTTAAGGTGCGGCTGGACCCCATGGGCTATTTCCGCATCACCGTGGATGGTAAAGACATCCTGGTGGAGCACCGCTTCGAGGATGTCACCCTGAAGGAATACCGGGGCCACAAGGCCGAGCGCCTGCAACACGAGATTGCCCGGGACGTGGCCTTATCGGATATCAATCACGCCATCTATCTGGGGCGGCAACTGGCCCGGGCCGAGATGGCCCTGAAGGCAGGCCGGGAGTTTGTGCAGGAGTAGATAGCTATCAGCGGTCAGCTCTAGGGCGGCCTGTGGCCGCCCTAGTTCGGCGGGCACAGCCTGCCCTATAATGAAAATCCCCGGCGGACGTCAACAAGGATTTTGGTGGCGCAGGCTGGAGCCTGCCGCTGCCAATAAAATAAAAGCACAGGCGGGACGCCTGCGCTACCAATGACATGGCTGACCTGGACTATCAGCAATATTCTCCTTCACAATCCCATACAGGGGGCTGGGAGAGGAGTTTGAGGGGAGGGTGGGGGATCGCCTTACAAGAAAATCCCCCGGCCCTCCCCTCAACTAACATCTCTTCCTCCCGCCTCCTCCTCCTCGGCACGGTGCACGGCGACCCGGCGGGGTATGAGCGGGCCTGGAAGTTATTGCAGCGGTGGCAGCCGGATCTGGTGACCGTGGAGGTGAGCCGCTTCTCCCTGCGCTACCGGCAGCGCCAGGAGCCCCGCTGGCAGCGCCTGCTGCGGCAAGGTCTGGAAGAGCTCCCGGTCGGCGCGGCCGAGCATTTGGCCATTCGCCGCCTGATGGCCCAGGTGGCTCTGCCCTTTGAGGTCAGGGTGGCCCGGGACTATTCCCGCCGCCATGGCGCCCCGTGGCGGCCCCTGGATTTGGGCGGGCTGGCTCGCCGCCATCTGCCGCGCTACGCCCGGGAACTCTTGTCCCCGGTAAACTTAAAAGCCCTGCTGGCCACCGAGGACGAGCCCCTGGAAGACTACGTCGCCCGGGAGTACCGCCGGGCCCGGCTGGCTTGCGTTCACCCCCTCTGGCGGCCCTTGGCGGCAGATTCCGAGTCGCAGCACTTCTTGGTTAGAGAGCGGCATCTGGTCCGGCGGCTGCGGCACTGCCTGGCCAGCTATGGCCGGGTGGCGCACCTGGGGGGCTGGGAACACCTGGTGCCCTGGCGGGAGGTCGCCGGCCTGTGGCAGAAACTGGCGGACCATGAGCCCCTGCGCCTGTTTTTGGACGAAGCTGATGACGGAAATTGAAAATTTCTTTAGTGGCACAGGCTTCCAGCCTGTGCGTTCACAGGCCAGAGGCCTGTGCCACTAGATAAAGGAAATGGTGGGCAGTGCCCACCCTGATATGGTTGAAAGTTGTCAAGTAGGCGCGAGGCACCCTTGTTTTTTTAGTTAAGCTGCGAGATGAACTCTCAGGCCCCCGCGGGGCGGGACGCTTTAGCGACA
>JAPLJC010000067.1 GCA_026388765.1 Deltaproteobacteria bacterium
CCCGCGTATATCAGAGTGATCAAACGTCGCTAAAGCGTCCCGCCCCGCTGGGGCCTGAGAGTTCATCTCGCAGCTTAACTAAAAAAACAAGGGTGCCTCGCGCCTACTTGACAACTTTCAACCATATCAGGGTGAGGGGGAGAGCAATCCTTTTTGCCTCGTTCCCAAGCTTGGCTTGGGAACGCTGAAGATTTGCCCAAGCTGAGCTTGGGCTGCAAGTTCGTTCCCAAGTGCAACTTGGGAACGAGAACAAATATATAATTTTTCCGTAGGGGCGAACCTTGTGTTCGCCCTTTGCTATATCGGTTAGGGCGGATTTTTCCCTCCCCCTTGAGGGGGAGGGTCATGGTGGCGGTGGCGTAGGCGCGACCCCCCGGGTCGCCCCAGGTTTCGGTGGCACCGGCGTCTCGCCTGTGCTTCCTTTTCTCCCTCTCCCCCTTGGGGACTGAACCTTACCCCCGGGTCAAGAACTAGTCGATTTATGTCCGTCTTTGGTGGCACAGGCTTTCTAGCCTGTGCAGGATTTTTGGCACAGCCTGGAAAGGCTGTGCCACCAATTAAAAAACTTATGATATTGATAAGCCCTTGGGAGAGATGGCCGGGGTGAAAGGGAAATTCTTGGCTTTTTCATCCGGATTTTGCCATAATGGGCCAGCCTTAAGTCCCCCTGTGAAAAAGGGGGATTTAGGGGGATTTTTAATTCTCCCCTTTGCCAAAGGGGGGATAGGGGGGATTTAAGATGGACCCCTGGAAAAACCAGCTCTATTTCGGCGACAACCTGGACATCCTGCGCCGGCACATCCCCGTCGGCTCGGTTGATCTGATCTACCTGGACCCGCCCTTCAACTCCAGCGCCACCTATAACGTCCTGTTCTCCGAAAAGACCGCCGAGAAATCCGCCGCCCAGATCACCGCCTTCGAAGATACCTGGCACTGGGGGCCGGAGGCCGCCGGCGCCTACCACGAGGTGGTCACCGCCGGGCCCCGCAAACTGGCCGACCTGCTCCAGGCCCTCAACTCCTTCCTGGGCCAAAACGATATGATGGCCTACCTCACCATGATGGCCGTCCGCCTGGTGGAGATGCACCGGGTCCTAAAACCCACCGGGTCCATTTATCTGCATTGTGATCCCACGGCGAGTCATTATATCAAGCTGCTTTTGGATGCAATATTCAGCCCCAAGAATTTTAGAAACGAAATCAATTGGAAGAGAACCAGTGCCCATAGTAGCGCTAAACGATACGGGCCTGTGCATGACATAATCTTCTTCTATTCGAAAACAGATTCATATTTATGGAATCCTCAATTTACAGAGCATGGCGAAAAATATGTTAAATCTCACTATACGCAAGTAGACCCTGATGGCCGGAGATGGAGAGCTAGTGACTTAACAGCTATGGGTGTTAGGCATGGGTCGTCAGGAAACCCATGGCGCGGCTTTGATGTTACTGCTAAAGGAAATCATTGGAAGTTTACTATTGAAAATTTAGAAAAATTAGATGCAAAAGGAAGGATTTACTGGCCACAAAAAGGAGGTTGGCCAGCTTATAAGCGATATTTAGATGAAGTCAAAGGGGTGTCTCTACAGGATTTTTGGGATGATATTCCACCCATCAACGCCCAGGCCAAAGAACGCCTCGGCTACCCCACCCAAAAGCCCGAGGCCTTATTAGAGCGCATCATCCGGGCCTCCAGCAACGAAGGCGACCTGGTCCTGGACCCCTTCTGCGGCTGCGGCACCGCGGTGGTGGTGGCCGAACGCCTGCACCGCCGCTGGCTCGGCATCGACATCACCCATCTCGCCATCAACCTCATCAAGAACCGCCTGCAAGACACCTTCGGTCCGGAACTGGCCCCCTATGAGGTCATCGGCGAACCCGCCGACGCCAAGAGCGCCGAGGCCCTGGCCCTGCAGAACCGCCACCAGTTCGAGTGGTGGGCCTTAAGCATGGTGGGCGCCCATCCGGCCCAGGACAAGAAGAAGGGCGCCGACCGGGGCATCGACGGGGTCATCGTCTTCGGCGAAGGCCAGGGCAAGTATCAAAAGATGCTGGTCTCGGTGAAGAGCGGCCACGTCAACGCCGCCATCATTCGCGATTTGAAGGGCGTCCTGGAGCGGGAACAGGCGGCCCTCGGGGCCTTGATCACCCTGAAGCCCCCCACCCGGCCCATGCGGGAGGAGGCCGCCGCCGCCGGCTTCTACGTGCCGGAAAACTTCCCGGAGCAGCGCTTCCCTAAGCTGCAAATCCTCACCGTGGCCGACCTCTTCGCCGGCAAAAAGCTGGACTATCCCCGCTGGTGGTCCGAAGAGACCTTCAAAAAGGCGGCCCGCCAGCGTAAAGGCCCCAACGACGCCGAGCGCCAGCGGGACCTGGTCCCGGAAGACCGGGATTAGTTCAAGGTTCAAAGTTAAGAGCTTTCCGGTTTTAACTTTGAACTTTGAACCTTGAACTTTGAACTGAGGTTAACATGCTGGAAATCAAGGCCATCGGCATCGGCGGCATCGGCTGCGCCCTGCTGCCCTTCCTCTGCCGCTATCTGAATTACGCCGGGGCGCGGGCCCGCCTCACCCTCATCGACGGCGACTCCTTTGAGCGCGTCAACGCCCCCCGCCAGGCCTTTCCCCGCCTGGGCAACAAGGCGGAAGTCAAGGCCCGGGAGTTGGCCCAGGAATTCGAGGCCCTCTCGCTCCGGGCCGTCCCGGAATACGTCACCGCGGCCAACGTCAACCGTTTGCTGGCCGCGGGCGACGTCGTCTTCCTGATGGTGGACAACCACGCCTCCCGGCGCCTGGTGGACGAACACGCCGCTACGCTAAGCGACCTCACCCTCATCTCCGGCGGCAACGACTTTGAGGACGGCAACATCCAGGTCTATCTGCGGCGGGAGGGCCGGGACCTGACCCCGCGCCTGTCCCGCTATCACCCGGAGATCGCCACCCCCCTGGACCGCCACCCGGCCGAACTCTCCTGCGAGGAACTCATGGCCGCCGGCGCCCCCCAACTGCTCTTCACCAACCTCATGGTGGCCGCCCTGATGCTCAACGCCTTTTACGCCCTGAGCCGGGACTTGCCGGGCTACTGCGAGGTCTACCTGGACATCCGGCAAAATCTCAGCCGCCCCGTTTCCCGGCCGGTATAGGGGCGGACCCAGGTGTCAGCCCTGGTTGAACGTGTCTTATACCGAGTTGCATTCAAAAGGAATTATTGGTAGCCGCAGGCTTTTAGCCTGCGGCTGCACAGGCTGGAAAGCCTGTGCTACCGGAGTTCCTTCTTTATCCCCTCTCCCCCAATGGGGGAGAGGGTTAGGGGGCGGGGCAAGCAATCTCTTTGCCGCTCCCATGATTTGCGAAGCGGTATTAATTAGCTCACGCCGGTCTGCCCCAACGACAGATAAAATTGATCACGACTCGGTAGGGGAGATCTTCTGAGGAATTGCGCCAAGACCATCCAAAAACCAGGCGGGAAGCAGATCGAGCCCTGCTTCCCGCCTCCTGAGATGTTATTGGTCGAACGGGCTAACCCACTTGCTCCCCTTCTGGGCGGGGTTTGGGCTTTTTAATGGCCCGCTTCATTTTCCGGTACTTCGCCGACTTCGCCGCGGGCTCCGGTTTGACGATTTCGGCGATAAAATCATAATCATTTTTGCACATAAAGGCATATTGATGCGGCTGGGCCTTGATTTTCAGGCAGTCAAAAGGCTTCCCGTCCCGATAGACGGTCACGTCGAAATCCTTCTCATAGGAGATATATTCGATGAAGCCTCGGGCCGGAATAATCAGGGTGGCGTCGCTGTTGCGCGAGGGCACGGACACTTCGTATCGGGTTTGATTTTTGATGACCCCGACATAGTTGTAGTTATCCTGGCCAGTAGCAAACCCGGGGGCGTCGGTACTGATGACGGCAGAATCCTGGGAGCTGGCGTACCCGGCAAGCAGTAAGAGGATCATTAAAAGGAGACCAACCGTCTTCATCTTCTTCCCTCCATTTAACAGCAGATAATTACCAAAAATAATTTTGCCTAAACTGCCAACCTATTTCTTTCACCTGAAATGTTTTTAAGAGCTTTGGGATGGATTTGTCAAGATCTTATTGATAAATTTAGCAATTTTTTTAGAAGGTCCCCTTAATTGATCATTGCTACTTTATGAAAAATTATATTTTTAAAACGGAGTTCCAGGGAATCCGAATATCCCTGATTTTTGGATGCCAAATACCTTAATTAAGAGGCAGGGTAAAAAAACAGAATAAAGGCAGGCAGGAAATTATTCGCAGATCGACGCCGACTCTGTAGGGAAGCTAAGAACCTGAGATAATCAAATCAGATCAAAAATTAAAAAAACACCTCAACTAACGGTTAAAACATTCCGGCCCAGCAGCAGAAAAAGCCCGGCCAGAAATAAGATCAGGCTGGCCAGCATGGCCCAATTGACCGCTTTTTTGGCTTCCTTGCCCCGCAGCTTGGCGAAGGCCTGATAATCGAAGTCGCTCCGTTCCATGACCGCCTCCCTCAACCCTCTTCCTTAAAGGTATAACCAAAGGCGCCAGGTCAACTTGATCTGCCCTGGCTCGCGCCCTCAGCCGCCGACTCGCCCATTAAAATACCACCGGGAAGGGAATGCAACCGGGAAAACCGGATTTTTCACTTCTAAAAACCAGCAACTTTCTCAGGAAAACGCCAGGGCGGCCTCAGGATTAAAGGAACCCTTATTGCTTCTCGGGAGCCTCCGGCAACTCCACCGCCTCGCCGGTGAGGGCCGCCACTTCCGAGAGCAGGGTGAACAGCATTTCTTTCTCCGGCACCTGGCGGATTTTCCGGCCCTTTTTGAACAGGATTCCCACCCGGGCGCCGCCGGCGATGCCGACGTCCGCTTCCCGGGCCTCCCCCGGGCCGTTCACCACGCAGCCCATGATGGCCACCTTGATGGGGCTGGTCACCGCCAGGAGGCGGCGCTCCGCCTCCTCCGCCAGGCCGAAAAGGTCGATCTGGCAGCGGCCGCAGGTAGGGCAGGAGATGAGTTCCACCCCCCGTTCCCTAAGGTGCAGGGCCCGGAGAATCTCGTAGGCCACCCGGATTTCCTCCACCGGGTCCCGGGTCAGCGACACCCGCATGGTGTCGCCGATGCCCTCGGCCAGGAGCAGGCCGATCCCCAGGGCGGACTTCACCGTGCCGGCAATCAGCCCCCCGGCTTCGGTCACTCCCAGGTGCAGGGGATAATCCGTCAACCGGGAGATCTCCCGGTAGGCCGCCACCGTCACCAAAACATCGGAGGATTTCAGGGAAATCTTGAAATCAAAGAAGCCCCAGTCTTCAAACTTTCTGACCCAGCGCAGGGCGCTGGCCGCCAGGGCCGGGGCAGTGGGCGCCCCGTATTTTTCCAGGAGGTCCGCTTCGAGCGACCCGGCATTCACCCCCAGGCGCAGGGAGACGCCCCGCTCCCGGCAGGCCTCCAGCACCTGGCGGGTCTTTTTTTCGCCCCCGAGGTTGCCGGGGTTGATGCGGATGGCGTCGGCCCCCTGTTCCAGGGCGGCCAGGGCCAGGCGGTGGTTAAAGTGGATGTCGGCGATGAGAGGTAAGGGGCTCTCTTTCTTGATCTCCCCGAAGGCCGCGGCCGCCTTTTGATCCGGGATGGCCAGGCGGGCCACTTCACAGCCGGCCGCGGCCAGCCGCTGGATCTGGGCCAGGGTGGCCGCCACGTCCCGGGTGTCGGTGTTGGTCATGGACTGCACCACCACCGGCGCCCCACCGCCCACCTGCACCGGGCCGATATGAATGGCCCGGGTGGACTTACGCTTGATCTGGATGGCATCATTTTTCTGAGACATAACTTATCCAGATTTTAGCGGAATTGGCCGTAGCACGCAAGCTGCGCCTCAATAATTTCACCACAGTACCATAAAGAGCCCGGAGGACCATAATTGTGGTTTTCTCGGTGTCCTCTTTGCCGCTGTGCCTCCGCGCCTTTGTGGTTAGGACCGTAGCAACTGTCTTTTCTGTCAAGCTGCGAGAGGCAGGTTCCAGTAGCTCCGCTTTTTAAGCCTGGCATTAAGGATCACCAGGAGTTTGCGCCTGCAGGCGGTGAAGGCCATGAATGATTGCGGCATCGAATGAAATTTTTTTATCTAGGCCTTGACAAGACTTGACAGGAGATCAATTTAGAGATATATTACAGGCAATCCTTGCTTCTTTGTCTGTGGTTTTCCAAGGTCTTGTCTGAAATATGGCAAGGCAGGGCAGTCAAGACGGGGCAGGGAATAGCGGCAAAGGTGGGTCCTGCTACCATACCTTGCCGGAGCAGGAGAATGGCCGATTCGTGAAAACCGGGTCGGCCATTTCCTTTTGGGGGCACTTCCATAAATGGTCTTGGGGGAGGATTTCAAATAAAGGCCCGTCATCGCCTTTCCTGGTTCTCCTTTTACGACTCCTTAAGCCGCCCCCGAAGCGCAGGGTGCCCCCGGCTTCAGTCCCTGTAGCCCAGGACTCGTGTCCCACCCCTCCCTTCAAACCCCACTCCCAACCCCTAGAAATTTTGGTAGCACAGGCTTTCCAGCCTGTGCAGCATCGGCGGAACGCCGATGCCAACCAAAGTAAGGCCGTCCCGTGGGGTCGCCCCTCTGATTGGCCTTGCCTGGCGCAACTGCCAGCCGTTCCCAAAAAAACCTTGACACCTTGAGATCTTGTACCTTAACATGGCATACAAAATAATTCGCATACCTTACATCCGGGATCGTCGTTTCGTCTTGCCACAGGAGGTTTCGGCCCCAGGTCCAGAGGAGAAAAAGCCGTGTCCAGGTCAAAGAATTACCCCAGCCGTTTTGGCACCCGCCGCCGCCCCCTGGCGGGCCTGATTATTCTGGTGGTTTTAGCCCTGGGCCTCATCCTGCCCCAAATGGCGGCGGCCTCTGCCACTAATTATGTCGGCGATCTCGCCACTAAGCGTCTGGACCATACGGCTACACTGTTGCCTAACGGCAAGGTCCTGGTGGTCGGGGGCTTGGATAATACCACCTCTTTATACGCCTTGAATAGCGCCGAGCTTTACGACCCGGCTACGGGCGCCTGGACCCCTACCGGTAACCTCAGCACCGGGCGCAAAGAACATACCGCCACCCTACTGCCCAACGGCAAGGTCCTGGTAGCTGGCGGCGTTGCGAGCAGCGGAGGCTATGACCTCGACCTCGCCAGCGCCGAGCTTTACGACCCGGCCACCGGCCTGTGGACCGGTACCGGTAACCTCAACCTCGCCCACGTGGCCCACACCGCCACTCTCTTGCAAAACGGCAAGGTCCTGGTGGTCGGGGGGTGGTCAAACACGATTCTTAGCGAAACCAGTGCCGAGCTCTACGACCCGGGCACGGGGAATTGGACCCAGGTTGCTTCCATGACCGCCAGGCGCACGTTACACACGGCCACGCTGCTGCCCAACGGGCAGGTCCTGGTGGTCGGAGGAGAGGCCATCGGTGAACATCCTGGAGAGGTCTATAATCCTGTTCACGACAACTGGACCGCCACGGGCCCTCTCAATATAGCGGGTGATGGCGCCACGGCCACCTTGCTGCCCAATGGCAAGGTCCTGTTGGTGGGCGGGAACGTAGCCCCCAGCCAGGCGCAGCTTTACGACCCCTGGACCAATATCTGGACCGGCACCACCTCGACCCATTATACCCATTTTGGCCATACGGCCACCCTGCTGCCCAACGGCAAGGTTATGGTGGCCGGCGGTGGATCTTGGACTTATTTGGAGATTTATGACCCGGCCACCGGCACTTGGGATATTACCAATTGGGCCAGGCAGAACCGCCGCTATCATACCGCCACTCTGCTGGCCAGCGGCCAGGTCCTCTTGGCTGCGGGCATGGACCCGGGTACGGGCTATGCAGTGAAAAACACCGAGACCTACGACCCGGCCAACTTAATCTGGCCCGGCACCGGCAGTCTCAATATAACACGCATGTATCACACCGCCACCCTGCTGCCCGACGGCCAGGTTCTGGCTGCCGGGGGGTGGGAGGCCAGTTGCGAGCTCTACGATCCAGCCAAGGGGACCTGGAGCCTGACCGCCCCCATGCACACCGTCCGCAACGAACACACGGCCACCCTGCTGCCTTGCGGGCTGGTCCTGGTGGTGGGGGGCTATAGTTACTACAGTTCCTATCAATACCACTACCAGGACAGTGCCGGTCTGGCCAGTTGCGAGCTCTATGACCCGGTGCGGAAGACCTGGACATTCACCAGTTCACTGGCCACCGGGCGCTATCACCATACCGCCACTCTGCTGGCCGACGGCCGGGTCCTGGTCGCGGGCGGCACCGATAACGGCAGCAATATCCTCGCCAGCGCCGAGATCTATGACCCGGCTAGGGGGACCTGGTCCAAGGCCGGGGACCTGAATGGCAAGCGATGCTATCACGCGGCAACTTTGCTGTCCAACGGCCAGGTCCTGGCGGCTGGGGGCTCTGATTTCGATTTCCTCCAGGCCACCGGTGGTGACCTGGCCAGTTGCGAGCTCTACAACCCGCTTACGGGGTCATGGAGCCCCACCTGGAGCCTCAATCGAGTCGCCTCCCGGCACACCGCCACCCTGCTGCCCAACGGCAAGGTCCTGGTAGTGGGCTATAATAGCTACTATGGTTCTGCAGCCGAGCTCTATGACGGCACTCGCTGGGTTTATACCAAAGGCGCCCCTACTAACACCTATTACGTTGACAAAGCCGTGCTGCTGGCCAATGGGCAGGTCTTGGTGTGTCCCGGGGCTTTTTATGACCCGGCCGCGGATTCTTTTAAGGAAGTTCTACAATATTTGCCATCGGATCCCACCCATTATGATCTCTATTATCAGCGTGGTGAGACGGCCACCCTGCTGCGCGACGGCAAGGTCCTGCTGGCGGGCGGAGATATCAGTCAGGTGGGCGGCCACTCATATATCTCGGAAAAGGCCTTTCTTTTCCAGGCGCAATTGGGTTTTGCCGAGGACTGGCGGCCCGCTTTAGGCGCCTGGAGATTTCATAATCTTCCGGGGGACCAATTGTGGGTGGAGGGCTTAAATTTCCGGGGCTTTAACTGGTGCCAGGCCTCCGGCGGCGCCACCAACGATTCGCCCAGCAACTATCCCCTGGTGCAACTTATGCGCTATGAGGGCAACATGATTCTGCCCTTCCTCCCCATGGACAACTTTGACGCGTACAACGGCACCTTTACCTCGAAACCCCTGGGAAATTTTCCCGTGGGCCAGTATCTGGTGACGGTCTTCGTCAATGGCATTCCCAGCCTCCCCAGCCTACTCCAGTTTGGGCCGACGGCTCCAATCCCGCCGAAACCTTACATGGGGAGCATCAATCATTTGCTTCTCTCTGATTAGCGGAGGGCATCCCCCCCCGGACTCGGGCCTCCCGGGTTTTTTGTCCATAGAACGATCTTTTAATTAGCAAAGGGGCGACCCAACGGGTCGCCCCTGCTTTTTTCACCTATGGGATTGGGGGTGGGGGGTTGGGGAGGGGGGTAAGGGCCGTCGGCCCTTACCCCCCTCCCCCAATCTTCTATCTATTCCTTCCCCTTCACCACCAGCACCGGGCAGGGGGCGTGGCCGATGACCCGTTCGGTGACCCGGCCCATGAGGAGGCGCAGCAGGCCGGTCTGGCCATGGGAGCCCATGACGATGAGATTCGCCTGTTGTTCTTGGGCCAGCTCGGCGATGGCGGTATAGGCCACGCCTTCCATGATAAACCCCTCGACTTGGAGCTTCAAGGCCTCGGCCCTGGTTACCACCTCAGCCACCTGATTTTCGCAAATCTTCAGGAGTTCCAACCTCGCAACCGGGGCCACGCCCCGGATGCCGGCCGGAAAATCGAGAACCGAGACCACCAGGAGTTCGCTGCCATAAAGCCGGGCCAGTTCCAGGGCCCGGTCGGCGGCCTGGCGGCTGTGGGCCGAGCCGTCTGTGGCCATCAAAATCTTCTCCCAGCCCACGGTCGCTTTGGGGGGCACCACCAGGATGTCTTTGCTGGTAAAGCCGATGACCCGCCGGGTGACGCTGCCCACCAGGAGGTTCTCCAGGATATTGTGCCCACTGGACCCGAGGACAATGAGGTCCCGGCTGCCGGCAGCGGCCAGTTCCACCAGACGCTCATGGGGTTCGCCCCGTTCACAGCGGGGTTGGATCACGGCTCCAACCTCGTCGGCCATTTCCTGGGCCAGGGCCAGGGCCGTATCACAGGGCTCCTGGATGATCCGATCGCTCTTGGGCACCCCCAGCAGCCGCAGGTCGCCTTCATAAAAAGGGGTCACCGCCACCACGGTGACCCAACTGGTGGAGATCTTGAAGGCCTCCCGGAGGGCGTGGAGGCTGGCGGCCGAGCCGTCCACACCCACCAGGAGGCGGCTGTATTTGGTGTTTGAGGTCATATCGGTGCTTGATACCGAGGTCTTATCAAAAGATATTAACGTGCCAGGGCGAACACCAGGTTCGCCCCCAGCGAAAAACAGGGACACTTCCTATTTTTCTGGGCAAGGCCGGATAGAGAAGGAATAAAAATAGGAAAAATAGGAAGTGTCCCTATTTTTCCTAGGCGTCCTACCCTCTATTGGTCGAGCAGCAATAACTGTTGCAACCCCGCGAGGGCCGGAGCCAGAGGAATGGGCTGGCCTTTGAGGGTCAGGGTACCGGCAGTATAATGTTGACCAAAAGTCCTGGCGTCCTTATCGAAGATGGTACTTATATCGTAAAAGGTGCCGTTCAGGGTGGTCTTATCAATGCTGACGTGCATCACCCCACTGTCGCGATGGGTTTTGTTGGTGTGATCCTGGGACGAGCTCAGGGTGAAGACCAGAGTGTTTCCGTTCATGAATCCCGATCCGGACAAGACAAAAGGCCCATCGCCTTCGGGGATGACGTAGCCCTGGAAAAGATAGAATTCGTCGCCGACTTTGCTGATCCCGCCGGTAACGGTGAACGCATTGCCCATCGCAGTGGGGTCGGTGTCGTCAGTGATGGCTGCCGTCCAGGTGGTCTTCCCCAGATAGTTGACGGAATTGACCGCCAGGGCCTGGGAAACGCTTAACCCCAGGATAACTAATGCGGTTAGGGATAGAACTGCAATTTTTGCTCTCATTACCTTGCTCTCCCTCTAGGCTTGGGTTAACTGTCGCCGACAAGGCGGTGGGCTCCATAACCGGATAACCGTCCCCTTTACGGGGTGGATCATGATGCCCGATGATAGCAGATCGGCTGGTAATATTAAATCTTATATTTCTTTCCAAGATTTTTGAAAGAGACGGAAATTCCCTGGTTGGCCATGATAGTAAGATAAGCTGAGATGAGTAATTTTTGTTCCCTACCCGGCCCCGTTCATAAAAATGGGTCACCGCGACCGCGATGACCCATCTGCTGCTCAACTTGAAGGTCTCCCGTAGGCCTGGAGGCCCGCATCCGAACCGTCCACGGCCACCAGATTGGTTTACTTACCCATAGCTCTCTTCGGCGAGGGAGTAATCCGCAGCCTTCTTGGCGGCCGATTCGGCCCGCTTCGCCTTCCACATGGCCCCCAGGATGATGAAGGAACCCACGGCCAGGGCCAGGCACATAATGATAAAGCTGGCCTTGGAGAGAATATTCAGGGTGGTGGGGCTCAGGGAGATGAAACCCAGCTCTTTCAGGTACTGCGGCACCGCCAGGGCCCGGCTGACGGCCACGATGATCATGATGGTGCCCATGACCACCTTGATCATGTACTCTTTGACATAGGTGGTGCCGATGGCGCCCAGCTGCACCCCGATCAGCGACCCGGCCAGGATGATGAGGGTGAGGCGGATGTCCACCATGCCGTGCATGGCCCATTTAATGGTGCCGAAGAAGCCCATGACAAAGGCGACGACCAGCTCGGTGGCCGAGGCCACCAGGCCCGTGGCCCCCAGGCCGTAAATCATGCCGGGCACCCCGATGAAGCCGCCCACCGCGATGGTGGCCGCCAGCATGCCGGTGGCGAAGCCGATGGGAAGGGTGAACCACAAGGAGATGCGCACGTTGGCGGTCTTAAAGTGCATCATGGGCCACAGTTCGATCTTTTGCAGCCTCAGCGCCAGCGCGGAGACCTTTTCTGCGCCGCCGGTCTTCTGGGTCTTCCAGGCATCATAGAAGACATAGCCGCCCACGATCACCAGGATGACCACAAAGGAGAGGCTGACGTAAAGGTTGGAGCCGGCCTGGCCCCAGGCGGCCAGGATCATTTCCTGGATCTTGATGCCCACCCAGACCCCCAACCCGGCGGAGGCCGATATTACCAGGCCCAGCTTGATATCCACCTGGCCATACTTGAAGCGCTTATAGGCGCCGACCATGGCCTTGGGGAACTTGTGGCACATGTTGCTGGCCACCGCCACGGTGCCCAGCACCCCCAGGCTCATCATGGCGGGGGTCAAGACGAAGGCGCCGCCGGAGCCGATGAAGCCGCTCACCAGGCCGCCGATAAATCCCACTACGAATAGGAACAGGATGTTCATCGTGTTTAAGTCTATGAATTGCACCGCTTCGCCGGCGATATCATGCATTTTTCCGTCCTCCTAAAGATAATGGCAAAATGAAATTCGAGCCTTCAAGATCCAAGAACTAAGCATTGATGCGCAACTGGGGCCGGGGACGCTTTCTCGAAACCGGCCGCGGGGCCACCCGGGGCTGCACCTTCTTAGTGGCTTCGATCCCCAAGCACGACCAGAGGTTTGAGGCAAAGGCGCCGTGCACAAAAGAGACCAGGAACACCGTGGCGACGGGCAGCGCCGCATACAAGCCGCCCTTGGTGAATAACTGCATCACGGAGCCCGAGTTCCAAAAGACCGCGGCATAGATGGCCACGGAGCCCAACCCTAAAGCAATGGTCTTACCCACCAGCTTGCTTCTGTTTACTCCCTGTTCCTGCGCCATGACCTGTCCCCCTTCATATCCGGAAATGCTGAAGACCGGGAGAGGAATCTCTCCGGTGATCTCCTCGCTATTAATACCCACATCGGCGATCACGAAATCTATGCGCTTGACTTGCTGGTTCAGGTCCTTCACGGCCTCGGCCACGTCGTTGAATCTCACCACGTGGTCGCCGCGGATGCCCTGCTGCTGCAGGCCGGTTTTGGTCTTCTCCCAAGCCACCCGGGCCTGCTTGGTGAATTTGGCCCGGAGGTGCTGGTTGTAAGGCGAGAAGAACTTGCCCGATTGCTCCAGGGCAGGCTTGAGATTCATGCCGATGAGGTCGTAGCCCAACCGCTGGGCCAGGCTAACGGCGTAATCCATCACCTCGGGGGTAAAGGCATGCTCCTTGCCCACCACCAGGATCTTGCGCTTCACCTGGGAAGACCGGCCATCGGCGGCGGCCTGACTCATCGAAAAAGCCGGCATTTCCGCCTCGCCCTCGGCCACCCTGTCAGTTTGGTTCTTCTGGTCCTTCATAGTGTCCGTCCTGGTCTGGTCTGATTTAGTCTCGACCAAGATAGATACAAGAACCTTGCCAAAATTGCCTGTTTATATAACTTACTGATTTACCACCTATTTTTCCATTTTAGCTGTAACCGCCATTCCGCCAGGCCATTGCACAATGCAACGGGAGTTTTTTCCAAGTTTGTTTTTATAATAATATCAGTAAGTTAATTTATAATGTGCAAAGTGTAACAAGTGCCTGAAAAAGATTGCAAAACGCAACGCCTGGCTGGCGGCACCGCCGGCTACCGAAATTTCCCTAAGAAAATCATCGAATTAAAATTTTTCCCCGTTCATGGTTAAGTTGCCTGAACTGGACTTTTCCTTTATACTGAGACGCTGGAGATCATAAAATTACAGGAAGGCTCAAGGCTATGGTCTTTTTCCGGAAGTCTGAAGAAGAGCGCCCCCCCAGGGCGGCCCAGGAGTTGGTGGACCTGCGGGCTGGGGTGCAAAAGGCCCGCCTGCCCGAGTCCGTGGCCACGGTGGCGGGGAAGGAACTGGAACGGTTGGAGAAGACCGACCCGTCGGTGGCGGAATATTCCATCGGCCTCAATTACCTGGACTACCTGATCTCTCTGCCCTGGAACCGGGTCACCGAAGACAACCTGGACCTGAAACGGGCCGAACGCCTCCTTGAGTCCCAGCACTACGGCCTCAAGCACGTCAAGGAGCGCATCCTCGAGTACCTGGCGGTGCGCACCCTCTGCAGCATCCAGACCTCCCAGGTCCTGGTGGTGGACGACGAAGAGATCGCCCGCACCAACCTGGAATACATCCTGCGCAAGGAAGGCCACCAGGTCTCCACCGCGGCCAACGGCCTCGAGGCCCTGGAAATGGTCAAGGCCCAGGAGTTCGACGTCGTCCTCACCGACCTGAAGATGGAAAAGATGGACGGCCTCCAGCTCCTGGAATCCGTCAAGCGGATCGCCCCCCACACCGAAATCATCA
>JAPLJC010000255.1 GCA_026388765.1 Deltaproteobacteria bacterium
CGGTTCACCCCCACGGGCGTGGGGACAGCAACTGCAAGTTTATTAATTGTACCAGTATTAACGGTTCACCCCCACGGGCGTGGGGACAGCAGAAAAATTAAGTGGCAGGAATGGTCATCCTGCGGTTCACCCCCACGGGCGGGGGGACAGCACTTCTCAAAGCCGCGCTCTACGGCACCCGAATCAGAAAAAGGCCCTCGAAGTCTTCCACCTGCCGGGTCGGGTCTCCGTGCATGCGAATGGCAAACCATTGCTCCCGGTTAGACGTGTGGATCATGGTGCAGCCACCGCCCCGGGCTTCCTTGCAAACCTTCTCCCACAGCAGGTCCCGCACCATCCCCGAGACGCTGCCCACGAACACCCCGGCCTTGGGTTCCAGCAGCCACCGGGTCAGTTCCCCTCGAAGCCCCACGGGTACCCGCTCAAGAATCAGGACCACCATGGTCTTCCTCCTCCGATTCCGGCTCTCCGAAATTTTGCCCACCGGTCAGTCTGCCGGCCTCCGGGTCCCAGAGGTCCCCAGGCCGGGCCGCATCGCCGTCAAAATCGGCCCCGGGGGCGATTCCGGCCTTATTCTTGAAATCCAGGACGAACTCCAAATCCAGGATGATCCGCTTCAGGAGACTCTGTTCATTAAAGGCGTCCCGGCAGGCCTGGCGCACCCGGGTCTCCAGTTTTTCTTCGCCCCGGGCCGTCTCCCCGAAAGCAATGGGAATAGAGACCCGGGTCTTGTATAGGTCGGCGACGTCATACACAAAGGAAAGCATCTTGCCGGTGTGAATAAACCCCAGGGCCGGAGACAAACCCAAGGCCTGGATTCCAGCCTGGCAGATGCCGTAAAGACAACTATTGCCCGCGGAGAGGGCGCGGTTCACCGGGTCGGCCGTGTCCCAGGCGTCTCGCCGGTAGGCCCGTCCCTGCCAAGGGACGCCGGTCTCCCGGGAGGCCTGGGCATAAGCCTCCCGCACCCGGACCCCCTCATTGCCCCGGATCTGCTGCAGGGTGAGGTTATCCGGCAGGGGTTCCGGGAAGCGCATGTGGTACAGCCGCAAGACCACCTGGAGCCTTAGAGCCGGGTCAGCCCATAGTCGGGCCTGGTGCAGCAGGTTGTCGGCGCTGCGGGTCAGGCCGTTGCCATGGGAGTAAAAACGCACGCCCCCTTCCCCCACCCAGTATACCAGGCAACCGTTGTCGGCCAGGGCGGCCACCGCGGCGTGGGTAATGGAAGTGCCCGGCCCGAGCAGAAGCAGGGCCAGGCTGGCGCAGGGCACCGGCACCTTGCCCCGGGCGTCCCAAACGGCGATGGCCCGGGCCTCCTGTTCAATCTTGCAGTGCTCCAGGTAAAGATAGCTCCAGCCATCCCGGAACTTGGGGAGGATGTGCAGGTCTTTGGTGCGCATGGTTTCCTCCTCAAGGGGGAGCCAGGGAGAGAAGCCCCAGGCCATAGGCTTTGCCGGGCCCAATGCCGCGGATAATAATTTCCTTAATACGAGCGGGGTCGGTGACTTGGAGAATACCGTCGTAACGGACGGAGCGCAGACGTGATTGTTCTTCTTTCTGTTCTGTTTTCTGCCCGTCTTCCAGCAGGTCTACCCGCTTGTCAGGTTTTTTGAAATAGATATAGCCCGGCTGAACATTGGTGCAATCCTTCTGAACAGAGAACCCCGCCGGTTCAGCCCGGCGAGCCAGCCAGTCAAAAAGTTGGTTATTGGGTACAGGGACGCGTTTACCTATCCACTTCTTATTAACCGGCTGTCCGTCTGCTTCGAGCGAATGCCTGGAAAGCCGTCTCGTCGGATTCGCCACGAGGCGAAAGCGAAGACTCTGTCCTCTGGTGAAAAAAAGATCGAATGATTTCACCTCCGGGGGAGCAGCCAAAAGATAAACGGCGTTGTGAAAGGCATAGTCCCATTCAGGCTTTAGGGCAGATTGTACGAGAATCAATGCCCGGCCGCCGGGAAGTGGATCGATGCGGAAGAGGAAGCCGGAATCCGCCTCCCGTTTTACATGAACCTGGTTGATGCCAAATTCCTCCGGCTTGAAAGGTTTGAGGAAGTCAGGGTCTTCGGATATTCGGGAATCGGACGGAAACGCCATGCAAAGGCGCTGGTGCACATGATAGAGGTTCCTCAGCCACAACCGCCCGGGCCTGGGGTGATCGGGGTTGTCACCCACGTTAATCAAGAGAGAGGAAAGGTACATAGATCTATTCCACCTCCTCAGCGGCAAGACGCCGACGGCGGGTCTCCAGCGAGCGGAATTTGATGATCTCGTCCCGCTTCCGGATGATCAGGTGGCGCCAGCGCGGCTCTTCGGGATTGATGCGGTCCAAGCCCATACCCAAGCCGTATTCCAGCATGGTCACGGCGTCGTGGCAGAGGCGGCAGAGGGAGCGCAAATCGTCCGGGGCTTCATTGCCCCCGGCCCGCCGGTAGGTGATATGTTGCACGGTATTGGCTGGAGACTTGCAAAAGAGGCACAAATTATGGTCGTGGTCAAGCCTCTCCTGTCGTCTCTTTCGGTATTCCGTGTTGCGATAATCCGCTCGTGGGCGCGGCGGCGCGGGCGTGTAATTCTGCGCCGGCTTATCTGCAAGCCTTACCTCGCCGTCGCCCCCCACCTGTAATTCCCTACGCAGGACGAAGCGCGGGTGATGCGCCGGGGGCTCGAAGGTAAGGGGCACATCAAACCAGATGAGCGCCTCATCGGGCGCTTCGGGCTGTCCGGACGTCGGCTCCCAGTCGAGCAGGCAATCTACGGTTGGCGGCGGCTGATCTCCCTTGAGTCGCCGGCGCCAGGGAACCGCTTGCAGCGCGGCAAGCAAATCCGGAAAATCGCCGGCCGGATGCTCCAGCAAATGGCGAGACGGGGGGCAGGACTTTCTGCCGAGGTAAAGCGTCCATTGGGGCGCTTGCATGGCGGCCTCCAATTGGGCAATCAGGCCTGGTTCGCCCTGCAGGGCGACGAGGAAAGAGGCATCACAGAGATACTCGCGCCGGGTGAGCATCGCACCAGGTTTGGACTTCCCCTCCCCTTCGGCAATGCGCATCCGCATTCCCGCGCCGACCGTATGATAATCCCACCAGCGCACGCCGGGCCGGTCAAGGCGCAAGCCCATACGCAGGGCGCCGAGCTTTGGAAGCCACTCATCACCGGCCTCTGGACGGGAAACTCCCAAGGCCGCGCAGAGCATCCCGATCACTCCAGACTTGGTCGGAGCTTCAGCCGTCCGCCTGACGACGAATTTCGATTGCTGATCGCCCCAGGCCTGAAGGGGGCCTTCCAGGCGGAGAAACAGGGTATTGGCGCTCATCAGGCCACCTCCGAATTTACCACAACCTTCCGCACCTCCTTCCACTCATAACCAAGTTCCTTGATCACAGCGGGGATCAATTCTTCGAGCGATTTGAGGTTATTTTCGGCAAGAATAATTTCCTTCTTGTCTTCCTCAAAGCTCAAGGGATAGCTGAGATTGGGCGAAAACCAGAACCGCTTCTTCGGCTTACCGTATCCGGTGTCCAGGTCGTGAACGTATTGGCCAAGTTGTGCGATGCTCTGCGATATGAGGTCTCGTTCACCTTGACTCGCCGGTCTGGCAAAGGCGTTGGCGTAGCTGATGGGGCTGTTTTTCCTGATCTCCACCAATATGCCATCGGGAGGATTGTGCGCCGCGAAGCTGTTTTGCTTGCCGGTGGGGTTGGCAAATGCGGCTCCTCGTATGAACGCCCCGACGGTATGTGCGGCCAGTTTCTCATTGTTGTTAAGATTTTTGACCAGGGTGTCCCAATTGATGGAGAAGTACTTGTAGAAACAGGCCGAGGCGAACATTGCTTCATCCACATAGCCGGCGCCCGCATCTTCGCCGGGTATATCATCGGCGGCGACATAATAATCGACTTCGGGGCGGGCCTCGTGAGTCGATATGGCGTGGGCCACCTGAAGAGCCGCCTCAATGGTCTTATCAAGTCCTTTCCACACGTCATTGTCGCCTTTTTTCGGTTCCAGCATCCTGCCGCAGAGCGCCATATCCGGTGCGATGGTATGCTCAGCGATTATTTTGGCAAATTCCTTGGCCATCTCGTTATCGGACTTGCTCGTTTCCAGAAGCTTGGACATCTTATCCACTGCTTCTTTGCTCACATAAACGAGTCCTGCACTCTTGTCTTCATCTGTAGGGGTGTCATCCTCGCTTTTCTTTTTTTTCTTTTCTTTTGGTGCAATCCCACAAATCTCCAATACCGTCATTGCCTTCTTAAACGAATCCGGGCCATTTCCGGCAATCAATTGCGCCAGCCGCCGGGTGCGGACTCCGCCGAGTAACTGCTTAAACTCGTCGCTCAGGCGGATACTCCGCTTCAGGCACTGGCTGGAGAGGCGCGAGCGCAGCACCCCGCCGAAATAGCAGGTCTTGGGCGCGCCCAGGTCGTCCCGGTTGAGGTTGGCCGGGCTGTGGTTTTGAATGGCGTGAATCTCGATCAACATGGCTGTCCTCCTTCGCAGGTTTTTAAAAATTGGTTTGCCCATTCAAGGCGCTTGGATTCGCGTTCCCAGATGGAAAGGTCATCCGTCAGTTTTATCCAGTCGAGTTTAAGGTCTTTTGAGGCGAGCAAGTTAAGCGCCCATCGCAGGTGAGGTTCGATCTTGCCAAGTGGCCGAGTCAGCATCCTGTCGAACCTTTGCGAGAAACGCTTTTTCTCCGGCCCCTTGTTCGGTTGGCAGCGCGCAAGCTGGCGGGCCAGCATCTCACCGGGCGCCTGGGGAATCGGACGGAAGGCGTAGAGTTTAGCTATCAGCCATGCCACTTCGCGCCGGGGTGTGCGCTCACTTTTCGCTCGAAGCGGCCACCACAGGCCCGCGAACAGGTCGAAGCCGTCCACTGTTTCATCGAGACCCTGCCCCGCGTGCTGGCGCAGCAGCCCCAGTTCACCGGACTTCATACGCGTCAGGTATTCAATATACTGTTCGGTTGCAGTCACTTGTCCCCTCCCTTCTTCCTGCCGGACTTTTTTGACGCCTTGGTATTCGGTCCCATGTTCGGTTTAACGTTGGCAATCTGTTTCCGTCTCTCCACCGCCGCAGTCGTATAACCCGGAGAAAGCGATTTGGCGATGGCGGCCATCATCGGTCTATATTCCCGGGCCGCCTGTTCCCAGGCATCTTCACCTCCTGAAATCAACGCGCCCGCTTGCGCGGAGACCTCGTTTTCGACCTGAGGGCGGATAGCGGCGATTAAGGCAGATCCCTCGACCTTCGATCTCCCTATCTTCTTCCCCAATCCCTTACCTTCTTTCTGCCAAATCTCAATCTTTTCGATATTCTCCTGAACCTTCTGACCATCTGACGTACCGGGAAAAGGAATCTCATATTCTATCGCCTCAAGGTACTTGTCATTTTGTACTGTAGCAAAGCTGACAACCCATAACCTTGTTTTGCCATCAGTCTTTTGTCCACGAAGGCTCCCTGCCATTATCCAGGCCCATTGGCCGGCCGCCGCATCCGCCGCACCAAGGGCATTACCGGGTTTCACAACCATGTCCTTGCTATCACGAATAACATGAAGGTCTCTCCAGATTCGGTCGCCGTCTGACTTCGTGCTCCCAATACCTGCAAACACACATTGGCGGATCAACTGCTCTTTACGCCCGCAGGAGATGCAGTGCGCTTCAGGGCCTTCCGGATTGTCCAGCCACACCCGTCGCGGCAGCCAGGTTAATCCCGTAAGCAGAGGAATCTCGCCTGTTTTGGGGAGCTGCGAATCTGGTTTTTCCCATGCCGGCGTTCCCAAATTCGGGGATGATACTTGCCGCCATGAAAACCACAGGGTTTCTGCAAGCGAAGAACCCAAAGGAATTACATAAATCGGTGGTTTGGCATTGATGCCGGGTGGCTTGCCTCGTCCCCCAGATGTAGCAAATGACGGAAGCCTCAACAAACCCCTGGCACAACATGCGCGGCAAAGGCCATTAATGCCGTCCGTCGAATGTTTGAAATGAGAAATGTTTATGCCTGTGGGCACCTCTTGCATAAGGTAGTTGGCGGAAAGTTTTTCGTCTTTGCCAGATACGGGCTTGCACTGGTAGAAACGCTTCTCTTTCCCTAGAAGGTCGAAGCTGTCTTTATTGTCATGGAGCTTCTCGAACCAATCCGGGGGAAACGAGTCATCCGGAATCTTGTCCGGTGCGTTTCCCTGGCACCAATAAAGCAGCGCCAGCAGGAAACGCAGGACCGCTACGCGGTCCATGGGATTGCTGGCCGCAATTTGACGAATCCGCTCTGCTTGCGTGAGAGCCTCAATAATGCCGACGCGATTGGTATCCCCATTTTTCCATAGGACAAGGAGCCACTTCTCTTCGATCAGGTTATAGTTCACGGCTTCCTCCTCTCTTTTCTTCTCAAAACGCTCTATCCTGGTGACAGCCCATTTCTCCGTATTCAACCGCGAGGGCGTACCAGGCGTTGGCATAATCAGGGTCAATGCGCAGCGTCTCCCGGTGTGCTTTGATGGCATCCTGGTGACGGCCCAAGTTTGCGTATGCAAAGCCTAGGGCGTACCAGGCCACGTCGTTGTCCGGCTCGGCTCGGGTCAACTGGCGGCAATGGGCCAGCAGACCCGGCCAATCCAGGGCTTTTTCCAGCGCCAGTTCCCCGTCTGACCAGTTCAGGGTGCTGCCATTCCGGTCTGCCAGGTGCGGCCACTTCTCGTCGTAGGCTTCTTGTAACGCTTTGGCCGCCAAGTCCGGCGGTACGCTGGTATGCTCCTTTTCAGTGGAGGTGAGATTCCCCCGGGCTAATTGGTTCGCTACCCATGGCCTAAAAACTTGGAGAGTTGGGCGATCTGTTCGTTAGTGGCTTCGGGTTGGCCCTTGAGGGCCAAAGCGGCCCGCGCCGGGTCAATGTCCGGGTATTCGGTGAGGATTTCCCGCAAGTGGCGTTCAAACTCGGTTTCCATCTTGCCTCCCTTGTGACTTGAGGCCAAAGGCGGCCAGGGCGGATCGCATGGTTTGCGGATAGGTTTTAAAAGGGGGCGGTCATCGGCTTTGCCTGTAAGGTAATTCCCTTATAGCACAAAAACGCAAGGATTTCTGACATAAGGATAATTTCGAGCCAGGTCCCGGGGGGACCTTATTTTGCTTTGAAATTTTTGGGCCCGGGTCCCATTCCCGGGGGGGTCTATTTTTCCAGGACCGAATTTTAATAGAAATGTCCGCCCTGTTCATATGACGTAGGGGGGGGGAGGAGTCCCAGTCTCCGGGTTTGGGTCCCGGGGCCGGAAGAGGGGGACGCACAGGGCCGGCAGGGGCCAGGGGAGCGGGGGACGGCGATCCATGGCTGGGTGCGTGGACGTGGGGTGCTGGATGTAGGGGCCGGGGCGGTGCAGAAGGTTAGGTCTGACCCTGGACCCTGGAGCGCTTGACCAGGGGTCGGCGAGGGTCGGGCCGGAGACTGGCTGTTACTGTGGGAGGGGCAGGGGCCGGCGTCCTGGCGGCGCACCAGGGCCGGTCAGTAAGAGGTGGGGAATGGGCCAGGGATGTGGTGGTCACCTCAAGGGCGGGCTCTCATGGCTTCAACCCGGTCTTTATCCAGGTCGTGAACACGTCCTGCCGGGTTGGGTCGGGGATTCGGAGTCGAGCCATCGGTGCAGGCGGCGGCGGGCCCCACATGGCCGCGACTGACTGAGGGGGACGAACCTATCAACCAGGGCCGTTGACGCTGAAGGTACGACTGCGCTCTGGGCTCGATAACCTTGGAACCTTTACTCCCCACGGGCGTAGGGACAACGGAACCCGAAAAACGGGGGGGCCGGCCAAAAAAGAGCACCTATGGATAGAATATCGAAGCATTTTGGCAGGACCCAAGGGAGCGGATAGAGGGCAGTGATCTTCATTTCGATGTGGATGGTCGGCCGACAACAAATTAATGGGATCCTTATGGCATCCATCTATGGCAGGTAGCGACCAGAATGGAACTGGTCATCCCTCGGTAGGCAGAGGATTGGTGCAGAACAAGGTTGGAGAAGCAGGAGAAGTTTAGTTACTCTGGGTTATTGTAAGAGCCGATCCATTATTTCCAAGGGCTTTAAAATGGTGATCTGTTTCTTGGATACCCGGATGAGGCCATCTTCCTGCATTAACTTCAAGGTCTCACTGATCGTCTGCTGGCAGGAACCCGTGCACGCCGCGAGTTGTTCCTGGGTGAGGTTGACGGGAACTATGGTGGGCGAATCCACTGAATCCAGATCGATCAACTTGGGGTAGCATAGGTAAACAAACAGTTTTAGCAACCGGGTGGGCACATCACTGACCATGAGGGTCTCAATCTGTTCCGCCAGAAACCGCACGCGTCTTCCCAAGACTTCGATGACCCTTCTGGCGAGGGAGTAATGCTGGGAAAGCAAGTCTTCAAAATCCTTTCTCTTGATCTCATGCAAGGTGCCGGAACTGATGGCCTTAGCGTTGCACTTTCTCTTCTTGCCGTCGATAACCTCCGCCAGACCGAACAGTTCCCCGGCCATGCGCACGAAGATTATGGGTTCTTTCCCCCATAAAGTGATGCGGGAGATTTTGACCGAGCCTTCCTCCAGATAGTAGCAAGAGGTAGCGGGTTCATCCTCGGTGAAGATGACTTTATGCTTCTTCAGCGGCCGCCTGACTGAGTGCGCCAAGAACTCTCTCTTCTCCACCGGAAGATCTCTGAAGAAGTCTTCTTCGCCGAGATGCCATTGCGGCTGCATGGCTTCCCTCGGATGTAGGTTTAAAAATAGCCTTTATTAATTGTAGCAAGCTTATCACAAAAAGGCAAAGTGCGAACCACCGCGGCAGGTTAAACCTACCTTAATCCCTCTGGAAAAGGGCACTTTTCAATCATAACTTGACGTAAGCTGCCGGCAATGGTGAACTTGCGCCAAGAGCAGAGATGGGGCCAACAGTGAATCCCCCACACCAAAAGCGAGCCGGAGCCGGCCTGGGAACACACCCGGACCGGCTCAATTCAATCCTTTTCGGACTCACGCTTAGAAGAACATGAAGGCGACGAACTGCAGGCGATGGGCTTCGCCGAAGTCCTTGGCCCCGGCGTTGGGCTGGCCCTGAACCTGACCAGGAGCGAATGGGCCAACACCGGTGAGGCTTTGCGGGTTATTGACCTTCTGCAAGTAGTCGGTGCGGCCGTAGCTATATTGCAGGCCGAACTTGAGCGCCTCGATGGGCCGGTACCACAGGGTCAGGTCGAACTCCTGCCACAGCTTCGTCTGGTCGTTGAGGGTGGCATACACATAGCCAAACGGGTTGTTGGCTCCCTGCACGCCCGCCAGGGCGGCGGAGGTGCCGGTTTCGACACCATAGGACCGCTGCATGCCCCAGGCCGCGTTCAGGAACCACTGGTTGGTGAAATAGTATTGTCCTTGGAGGTAACCGCCGAAGTGGTTCGTCAGTTTGCGATTGAAAAAAATCCTGCCGTTGGGGTCAATTCCCGTGAATTGAAACCAGCTGGCGTCAGAGTCTAGGGCCTCGCCGAAGGCGTTGAGCCCCGAGCCGATGAACCACTGGGCGCTCAGGGAGGCGGTGCCTGCCAGGTTGGCGCTATAGGTGGGCAGCACCGGGATGAAGAGATTGGCCTGCACCATCCAAGGGTCTAGATACTGCTGGCCGCGTTGAAAGCCGGTATTGGTGCTATAGGCGTTTTGGCCAAAGGTGCCAAAGGCTTGAGCCGCAGTATTGGCGCGATAGCGGATCTGCTGCCAGCCGGCCGTCACCTGGGCCGTGAAGCCACGGGGCCGGCCAAAAAAGGCCGCCTTGCCCCAGAGGTCCTTCTCGTAGGCGATCTTGGCATCGAAGTGTGGAATCTCGGAAGCCTGGCCCGGCAACCCAACGCTGGCGGACTGGACTCCAGCCGGAGGAGCGACTGGGGCGCCTCCCGGGGCGGTTAATACTTGGCCATCAAAGGCAGCGTCAGTCGTGCTGGGATCATACGGTTTTAAGATGGCCGCGGCCACGGTCCAGTCCCCGGCGAACTTCTGGGTCAAGCGGATCTGAGGGACCCGGCCGCTGGCCATGCCGTGGTTATTCAATGGGGTGTCCTGGGCGTCTTCAGGACTGTACTCACAGAACATGGTGTGATATTGGCCAAACATCAGTTCGGTTTCGGGCCAGTTCAGGCGGAACATGGCGAGCCGCAGCCGCGCGCTGTAGGAGGAGGTATTGCTTTGCCGCGGATCCTGGGTCGGGTCGAAGTCTATTTCAATCAAGCCGGTGGTGGTGGCGCCCCAGAGTTTGGGCCCCTTAATGGTAAAGTTGAAGCGCGTCGATTGGGCCGTCATGTTGAAGCGGCCATGTTGGAACAGTTGGTCGTTATTCCGGGCAATGCCGGTAGAGGACATATTCTTGGCTTCCTGGGTGGAATCCCAGAACGAGTCCAGCTTGATATAGCCCCCCAGGCTGAACTCCGTGGCCGCCAGGGCCCCGGCCGGGACCAACAAGGCCAGGACTACTAAAATCAGTACGGTCTTTTTCATTTTTTCCCCCTTGTAAAATAAGGTTAAATCTTGAAAGGATTCGCCCCCATCGCCTTTAGATCTTCGATATAGGCCTGGAGCAGGTCCACATATCTTTGGGATTCCCTTATTTCCAGACTCTCGAACCGAACCCTGGCCGGTTCGAGCATCATGGTGCGCAGTTTCTCCCCCAGGTCGCCGCTGCGCTTCTGCACCAGTTGGCTGCCCCGCACATAATGGCACTGGTCGTCCCGGCAGCCGGCAATCAGGACCCCATCGATGCCGAAGGACAGGGCGTCCGCCACCAGGGCGTTATTTACCGACCCGGCACAGGGCACCTTGATGGAGATGACATTGGGCGGCACAGGCAGGCCCTGGTCCACCGCGGCCCGGGCGGCCGGGTAAGCGTCGTTGGCACAGAGAAAGGCCAGGATCACGGGTTCGCCCTCACCCATGAAGGCCGGATTGAGGGCTTCCACCTGGGCCGCGGTCTGTTTGATGGTGTGGTGCCGCAGGGAAATGACCCCCAATGGGCAGACGCCCATGCAATTGCCGCACTGCCGGCAGCGGGCCAGATCCGGGGTCGGGAAGCTCTTCTCATCGAAGCCGAAGCTCCCGAAGGGGCACTCCTCTACGCAGCGCTTGCACTGGTCGCACCGGGTCTTGTCCACTACCGGATAAGTGGGTTCGATGATGACCGAGCCCTGCAGAAACTTTAAGGCCTTCATGGCGGCCAGATGGGCCGATTCGATGGATTGGCTCACGTTCATGGGTTCCCGGGCGCAGCCGCCCACGAAGATACCGGTCCGCTGGCTCTCCTCGGGATGGCATTGCTGGTGGGATTCGAAGAAGCCGTATTGATTTTGGGGCAGATTGAGGACCCGAGCCAGATCAGGCGTCCCTTCCGCCGGGGCCATGCCACCCGCCAGGACTAACAAGTCCAGATCGACCCGGACGGGCCTCTCCAGAATGGGGTCTTTCACCCGAATGTTAAGCTTCCCGGTTGTCTCATCAATCTTTACGGAGGTGGGGCGTTCCCGGATGAAGATCACCCCCTGGTCCCGGGCCCGCCGGTAGAGTTCTTCATTGAAACCCGGGCAGCGCATGTCCATGAAAAATACGTAGCAATTGGCCTCAGGAGCGAGTTCCTTGAAGGTCAGGGCCTGTTTCAGGGTAACGGCGCAACAAACTGCGGAGCAATATTTCAGGTGCCGTTCATCCCGGCTCCCGGCGCACTGGATGAAGCCCACTTCCCTAAGGCCGCTGCCCAAAAAATCGGGCGCCGGCCTCTGAAGCTCCGCACCCAGGAGGGTTTCCATCTCCAGGTTACTGATCATGCGGGGATGGCGGCCATAGCCGAATTCCGCCACCCGGTCCAGGGGGTAGGGGTCCCAGCCGGTGGTCACCAGAACCGCCCCCACGTTCAGCACCTGCTCCTCAGGAGTCTGGTTCAGTTCCACGGCCTGGGCGGGACAGACCTGCTCACACTCCCTGCAACCGGCCAGGCAATCTTCCCGGTCGATGACATAAGCCGGCGGAAAGGCCAGGGGAAAGGCCGGATGGATGGCCTTCCTGTCAGGTTGCGGAGAGGCCCCGGCCTGGGGAAATACGTCCCGGTCTCCCGGTGCTCCCGGCACTTTCACCGGGCATACCCCAGTGCAAACCCCGCAGCCGTTGCAGCGCTGCTCGTTAACGTAGCGGGGCCGTTTCTGAATCCTGGCTGCAAAGTTGCCGGGACCACCCTCCAGGGACATCACCGTGGCCAGGGTGTGGAACTCCACCAGTTGGGAAGCGTGCAGCCTATCCAGGGCATGTTGCAAACCGCAATGCGGGTCACAAAGCCTGGGGTAAAACCGGGAGAGGAGAGCCACTTTTCCCCCAACGCCACTCTCCTTTTCCACCAGATAGACGCGCTTGCCCAGTTCCGCCAGGGAAGCCGCGGTATGGATACCGGCCACCCCGGCCCCGATGATGAGCATAGCCTCGGAAGCCGGCAACTCCAGGGGTTCCAGGGGTTCCAGCAGGCGAGTGCGGGCCAGGGCCATCTCCAGGAGGGCAAGGACTTTGCGGTTTCTGACACCCTGGTCTATGCCCGCCAGCAAGATGCCCTGTTCTTCCAGGTCGCACCAATGGTGCAGGAAGGTGTTCAGGCCCGCCGGTTGCAACTCGCCTTGCAAGATTTTCATCTGCTGCGGCGTGAAGTGCCCCACCCACAGGATCCGGTCGATGCGCCCGGCCGCCAGGTCTTCTTTTATGGAAGCAAACCAGGCCGCGGACCAGGGGTCAGCGATGACCTCGGCCCGGGCCACCCCTTTGGCCTTGCTGAATTTTTGCAGCAAGGCCTCCAGGTCCAGGCCCCGGGCCAAGCGCTCGCCGGGGTCCCAGATAAAAAGCGCTATCTTGGGCACAGGTTTTGACATTGGCTCTCTACTGATGTCCCACGACTTGATACTGGCCCAATAGCCTGGGGCGCTGCGAAGTCAGAGACTTTTAAGTCCCCCTTTCCTAAAGGGTGATTTAGGGGGATTATCAAAGGCTTATATAATCCCCCCCAGCCCCCTTTAGAAAAGGGGGGAGTAAAACTGAGTCTCCTCGGCTACGTGGTCCGGTTCTTATAGCGGAACCGTTCCACCTTGCCGTTGATGTCGATGCAGGTCCAGGTAATGGTGTTGGTCCCCATCATGGGGATGAGCTTGGCCACGTGGTAGCCCAGCTGATAAGGAGCCCGGGTCTCGATGGCCCCCACCGGACAGACCTTGGTGCAGGACATGCAGTCCCAGCAGTCCCGGGCCGCCCGGCAATAGGCTTTCTTATTCTCCCCCAAGACCATCAAGTCCCCGGGGCAGATCTGGGCGCAGAGCGGCTCTTCCTCGGCCTTGCAGCCGTCGCATTTCTCTCGGTCAACTCTTGGCGGCATCTTGCTTTTCCTCCTGAATATTTCCTGGTAGCCCAGGCTTTCCAGCCTGGGCCTTTCACAGGCCATAGGCCTATGCCATTTTGGTCACGGCTGGTAGCGGTCCCCCGGAACGATTTGCTCGTAGGGGCGCGTAAACATTTCAATCTCACCCGTCTCCTTATTGCGGCGGGACTCCACGAAGCAGTCGAACTTCGGGTCCGTGTCCGGGTAGTCGGACCGGGTCTGCCAGCCCTGCCAGCGAGTCTCTTTCCGGAACTTGAGATGGTGCACCAGGACTTCGGCCACGTCCAGCCGGTCGATGACCTCGTGGGCGTTCATCAAGTCGTGCAGGTCTTTGGCATAGAGAAACTTGGTCTGGTCCCGCAACATCTTCAGATGTTTCAGGGCATAGTCCAGGCGTTCCTCATTGGTGCGGTAGAACTGGGATGTGCCGCCGGCGTATTCATCCATGAGGCGCTGCATCCGCTCTTCCATCTCCGTTTGGGAGACCCCGTCAAACTCCGGGCCCCGCAGGAGCGGCGCGAAGATCCGTTCCTTTTCCCGTTCCACCTGTTGGGTGTCAAGCTCCGGCAACGTAACCGTTGCCATGTACTTGACGGCGCCCCGGGTGGCCAACTTGCCTTCGGCGGCGCAGCCCCCCACGAACTTATTGGGGTTGCCTCCCGCGGTCTCGCCGGCGGCGAAAAGGGCGGACACCGTGGTCATCCGCTCGATATCCACCCAATAGCCGCTCTGGGTATGGCCTCCCACCACATAGGGGTCGCTACCGTAAATCTCAATGGGGTCCTTGGTAATATCCTGGCCCCGGGCCGCCAGAAACAGGACGAAGGCCGGCCGCTCGTTCAGGTAATCGGTCTTCATATCTTTGACTTCTTCCGGGGTCATGTGGGTGGTGTCGGCATACGTGGGGCCCCGGCCCGCCAGCCACTCCTCCATGGGGGCATTGGCCCGGATATAGCGGGGAGCCTTATCCCCGCCCAGATGGGCATAGCGCTCTTGCAGAATCCGCTCGCCCCTGGCATTGGTGATCGAGGACTTGTAACCCACTGAGATGGTGTCCACCGGCCCGCAGAAGTCCTTGGTGCGGGTGGCTACCCATCTCTGCTCCAGGGAAGTCATTTCCGCTCCCTGCCGGATACCCATGGCGTAGCCGGTCCCTACGTTAAAAGGACTCATCCAGGTCTGATGGTGGGAGCTGGTGGCGTCGCTGGTGTAGGACTTGTACAGGCCGCAGGCGCCGCCGGTGGAGACGATGACGGCCTTGGCCCGAAAGATGTAGAACTTGCCGTCCCGGACCCCGAACCCCATGGCCCCTACGCAACGGTCGCCATCCATCAACAATGAGGTGGCGGCGATGCGGTTGTAAACCTCCGCCCCCATCGCCATGGCCTTCTCCGCCATGATGGGCTTGAGCTGCTCGCCGTGAATGGAGACGTCCCAGCCGCCCCGGTATTGGGCATTCCCTTCTTCGTCCCGAAGGATGGGCAGACCCCACTCTTCCAGGTCCTCCACGGCTTCATTGAGGTTCTGGGCATTGCTCAGGGCCAGATCTTCACGAATGGGTCCGCCCCCCACCTGGGAGCGGCTCCAGCGCACCAGGTCCTCCGGGGTCTTGCCCTCGGGAATGTAAGTATTGATGGCGTCCATCCCTGCGGCAGTGGCGCCGCTGCGACTGATGTGAGCCTTTTCCATAATAGTGACGCGCAGGTTCGGGTTAAGCTTCTTGGCCTCGATGGCCGCGAAGCAGCCGGCATTGCCGCCGCCCACAATGAGCAGATCCGTCTCGATCACTTCCGTGGGGATGTCCTTTAAGTCTTTAGGAAGGTCCTTGGCCATATGGTTCTCCTTCTCTCATCCGCGATGAGTTGGGCTTTACTCGCCCTGGTAATTATTATAATCGTCACCCGAGGCGCGATTGGTTCGGCAAGAAACGCAACCATTTTCCCTGGAGTAGGCCCTGGCGAGAAAGTCCTGTCTGCTGAGGCATTCGCCGCATTGCTGGTCGGACCAAAACCGGCTCATGATTTCCAAGGAAATCGCTTCAACTTCGAATTTCACGGCGCAGGGGACACAGATTTCTTGGCCGCTCCGGCCGTTACTAGTACCATCCGGCAGGACGACGCCACACCAAGCGCAAAGAGTCTTCATTTCTACGGGTTCCATTGAGTCTAAATTTCCAGACCTTATCCTGCCAAGGCCCCAGTTTAAAATGGCCAGGGCGCCGCGGGATTCCACACCGGCATGCCCAGCAGGGCATACCAGGGCGCCATGATCAGCAGGCCGTAAGCCATGGCGATGAGGATACAGACCCAGCCAGCCTTGGCGTAATCCGCGGTGCTGAAGGTCTCGCTGCCGTAGGCGATGACCGCCGCGGTAATCTGGGTGGGCAGGACATAGGCGTAGGTGTCGGTGTCGCAGACCAGCAGGGTGAAGGCCACCGGGTGCAGCCCCACCTTGGGGGCCATGGCGAAGACCACCGGGGCCAGCATGGCCACTGCGGCCACGTTGGAGAGCATGCCGAGGCGGATGAAGTGGGTGCCGGCCATGAGGGCGAGAATAATCCCCCACCAGGGCAAACCCACTACCGAGCCGTGGATGAGTTCAGCCAGCCACCCGGCCAGGCCCGATTTGGTCATGGCCGCGGTCATGGTGAGGGCGCCGCCCAGCAGCAGGAAGGTCCCCCAGATGGTCCGGTCCTGGACCTCTTTCCATTTGAAGGGGAAAAGCCCGGGGATGAACAGGATCAGGATGCCGATGAGCCCGATGATGCCCAGCTGAAAATGGTGTAGTGGGTAAATGGGGCTGCCCTTGCCCATGGCGAACAGCAGAGCCACACCGGCGAAAATGACCAGCAGGAGCCATTCGGCCCGGCTCATCTTCCCCAACTGCTTATATTGCTTATGGATCTCAGCATGGCCGCCGGCAATTCTGACATTCTTGGTCCTGAAGTGGTAGCGCACCCACCACTGAGTCAGGACGAACATCCCCAGGTAAGGGAATTGCAATAGGGCCCAGTTCACGTAGTTGAGATTAGGGAACCCGTGGCTGCCGAAGATGCCCACCAAGATCATATTGGGCAGGTGCGCAGTCAGGATGAATACGCCGCAGATCATGCAACCGTAGACCAGGGATTGGATGACGATGGCCTTCTTGGCTTCCTGCTCCTCTGGAGTATCACCCAGCAGATTGGTGATGCCTTTCACCACTGGCAGCAGGGTGGCGGCCCGGGCATTGGCCGCGGGGATCAGAAAAGCCAGGACGATATTGACGCCGAACATGCCCCAGATCACCCGGCCCACGCTGGAGGCCTTGATCTTATCCAGAATGCCCAGGGCGATCCTACGGTCCATTTTCAGCAACTGCATGATGGCGCCGACAAAAAAGGCGAAGAGGCATAGCCACACCACGTGGTGGGTAAAGCCGGAGAACACCGTGCCCATGGGCGGTTTGCCGTCCTGCCAGGGGATGGCGTGGGTCAGGATCAGCAGCGTCGGCACCGATATGCCGGTGATGCCCACGGGCATGGCCTCCGAGACCCACATGATGCTGGCCCAAACCACAATGGCCAGCACCGTCATGCCCTCGGCCGACAGGCCCTGAGGCCGGGGCAGGACTAGCCAGATCAGGAAGAACAAGATCCAGCCGGCCGCGAAGCCGATCAGGACCCGTTTGGGATCCTTGCCGATTACCCTGAGGTTTCCAGTTATGTGAGCGCAAATCCCATTAGCGCACTCAACTGCCTCCAGAGTTCCCCTCGCGTTGCCCATACACCGCTCTCCTTCGGCGGGACTTTGCCGGCCGTCCGGTTTGCCTATCTCAGGTTACTCATTAAGATTACCTAAAATATTTAAATCGAATCTATCGGCCCGACGATAAAAATTGACTGGAAAGCGAAAAAGAGGCGGGAGTTCCACCAAGGAAATGATAGGGGGTGTAATAAACCGCTAAGTGCATAGCATCCTGCTTGCCTGGTAATTAGAACCAATCGACCTGGGCACAAAAGCAAAGATATCTTGCCACCTTCGACAATTATCACCTTACCTCGGGGAAATGCCAGATTTCATCTGGTTATCTTGCGCGGGCACTTGTGGGGAGGAAGATTTCAGATGTCGTTGACAGCGGAACGCCAGGTTACCGGCGGGAATGGCAGGAGTCCATCAGGTTGAAAAGAGTCGATATGGTCTGGTGATAGAAGATTTTTGGCTCGGTGATAAGTGTCGGATCATAGCAGTTATCGATAGTGACCTCCAAGGCCTTCGGCAGGCGCGGCGGATTGCCATTGCGGCGCGCTTTGAATTTTAGGGGTCAGGGGCCAGGTTTTCCTATCCCCTGATCCCTGGTTTTATGGCGTGCCCGAATTGTTGGCCGTGATGACGACTCCAGATGTCTTGAGATATATAAAATAATTGGGGCTCAGGCCGTAGGCGCTGTTGCGGTCCGCCAGGATGCTGGTGGCGACTCCGGTCCCGAGATAAAAATTATAGCTCCCATTATTGCAAGCGGTATTTCCCAGGACACTGCCCGGTCCGTCTAAGGCGATGCCAGCAAGGCCATTGTTGTTAGCTTCGCTATCGACAATCAAGCCGGAGCCGACATACAGGCCTGTATTATTATTATTCGAGGCCGAGCAATCTCTGATCAAATTGTTATTGTCTAATAATATGATCCCACTATTGTTGTGGTAGGCACGGACATTGATGCTGCGGTCTTTGCTGCCAGTGCCAGAGATTGAGTCCTCTAAAACACCGGTACTAAAGCCGCGCACCGTGCCATTTCTGACCTCCACATTGTTGTGTCCGTTCATATAGATGCCATTTACGCCGCTATTGCCTCCGGGGCCGATCATGGTGAAGCCCATGAGGTCCAGGGTGACGTCATCGGCGCCGATGGTGATGGCATTGCCGGTGCCTTTGTAGTTCAGGTTCCCGGCCAGGAAATAGAAACCGGGGCTGCTGATGGTAAGACCCGCGTCGGGCAGGCTGGTGATCTTGGTGCCCACCGGGGGCCCGCCGCCGGCGATCACATAAAAATCGCTCTGAGCCCAGGCTATGTTGCCGACCGTCACTATTGCCGCCAGGATAAGCGCCCATAACCAGATTTTTTTCTGCATGGCCAATCTCCTATGGTCCCTCAGCAGGTAGAGTAAATTTTACTTAAGGTTAATTACTTGGTGTGGGGGCACGAAGGGGCAAAAATACCTATTCTATAATAGGCAGAAATACCTATTTTGACGGTTTTCATTGAGAGGGCAAAACCGAAAGGATGCCTTACGGGGGATTGATAGCTTGCCACCAACGAAACTTCTCAAGATTTCCAAATAGTTGAATATATGGTTTCATTATCTTGCACCGACATCCGTGGGGAGGATGATTTCAGCAGGGCGCGTTTGAAAGAGGGTAAGTTACCGGCGGGAAGGGCATGAATCCTTCAGGTCGAAAGGTATTGATATTTTCTGGCTATGGAAGGTTTTTGGCCCGGTGATAAGTAGTAGGCGATTGTGAGAATCGCACAGCGCATTCTCATAATCGTCATCATGAACTAAGCCTGGGTTAGGAGAGGTAGGTTGATTTTTTGCTATGGGGATTCAATAAATGGTGTTTGGGGCTGTGATGGTTTTGGGGAA
>JAPLJC010000065.1 GCA_026388765.1 Deltaproteobacteria bacterium
GTTTAAGGAGGAAATTACACGTAACTATCTGGGGATACGAGAGAAAAAGGTGGGATTTTGCTTTTGCAAGGATTGCGGTCTAAGGCTTGATTATGACCATGGAGTCGGTAGGCCTACCCCACGCGAAGCGTTTAGTTCATGAAATGGATATAAATGCTGGATCACAGCATCCATTTATGTGCCCCTGGCACATAGCCTGCCCTACCTGACGGGCCCGGCCCTGGACTTCAGGAGTCCACCAGTAGCCAACTGCTCGCCGCTGCCCTCCCCGGCGCCTCCGCAGGTCTGAAGAATTTTCGGCCCCGGAACCCAAACCCGGGGACTGGGACTCCTACCCCCCTGTCTTAATATGCCCCGTGCGGAGATTTTTTCAAAATTTCATTCCCGGAAAATTAGAAGCACCCCCCCTATGAAGGGACTCATGGCAAAAATTTTGAATCGGAAATATGCTATCGGCGCCCCACCAGTATGGCCGTAGAAATGTACCAGGCGCATTAGCTGGGGCGATTTTGGAAAACGAATAGAGTAAGCCTCCAATGGGACCCGGCCACGAAATTTCACATTTAGCGAAGTTTGTGCTATCCTTCCTTGCACAAGCCATTCAAGGATGAGGCTTACTGAGTGAGGCTTACTGAGGGTAAATACGGAAAGAGAGGTTCCTAAAACCATTTTTTGCCTTTGGGTGATGCCCGCATGAGCAAGATGCCGATGGACGATCCTAACACCCCGCCCTGCGGTTCAGGCCGCTCTGTCGAGAACTTCGACTCTTTCTGCGAGGGAGATACGGAGCCGACGCTCAACAAGAAGATTCGTGCGCTAATTGACACCGAAAAAGATTACATCGTTTATCTCGACGATGACTTAGTCGTGCAATGGTCCATGACAGACGCCTACGGCAAGTCTCCCAAGGGCTTTGCCGAGGTGGCAAACCGAATCGGCCACCTTGAGACCGTCTCGGAGGGTCTTTTGGACACAGACCACCAGATTGAGCCCTTTGCCCGTTTACTCGGAGAGGCCATGGCGCGGACAATCGGCGACCGTGACATCAAGAAGGCATCTGAGATTCTCAAAAACGCCGAAGACTATCTGCAGGCCCGAAGCATCGAAAACGCACGATCCTGGTACATTAAAACAGCGTGCGCTTGCACGCTACCCCTTCTATTATTTGCTGTTGTGATTTGGGTCGGCCAGTCCATCGTGAAGCCTATCGTTGGTAATGAAGCTTTTGATGTACTGCTCGGCTCCCTCCTTGGAGCAGCCGGCGCCCTTTTTTCGGTTCTTAGTCGCACGAAGGATATCGCGCTCGACGCCGCGGCCGGGAAGAGCATTCACCGTCTGGAAAGTGCTGCGCGGATAGTCGCTGGGAGCCTCGGAGGCCTGGTCATCGCACTCGCAATAAAAGGGAATCTTCTTCTTGGCTTCATAAAATCTGTGGACCACTCTCTTGCGGCTCTACTCGCTATCTGCATGGTAGCCGGAGCAAGCGAGCGGTTTGTCCCGAGTTTTATCAAGCAAGTAGAAGGTTCGATTTCTGCATATCGACCTACCAAATAGGTGCTACCTAACCTCGTAAAAAAAGACCTGCATTAACCAAGTTCACGCCCGGCCAGAAGATAGCTCGGCGAGGTATTTAGGGGTTAAAAATGTCGTGGAAAAATCTTAAAAAACTCACAAGAGCTGCAGTTTGTTATGTGCGCCACCCGGTTGGAGTGACTTGCCTTGATTGCGGATTCCTTACCCTTGGGCGCAAGGAGGTAACTACTGCTGACAGGATGCGCCTTCACGCTACCAGCGATAGAGGCGGGCCTGCCGACCTTCCTCCTGTCGAAGAAATTTGGTGTTTCCGGTCGCTGTGGATTGAATATGATTTGATCTACGCCGGCCCCAGCATCGAGGGAATCTTCGATGAGCTTCAAAGGCAGCGTCGCGACTGCGAAGGTTTCTTGCGTTACAGACCGGGATGGTCACCAACCGGGCACCAAGATCTGCTTTTGAAGGGGATCGAACGGAAAGAAAAGATTCTTTTTGTTATGTTCGGCTGGGTTCTGGGGGTCCTTGGTACTCTTCTGGTGAAGTTTTTCGGCCTTTATTAGTGGCCTTTTTATCTTGCCAGCGAGTAATTCACATAATTATCTTAATGAGTTCTCCGAGTAGTTGTCCAGCAACTGCTCCCCCTGCGCCTTCTAAGATTGTCCTGAGAGATTTAAGACCTTCATGAATTATAGAAGGCTTTGGTTTAGGAGATTTTATTTGTGTTTCTACAGTAAGCAGTTCAGCCTCAGCCTCCTCCGTCTGGTCCTTGGCCAATTTTATGGAAGGTAAGGCTTCTTTAAATTTTTCTATGAACTTCCCAATTTCTTCAAGCTGACCGCTTAAATTCACAGAAATTTGAATTCCGTGAACTTCTCCCTGCTGAATCTGGGGGGATGATACGGGTCCATAAAAATTGGTTATGTTTTGAGGCTCCTTTATTGCTGACTCTTTTTCTCTTTGAGAAAAAGACAGGCCTTCTCCCAAGATTCCATCTTCTTCGAGCTTGAGCGACCAGTTTAGGATGATATTACGCACAGCTTCGATGACATGTACAATTGCTGATTGATCAATGAAAAAATTTACCTCGGTTTTAAACCTGATTATTTCGCAAAGTTTGAGCTGTAAATTATGAGGGAGAGGCATAATAAATTGATCCCCGGATTTCTTCCCCTCAATCATATGCTCGAGTTCGGCCATTGGCTGAGCGCATTTCCTTTTTGAGAAGAGGTCTTCCATTCTTTTGTCGCTAAAAAGAACGGGTAACCACCCCCTATACAGATCAAAACCACAGATCTGACCGCGCATCTCCCGATATTCGGGTATATTATTGGTATCCTTATACCCAGTTAATTCGTTTTCTACCCAATCTTGAAATTCATGAAGGTTTAACTTGCGAGCAACTATCAGGGCTTTTCGAAGTAAATCAGATACCCTGACATTTCTATCCAGGGCATCTCGTTGTAATTCAAGAACGACAGAACTCATTGACTTCTTCTACCCTTGCAATACAGAGATCGCTATTTAGGTTTTCCAATGAAAGATTGCTTGCCTGGTCTGCCGGTAGTTGGCGTCCAAGGCTGGTTCCATAAGGACAATGGCGGCCAGGCGCCGGGCCATGTTGGTAACTTCTCGGGCTTCGTTGGGGGTCAGGGAGCGGCCCAGGAGGTCGCGTTCACGGTAGCTGAGCCATTTCTTGATGACCTGGTAGCCGCCGATGTGGTAGTTCCAGACCTTCTCCGGGATATTCCGCCAGTAGGCCGACTCGTTCAGGTAAATATCGCAAGTGGTTTCCCCCAGGTGTTCAAAGACTTGCTCCGGGGTCAGATCCAGGGCCCCGGCCCCCTCCCGGATGGCCGTCAGTTCTTCCGGGGTGTAGTCCCGGGTGATCACCTTGCCCTTGCCGGGCATGGTCACGCCGTCTTTCCCACCATGGCCCCAACCCACGGTCAGGGTCAGGTCACCGGCGTCCGGGTTCAAGGCCCCGCCACCCACCTTGGAGATCATGGCCAAAGGTTTCAATTCCGACCGGACGGCGCCGGCCGTCACGCCCACAACTGGGGCTTCCGGGTCCAGCAGGGCGGCCAGTTCCCGCCCCAGGCGTCCGGAATGCTCCAGGGCCTCCCGGGTGTCCGGCAAGGGGATCCGGGGCCAGTCCTGGCGGATACCGTCGTGGTTTTCCGTCAGGTAGGTGGGGGCGTACCCGATGGCCAGGGCGTGCATCCAGATGAGGCCCGCGGTGTCGGGGTCGGCATCAGGGTCCGGGAGGCCCAGGGCGGCCAGGTAAGACCGGGCGGCGGGGGATAGGTTGGCCGAGGTGGTATGTTGCTCGCTTTTTGCTTCCTCAAGAAGACTGGGATGATTAAAATTTTTTCTACCTTTATCTGAATGTGAAGGGCGAATATAGATGGGGATGGCTATGGCGTTTGGTCTCAATAAATGGTAATCGGGCAATTCAGATGTAATGGTGATGGCAATCTGCTCTTTTGGTCTTTCGGCCATCATCCGCGTGATGATGAACTTGTTGCCGTCCCATTTTTGGGCCACAAGTGCAGGTCGTGGTCTATTCCAAAGAGGTTGAATTGGCGTAAAATAGCACCAGCGCAGGTCAAAAGGATAAAGAGCATAACGCATTATCCTTGAGTCCTCAAATCCTTCTATTTTTTGGACTCGTTCTCTGCATGACTTAGGCTCAAATCCGCCCGCTTTTTGAGTAAGGCCTGTCCCCAAAGCTTTTAACGCGTCCCAATCGACTTTAAGGTCATAATACACCCGCATCCTTTTTGCCAAGGAATCTCGTTCTATGTCTATAAGAGCACTATGTCGCATTTCTTGAAGGCCGCTTATGGGGGTTTCTTTGCACAGGTCCACCAGCTTCGGCCACCCCAGATATTGACCAGACACCTCTGATAGGCGGAAACTAAAGCGATTTGTCATGTCCGGGGTAACGGGATGATACTGTTCATTGAAATCATGGGACTTAACGGTTTCCAAAAGGTCGGCTCTCTTGCTCACACCCCAAAACTGCCGGAAGCGAACCGCGGGTTTCCCATCCCGGGAAGCCTTCCGCACCATCAGGGCAATGGCCGTGCCTAACCTGATACCTTCCTTGTTGAACTCCGTGGAAAAGACGCTGGGGTCGGGCTTGCCCTCCGGAGTGAGCTTGCCGGTCTCCCGGCTGTCCCCGTTCAGGCAATCGAACCAGAGGGCGTCGAACTCGGACAAGAACCGTTGCCGCATGACCACATAAGAGGGATCTCCCAGGTAGGAAAAATTGGAGATATAGCAGACCACACCCTTCCCGGTCTTTTCGGCAATGCGCTGTTCCGCCAGGCCGAAGAACCGGACATAGAGATCATCCAGGTTGAATTTCTTGATGCCCCAGGACGAAATGAGCCCTTCCTTGTATGGCTCCACCAAGACCTTCTCTGCTACGGCGCTCACCCCGGCAAAAGCGTTATAAGGGGGATTGCCCAGGATCACCAGGATGGGCTTGTCTTGCTTGACTTCTTCGGCGGCGTCCCGCTCTATCTGAAATTCTGGCAGCGTGAGTTGCTTCTTGGGGCCTGTCGGGGGCTCCCAGCCGGTCAGGGCGTTGGTCAGGTACACCCCCACCCGTTCGGCCTTGTCTTCGGAAAGGGGTGCGCCCAGGTTCGAGAGCAGCAGGCCCAATTGCAGGTGGGCCACCACGAAGGGCGCCGGCAGAATCTCGAAGCCAAAGACCCTTTCTTTCGCTGCGGCCTTGAGGTCCTGGACGGTCAAGGCGTCTTCCCGGTCCTTCAGGGTGGCGTGAATCCGCTTCAGGACCTCTACCAGGTAGGCCCCGGTGCCGCAGCAGGGGTCCAGGATATAGACCCGGGGGTCGGCCAGGCCATCGGCAATCCCCAACTCCTGCCTTAAAACGGCGTCCACCCTTGCCACCATGTAGCGGACGATCTCCGGCGGGGTGTACCAGATGCCCAAGTCTTTGCGAAGCTGGGGATCGTAGGCTTTCAGGAAGGGCTCATAGAAATACTGGACCGCGTGGCCTTCATCGAATTGCGAAAAGAAGGTCGGCCGGTCCACTCGGTTCAGGACCGCGGCGGTCCAATCCAAGACCTCTTCCAACCCCAGGGGCCCCAGCTTGGTTGGGGTGGCCACCTGTTCATATAGCACCCGGATCATGGGGACGCGTAGATACCAGGGGGTCAGGCGCCAGTCGAAAAGCTTCTTGGGATCCGGAAGAGGATTTTTTTTGTGCCACAAAACCCAGGCGGCAAAGACCCCGTAAAAGAGGGTCTGAATAAGGGTGGAGCGGAAGAAGTGATCACCCTTATCCCCCTCGAATTTGAGCCCCAGGGCTTCTTCCAGGGCATTCCTAAGCCCGGCCAGGGCCGGCAGGTCCTTACCTTCAAGGCGGGCCTTGGCGTCCCGGGCGTAGGAAGCCAGGAACCAGGCCACATCCTGGGGGCCGGTCAAGGGGGCGGCATGGAGGAGCACCCGCTTGAGGTATTCGGTGAAGCGT
Source organism: Deltaproteobacteria bacterium (assembly GCA_026388765.1). GTDB lineage: Bacteria > Desulfobacterota > Desulfobaccia > Desulfobaccales > 0-14-0-80-60-11 > JAPLJC01. Next base: position 6,035 of record JAPLJC010000065.1, read on the forward strand.
TCGCCGTGGGCTTTGGCCGTCTTCTGGTGATGGGCGGCGGCCTCCCAAAATTCTTTTTCACTTTCCGCCAGGCGGTAGGTTTCCAGCTTGACGGCCTGGCCGGAGGCATCCTGGCCCACCAGGACGAAATCGCGGTAATTGGTCACCAAGACTTGCCGGTAGCGGCCCCAATATCCGGTGACCTGCTTCCCGTCGGCGGTGACCCAGGCATCATCATGGGTGGATTTGACTTCCATCACCCCCCGGGCCGGGGTCTGGCCGGTCAGAGGCGCGGCATCGGTGAATTTCTGGAACTGGTCCTGGGTGAAGAACCCGCCGTCGGGCAGGCCGGCGCCCTGGTTTTGCAGGTTAATGATGCACCTGACCTTCGGCTTGAGGGTATTGCCGATCTCGTTCAACAGGTTGGCCAGGGCAGGGTAATAGGCAGTCTCCGGGGTGGCCGCGCCGGAAGAGCGAATTTCGGATAATTCCTTGAGGTAGATTGCCAAGAGATTCATCAGCCCTCACCCGAGGATATCATGCCACAGTTAAAGTCCGATTGGCTAACTCTTTTTTGGCGAGTGTGCGGCCGGCTAAGAGGTGGTTTTGTGGGGCCAACGCAAAAAAAAGGAAAATAAATAAATAAAATTAAATTATTTCTGCCGAATTAACCCAGGACAAACCGGCGGGATCGGAATTCTTGAGGCGCATCTAAACGCCAGCCAGGTCGGCCAGTTAAACCTAAAACCGAAACCAAACCGAAACGGACCAGGCGCCCCAGGTCCGCAGATAGCAAACTAAACCGGCCACCGGCGCTAATCACTCTAATCTATAATATATATAATAAGGGAATTTATATCAAATATACGATTATCTAATTTTAATATGAAAGCCAAAATTGACGCCTCAAGAGCTTACCTTCATCGCATTGTATGTCACCATGAGGTTTAGAATCGTAATGGCCATTAATAGTTCTGGTTATCAAAGAATAACTATTACTTATAAATATCTATTAGCGAAGAAAATACTGAGAAAATATGAGAGCCAGGCGCCCTGGGTGCGGGCGAGATGGCCACATCTTTTTGATAGTCGGTTGCACCTCAATAAGGGTTCGTTGTCGATGTCCGCATTTCACAACACTTCTAAATTCAATGAACACCGTGGTCACCCCCTTCCCATGGCCTATTTGCTTGGCTGGGTCGGAATCGCTTCATTCTGGGTTGTATTACGAGCCTGAGAATGGACTATTCTCCCCTTTTCGTCGCGCACCAAACCAGCTTTCTCTCTCCCCAGGGCCATTGCTTCTTTTTGGACTTCCGAAAGTTGGCGCCGCTTCCGGGCTCCTATGGCCACGGCCACCAGGTTGAATAACTCAACGGGGAAGTAAAGGACCGTCTCGTAGACATCGAACCACTCATCCAGGCTGACACCAGGGGTATCCTTGAACTGCTCAGCCAGCTTGCGGCAGGTTGGACGCTGCTTGGGGCTGTAGAATTCCAAGATCAATGTGGGCTTGTCCTGGAAGAGGCCGATGAAACCGCCGCAGGCAGTGGGCACTTGCTCATACCAGCCTTCATAGCCGGTTCGATTCTCCGGCTTTTCATACTGCCAGCTTTCCTCCATCTTTACTTTCCAGCGTTTCCCGAAGGTCTTTTTCAAGCTGAAGGGATGGAGAAAAGGATCGTGGGGGGCCTTGTTCATGTTTCGTTCCTCATTTATCGCCGCTTCTCCAACGCCTATGGATTCGGGACGCGGTTTGCGATGCTTTAAGGGTCATGGTCTTGAGCACACTCCATATTCTTTTGTCATCATTTTTGTCATCACGGTTTTGATGACACGAAGGGTTGCATATTTACTGGATGAAACGCCTGTGTCATCATTTTCCTATTAACCATAGGAGTTATTACCTCTTTAATTCCGCCCCACCCCCTCTCTCTTTTTTACGACAAATATCCGCAAAACCGCATGGTTGACGCTTAGAAATTATCATCACTGCTTGACGACAAAGGTGATGACAAATTATTCTGAGCGCTGGGAATAGATTTTGGTTTTCGCGTCATAAGCAATTTCTTCATCCAGGCCTTTTAGGGCTGCCTTCCAGGCCCAGGTCCCCGCCCGACTCTTATTCCCATGGCGTTCCAGGACCCGCTTGAGCATAGGTCCACCTGCCAGTAGCCGCCTGATCCGTTCCTCCAACTTGGCGATGCGGTTGTCCGCATTTATTGGGTCCGCAAACTTGCGGGCCGCCAACTGGTAGTTGAGCAAGGCTACGGTCCTTTGGGCAATCTCGGCGGTGATACGGTCCTTCATCTCGTTAACCGCCAGCAGGGGCATGAGCCGGTGCCCATAGGTGTCCAGGCGTTTGGTGAACACCGATTGTTCCAAACCGAAGTACCAGGCAGCAAAGATTTTATCCGCCTGGGGGTCAATGGGTATGGCATAGCGACCATTGGCGCTTAATTCCCCCACAAACTGCAAAACGTCATGCAAATCCTGCCGCAGTGATTCTTTTTCATTCTCTGGTACAGGCTTGGGAATCGGGAATTTCTTTTGACCGTCGCCCACCACGATAAAAAGCCGGTTGATAAAGCCGATCTCCAAGAATTGGGGGGTGAACATGTTACGGTAGGTCTCCAGGGTGGAGGCGGCCAGAAGGCAAAGCTCGGCATTGTCGATCGCGATGGGGTGGTTTTTGGTGTAGTTCTGGTAGCTGTTTTTTTCAAAGAGGGTATTCACGCAGGGTAGGAGCACAGAGGCATCGATTCTCATTTTCTGGACAAGCGCCTTTAGCTCGTCCAGAATCAGGATTACCCGCGGGGTTTTGCGGAAAGCCTCTACCAGACCCTCCGCGCTGCCCACTCCCAAAACCGGATTTATTGCTCTCACCCCCAAGGTTTCGCAAAAGAAGTCGCTGGGCTTGTCGATTGAGGTGGATTTCCGGGCATCCGCGGATTCCCCCAGATTTACCGTGTAGAGTCGGGGTTGTGGTCTAATCTCGGATTCCAGGGTTATCCGGCCTGAGATTACATGACCCAAGAGCGTGAGATAGTCCATGAAAAGGAAGCATGGAGGGGTTTCGAGGTAATTGGAGTATGTCCGGGCAAATATACCAGCCGCTCCGGTCATCACCTCTCGGGGCCAGGGAGGGGATACCGTGACGGTGGGAGTCTCCCTGTCTGTAGCCTGCGATTTTTGATCTTCGTGGTCATGGCCCCGCCTGGCTCTACCAGCGTTATAAAATTCAGTCTTATCGGTTATGGCTTTTTCGACCGTCATTTGCCCATAGGTTGCTCCATCACTCCGATGTTTTTTGTTCCATTTGCCCTCCCGATAAAGCCCACTAAGCCGAAACAGTTGGTCAATCCTGGCCGCATCCCCGCCGGTCCAGAAAGCCAATAGGGCGCATAGGGCAAGATCGGCCTCATTCTGTGAAGGATAACCGCTTGTGGCGCCCCGCCACAGCCTCCCAAACTTCTCGCCGTTCGCCGCCCGGTGCGCCAGGTCAATCAATTCCTGGTCTGATAAGTCCATAGGAGTGGGACCGGGGTCGGTATCTTTGGGTGGTTCTTTGGTGTTGCAAAAAATCGCTGTATGCAACGCCGATAGCTGGGCTTGCCGGTCCTCAATCGTGGTGTGCCTCCCGGTCATTGTGCGGTCCCTTAAAGGAGGTGCCCCGTCACGGTGAAATATCGGAGTCTGTCATAGACTTCGATTTCCATACCACATGGCATTATTTTCTTATTGCCAGCATTTTCCGGCCACTTGGCTTTGGTTATCGTGTGGGTCCCGGTTCCGCTCGGGCTTGCCTCTGAGTAGGAATCCAAATACTCAAGAAGTACATGAGCACAGAATTTTAATTGGCCGGTTTCGGGGTCCCGGCAATGGTCAATGTCAACACCGGTGTATGGGTCATAAAAGCTGAACATAAATCCTATGCCTGCTATCCCGTTTCCTTTGTGGGCCTCATAGTGCTTTAGGGCCTGGGCATAGGTCCCCCAGGTGTCCGGGGCATCCGACTTGGCGTTTCCGCCTGTCTTGGGATTCTTGGGGACTTTGGTAGGCTTGCCTTCCCGTTCCTCGAAGCTCCAGCAGACCCATTGGGGCCGGGCCTTCAATTCCGGCGGGATTTTGTCAGGGTCCAGGGGCCGCACGATAAGGCATTCTCCGCAAGTTACTGGATGTTTTATTACTCAGCCTTGCTCTGGAGCGTCCAGCCGTAGGGACAAGTCCGGCTCGAAGTGCGGGCCGATGAGGGATTGTAGGAAGATGAGGCGGCAAAAGGGCTTGATATTTCTGGAAGAAGTTGCTATTGTAAAAATAGCATCGCAGATTCACCCTTGCCGCCCCGGTCCGCCGCCAGCCGCCGGGGTTTTCCTTTTCTGGGGTGCGCATGGCCGCATCCTCCCGCCGTCCCCTGGAACCAATTCGGCCGGCAGTCATTCTGCAACGCCTTCTACCGGAGACAGTCGGGCACGGCGCTCAAATGCTTCCACGTCTTCAAGATTGAAGCGGACACATGGGCGTCCGCCGCGGCCTTGAGACAGATCAACCCAGGCAAGCAATCCATCCTTCCTTATCCGATCAACTTTCCTGATTGAGCAGTTCCATCGCCTTGCCAAGTCACGCCGTGTCAATTTCTGCATTTTTTATTCTCCTACAGTGGTTTGGCTTACATTTTAAATTCTTCCATTCTTTAATCGTTACGACATAGTTTTATGTCATTCGACATTTTTTTATGTCGAAATGAAAAAAAGAAAAAGCCGGCCCAAAGCCGGCTTTAAGAATTGGATATTTAACTTTGTTTCTTTAAAGCTCTTCGAAGCGTAAAGGTTGCTGAATCTTTTTGAGGTTTTCGAGGTGGGCTTTGACTTTCTGGAAAGTTAAATTCTCGTTTGTCTCATCTTGCACAATTTTTATTATCAACCGTGCAACAAAATTTCGTTTTTGCTGCCCACTGCCGGGATTATACAGATTTGTGTCTTGGAGATGTGCTTCCTTGAGGTAAGTAAGGCGGGCCTGATTGTGCCGGTACCACTCCAGCACTGCCATTTGTCTCTTGTTTGGAGTATCCTTGTTCGGGTCGGAAGACCAGCCAGGGCCACCGCCCTTCTGGGAAATAACGGCATAGGCTTTTCGTATTTCACCCAAAGCCTTCCAAATGATGGTTTCAATTTTTCTTTCAACTTTGGGGAAGGTAAAGTCAATGACCATGTCGGATAGTAACTGGATTTTAACCTCTTCGGGGGTGGCAGGGGGGTCGATAAGATTTAACGTATATTCCATAAGTTGTTCCCCTTGATAATTCTTTAAAAGTCTTGAAACTATTATAGGATTACACAGTTGCATTCGCAAATAGGCTTTTTTCAGGTCCTCTGCCAAGCTTTGCTTTACCACTTCCCGCTGTTGTTCTTTGGTCAAAAGATTCCAACCCCTCATTTAGCTGGTCTCCTTTTGAAGTGTCCTGAGGATAGTGGTTAGGTCCGGGTTTATTTTTTCTCAAGGCTGATTACCCGCAGGGTGTTGCCGTTCGTCTTGCCGCTTTGAGCTACGGCCTCAAAGGCTGCCCGGTGGCTCTCGGGGGCCAGGTGAGCATAACGCTCGGTCATGGTCATTGTCTTGTGGCCGATGGATTTCCCCACGATGTAGATGGGTACGCCGGCCATAACTGCCCAGGAAGCATATGTGTGCCGTAAGGTGTGAAAGCTGACACGCTCCCGGGGGTCCGAGACGCCTTCGTTTAATTTGAGTTCTTTCACCGTGATAGCAAAAGACTTGCTCAACTGTTGCACAGGGTTCCCGGCCTTGGTCTTGAACAAGAGTTCATCCGGGGCCCCAGGGGTTAATTCACCCAAAATCTGCTTTATGGGTTCGGTGATGAAAATGGGGCGGGATTCCTTATTTTTAGTGTCTTGCACAAAGACGATCCCGTTTGCGAAATCCACGTTGCCCCAGGTGAGCCCCAGAACTTCACCCAGGCGTAGACCGCCATAAAGAGACATGGTGGCGATCTGGGCCACCTGATCACTACGGAGCCGCAAAGATTCAAGCACTTGGGCCGCTTCTGCCTGGCTCAAGAACCGCTGCCGGGCATTGTTCGGAATGGGGAACGATACACCTTTACAGGGATTCTCGCCTAACCACAGGCGCCAGACCAAGGCCTTGTTGAAAGCCTGACGGAGGATGCAGAGCACATGCTTCACTGTGGCCTCGCTTTTCCCTGCCTCTCGCATTTCCCTTTTTAGGCGTTCCAGGTCCAGGGGGGCGATATTCTTTAAGGCTTTGGAGGCAAAGCGGGCCTTTAGCCAATGAGCATAGCGGGAGAAATCACCCAAGACATGTTTCTTATTCTGCGTGGCCCAGGGGAGATAATGTTTCTCCATAAGCTCCCCAAAGGTTAATTGGTCAGCCTTTCTCTCTTTTTTCGGCTTATATTCCCCGGCCCGGTCCTGTTCCAAGAGTTCATGCCGCCGCCTTTGGGCCGCTTCCGGGGTCCAGCCCTCAGAAGCCCAGCCGCAACGCTCCCAGATCAATTTTCCGGCGTCTTTGAAGGCTACCCAGTAACAGCGGTCAGGCCGTTCCCGCCACTTCCTGATGGTGGACTCGGTAAAATAGACGCCGGCATATTTTTTGATGGAAATTTTCTTTGCCATAGCCCCTCCAGGATCAGGGTTAACCCAGGGATAACCTATATTCAGGTAATCGTGTCTGCTATAGTCCACATAATATGTCGGTTAACTATCGGTTGTCAAGGGATTTTTCTGCTTGAGGAATCTTTATGGAATTACTGTCTACTTAATAGATATGGACTACGAATCCATGTGTCGGGGGTTCAAATCCCTCCGGGCGCGCCACTAACATCAAGCAATTACGAAGCAAAGACTGAAACCGCCAAACTCCTGGAGATTAGATTTTTATCGGGGTTTGGGTACCATCCATCTTCCTTAATAATCTGGAGCCAGGGTGCGGCTAGTTTGGCTGCAAAAGAAAAAGGCTGCCTCTGGCAGCCTTTAAGTCCTTGCAATTACTGGTGGCGGGGGACAGAATCGAACTGCCGACACGGGGATTTTCAGTCCCCTGCTCTACCGACTGAGCTACCCCGCCAACCGGTTAATTCTTAACCCTGACCCCGGTCTTTTGTCAAGGCCCCGAGCCGCATTTGTGGTGGGATAATCTCTCCGGCGCAAAATTTCAGCGGCCACCAGCTCCGCCCAGGCCCGTAAATATTCGAGCTCAGGGCCCCTATCTCCTTGCCAAATCCACCGCTTATTGGGAAAATGTCTTTAGATTGCCTTGCAAATTATCTCTGAAGAGGTTCCGGGTGACCCCAGAAATTCTCCTCGCCGGGCCGGCAAACAAGACCCGTCAGAAATTGGCGGCGATCTTAACGGGAAATGGCTACCCGGTGCGCCTCTGTCTGCCTGAAGAACTCCCGGCTCAGACCCGGGACCGCCTGCCCCATCTCCTGATTATCCTGGACGACCTGCCCCGGATTCACACACTTATCTACCAGATCAAGAAAGATGAGGCCGCCCGGGAGGTGCCTTTAATCGTGGCCCTGCCCCAGTTTTCCGAGACCGCGGCGGCCTGGGCCCTGGAGGCCGGGGCCGACGAGTTCATGGCGGCGCCCTTTAAACCTGGGGAGGTGCTGGCCCGCATCGGTGTGGTGCTGCGGCTCCGGCAAGACCGGCAGCTTCTGCTGGATTCCCCCCAAGAATTTTCCCGGCTCTTCCGTGAGACCAGCCATCCCCTCTTCTTCTGCCAGCGATCCGGAGAGGCCTGCCAGCTCAATCCGGCCCTACGGCGCTTTCTGGGCTACCCCGCCAAAAGCGACGACGGCCCTTTGACCGTGGAGGAGCTGCTTTATGGGCCGGAGGACCGGGAGCGCTTCCATCAGGTTCTGTCCCGAACCCTGGACGCCAGCCATGTCAAGGTGCGCCTGGTGAATCAGGCCGGCCAGCCCATGACGGTCCTGTTGAACGATCTGACCCTGCCGGTCTCCCCTGAGGTCAGGAGCTTCCAGGTGCGGCCGGTGGGCTCCCCATCCCCCTGGCGCCAGGCCATCCAGGGGCTGGTGGAACATCTGGTTCCCAGCGCCCGGGACTACCTGGCCCTGCTCAAACTGACCCCCCTGCTGGGCGGCCGCTATGAGAAGATCGACAAACTGGGACAGGGAAGTTTCGGCGAGGTCTGGCTGGTGCTGGACACTGAAGCCGTGGGGGCGCCGCAGCGTTACGTGGCCAAGATCCCCTTTTTGAAGGCCGCCAACGTTAAGTTCCGCAAGGAGGCGGCCATCTGCACCCGACTGGCCCCCCACCCCGGGGTGGCGAAGCTGGTGGACCTGATTGAGGATGACGGCAGGCTGGTCCTGATCCAGGAATACGTGGAAGGCAAGACCCTGGGGGACATGCTGGGGGAAGAGCTGCCCCGGCCGCTGGTGGAGCGGATCATTTTGCAGCTCATCGACGTGGTCTCCCATGCCCACCGCCACCGGGTCATGCACCGGGACATCAAGCCCAACAATATCATCATCCAGCCGGACGGCGCTCTAAAACTCCTGGATTTCGGCGCCGCCAAGATACTGGGGGACAAGGATATTAGCGCCACCATGGTGGGTTCCCGGCCCTTCATGGCCCCGGAGCAGATCATGGGTAAAAGCGAGCGGCGCAGCGACATTTGGGCCATCGGGGTGCTCATGTACCTATTGTACACCGGGGAACTGCCCTTTTACCGCGAAGTGGAAAAGTTGCTGATTGACCTGATCTTGGAGCAGGAGCCGGCGCCGCCCCGGGAGCTGAACCCGGAAATCCCCGCGCCCCTGGAGGCGATCATCTTGAAGTGCCTCCAGAAAAACGTGGAGGAACGCTATCCCCACGCCCGGGCCCTGAAGGAGGACCTGCTGCGCCACTTCCCCCACTACGGCACCCCTACCGGCAGGTGGCCATGGATCCAATAACCCACGTAGCCGCCGGCGTCCTGATCTCCCAGGTGCTGCCCGGCCCGGCCCGGGGCTGGAGCGCCCTGGCCGGAGTGCTGTTCGGGCTGCTCCCGGACATCGATTACTTTTTAATCTTTTACGACCGCCTGGCTTTTATCCGCCACCACCGGGGCTTTACCCATTCACTGGTGGCTCTGCCACTATTGGCCTTGCTGGGAGCCGGGTTGGGGCGGGCTCTGGGCGGCCCCCGCTGGTTTCGCCCGTTGTTCTTCATCGGTCTGGCGGTCCTGGCGAGCCACCTCCTCCTGGACCTGGCCACGTCCTATGGCACCCAGATCATGTTTCCCTTCTCCCGGAAGCGCTTTACCCTGGACTGGCTCTTCATCATCGACCCCTACCTCACCGCCCTGCTGCTGGCCGGAGCCCTGGCCGCCCTCTGGTCCGCGGCCCGGGGTCGCCAGGTGGGGACCATCTTTCTGGCCGCGGCCGGGGTCTATTTTCTTCTGTGCGGCTTCTATCACCAACAGGCCCTGACCCTTGCCCGGCAGGTGTTTCGCCCACCGGCCGCAATCGTTCCGGGCGGCGGTCCGAAGCGCGCCCACACCCTGACCCTGCCCGACCAGGCCTTCTGGCCTGAGGCCGAGGAATTGACCATAGCCGCCCTACCCCAGCCCTTTTCCTGCCGCCGTTGGCAACTCGTCGCCGCCGATGGTGAGGCAGTGCAACAAACCTTCGTGCAACTGCCGTACTTCGCCTTCGAGACCCGGCCCGAGACGCCGGCTGTGACCCACTTGCCCGTCAACCCCGGCTGCCGCGTGCCCGAGGCGGCCTACCGGCCCCCGGAGGACTTGCAGGTCCAGGTCTGGACCGGGCTGCCGGCGCCTGACTTGACCGGTCCCCCGGAGGCCCGGGACATCCTGGACCAATACCTGGAGTTCGCCCGCTTTCCCTTGCTTCGGCGGGTGGTGCCGCAAGGAGACGGACAATTGCTGGAGTGGCTGGACCTGCGCTTCAGCGTGCCGGGGCGGGACTTCCCCTTTGTCCTGCAACTGCGCCTGGACGCCGCCGGCAAGGTGCAGCACTGGCGCCTCGGCCGCTGCGGCGGGGAGGGGAATTAAAGCTGCCAGCTCTCAGCAGTCAGCTCTCAGCTAAAAAATGAAACGCCTAGGGCGACCTGTGGCCGCTTTAGGTTGGTGTGCATAACACGCCTCATAAATCTGGTGGGGCGGCCGTCCCTGGCCTCCCATGGCCGGTTGGCGGGCGGGGACGCCCGCCCCACAAGGCCCGCCCCACCTGAGGTATTTTTCAAATAATCTAGGGGAGAGGTTAATTGTCCCAGCCGCCGGTAAACAATCTCTTCGCCGGGATTCCCGAGAAAATCTCCCAAGAGATCATTGAAATTCTCTTAAAAGCCCCCGGCTTTCACCTGGAGCGCATCGTCTCCGCGGGCCAGGCTACCCCTATGGGCCAATGGTACGACCAGGAGACCCATGAATGGGTGGTGCTACTGTCCGGGGCTGCGGGGCTGCTAGTTGAGGGGGAGGCGCAGGTGCGAGTTCTGCGCCCCGGAGACTATCTCCTCATCCCGGCCCACTGCCGCCACCGGGTGGCCTGGACCGACCCGGAACACCAAACCGTGTGGCTGGCCTTGCATTATCAAGATGCGACGTAGGGGCGGTTCTCGAACCGCCCTTGGTAGCACAGGCTTTCCAGCCTGTGGCCGCCGCCCGGCAAAATGCCGGGGGCACCAAAGCACCAATGTTAGCTTGTCCGTCACCAAAATTATAAAATAAATAAGTCGCCGCCCTTAAAATGGATACCGCCAACCACCAACCGCAGACCGCCAACCGTCTTTTCCGCGTCGTCACCTTTGGGTGCAAGATCAACCAGTGCGATACCGCCGGGATGAGCCAGGAACTGGCCCGCCGGGGCTGGCGCCCCTCTCCGCCGGGGGCGACCCCGGAGCTGTACCTGGTCAATACCTGCACCGTCACCGGGCGCGCCGACCAGCAAGCCCGTCAGACCATCCGCCGACTGGCCCGGGAACACCCGGGGGTGCCCATCTGGGTCACCGGTTGCTATGCCCAGCGGGCCCCGGAGGAGTTGGCCGCCCTGCCTGGGGTTCAGGGTGTGCTGGGAAACCGGGAGAAGACACAACTGGCAGAAATTATCGCGGCTTTCCAACGGCCACTCCCCCATGGTGCCGCAACGCCTCCTTCTGCCCCCTCCCCCTTGAGGGGGGAGGGCTGGGGTGGGGGTGGAAATGTTACTCCCCCTCCCCTCAACCCCCCTTTAACAGGGGAAGAAGGGAAGTCCATTTGTTCTGTCGGGGCGTTTGCCGAAGCCGAGCCCTTTCAGCCCTGGCGGGCCCAGTCCTTTCCCGGCCACACCCGGGCCTGGCTCAAGATCCAGGAGGGCTGCAGCCACCATTGCAGTTACTGCATCGTCCCAAAGGTAAGGGGGCCCCGACGCAGTTGGCCGCCGGCGGAAGTTGCCGCGGCCCTAAATGAACTCGCCGCCGCCGGTTACCAGGAGGTGGTCCTCACCGGCATCGACCTGGGGCAATACGGCCGGGACCTGAGCCCGGCAACCAGCCTGGCCGACCTGGTGCGCCGCTTGAGGACGGATAATCTGCCCCTCCGGGTGCGCCTCAGTTCCCTGGAACCCCAGGAGATCACCGGAACGCTGCTCACGGAACTAGCCTCCTGGCGGGATTTCTGCCCGCATTTTCACCTTCCCCTCCAGAGCGGCGCCGCGCAGGTATTGGCCGCCATGAACCGCCCTTACCGCCCCGAGGCCTTCCGGGACCTGGTCCTGGACCTGGCCGGACGCTTTCCGGAGGCGGCTCTCGGGTTGGACGTGCTGGTGGGCTTTCCCGGGGAAACCGAGAGCGACTTTGAGGCCACCCGAGACCTGGTGGCCTCGCTACCGGTGACTTACCTCCACGTCTTTCCCTTCTCCCCCCGCCCCGGCACGCCGGCGGCGCAGCTAAAGCCAGTGCCCGGCCGGGAAGTGCAACGCCGCGCCGGCCTCCTGCGGGAGCTGGGCCGGATGCAAAAGCAGGCATTTCTACTAAGCCAATTAAACCAGGTGCGGGAAGTCCTGGTGGAGGGACCGGCCCCTCCACCGGGCTGGCTTCAGGGCCTGAGCGACAACTACCTGCGGGTCATCTTTCCCGGCCCCGCCGCCTGGCGTAACCGCCGCCTCCTGGTGCGCTTCCTCAAGCTCCAGGAGGAGATGCTGGTGGGCGAGATTGTGGCTGACCGGGCTATTACCTCTTTGCCTTAGCTATCATCTGGAGAAATTCCCTGGCCAAATGAGGGTCAAATTGACTGCCGGCCTTGTCCCGGATTACCCTCAAAGCCTCCTGAACCGAGAGCCGTCGCCGGTAGGGCCGGTCGCTGGTGAGCGCCTCAAAGACATCAGCCAGCGATACCAGACGACAGAGCAGCGGGATCTGTTCCCCGGCCAAGCCACTGGGATAGCCCTGGCCATCCCAATGTTCATGATGATGCAGGATAATTTCTCGTTCCTCAGGAACCAGATCTAGTGGTCCTGCGATCCTGACCCCCTCGGCGGGATGAGTCTTGATGGTGGACCGTTCCGCTGAGGTTAGCCGGCCTTTCTTGAGCAGAATGGTTTTAGAGATTTCCACTTTGCCGATATCATGAAGGTGGCTCGCGGTCTTGAGCAATTCCACGTCGGTTTGGGGTAGCCCTAAATGACGGGCGAAACTCAAGGCGATGGCGGTGACTCGGACGCAGTGTTGCCCGGTGAAACGGTCCCTGGTTTCCAAAGTCACGAGCAGATCTCTGGCGGCGTTTCTTCCATACAGGGCCACGTGCTCCGAATTCAGCCCGGGGAAACGGGCCATCAGGGACGTCAGATTCAGATCATCGGGATGCAGCAAAGCCTCACTCAGTTTACCGAAATCGATGTGGTAACTACCCTGTCGAATAGCCCGATCTAAGGCGGCCACTTTTTTCCGGCGCACCCCTAAGGTCCGGTTGCAGCCCCGCCAGGCCAGTCGCAGCAGCTCATCTTTTTCCCGAGTCTCACGGGATATCCCTTGGCTTTCGGTTACGGGATTCTGAGTTCCTCTCATAGATTCACCTTCCTGGAGAAATTGTCCTTAGCCGTGCCATCCATCTTTTTTATGATGTTGATGAACTTGAACCAGGGTATTGTCCAGGTCATCCATCGGCGCTCACCCTGACCATAGCTTGGGGAACCGCCCATGAACCTTTATCGAACTCACGAAGCCTTCCCTTTAATTTTGTCGGGAATGGCCCGCGCTCAAGGAGATATGGCAATTAACCGGAATCTCTGAACAGGGGAAGCAAACCGGCCATAATGCCAGAACCTCTGAAGTTAAAAGCCCCACGGCATTGCTGTCGTGGGGCCAGCAAAGTAAAAGTGTGTAAGGAAGGTAGCTCTGGGCACTGCCGTCGTGCAAACCGAAGGCGCAGCCACCGAAACACTATTGGCGGCTGAGGTAGTAGCCCCAGGAATTATTGATGCCCTCGATCTTCTGCTCCGTCCAGACCGCTTAAAAGCCACTTTAAGGTTGTAATCCCTATTTTTCGCTTGGTCGCATAGCTTGCCAAACCAGAAGATTATCTTTGGAGTGGGAAAAATAGCAGGTATGATGCGGATAGGGGGAAGTTTTTACGGCCTTGATAAGTTCCAAGTCATAGGAGATATTAACCGTATAGAATAAGGCTTCATCCAAGTGTGAGGTTAATAAAGCGCAACAAGACCTACACTTTAGTATAATCTTGTTTTGGACTGAGCGGCAGGTTGTGTTTCTTCATTTTTTTATAAAGTAGGGTCCGGTGAATTCCCAGTAACTTTGCAGCCTGAGCCTTGTTATACTCGGTTGCTTCCAAGGCCTCCTGGATAGTCTCTTTTTCGGCGCTGGATTGGGCCAGCTTGATGATAAAACGGCTCGCCGCGGGAATTAGTTTGATATGGCGCTGCAAGTGGAAGGGAAGGTCGGCCAGATGGATTTTATCCCCTTCGAGGTAAGAAAGGGTGCGTTCCAAGACATTGGAAAGTTCGCGTACATTTCCCGGCCAATCATAATTGATTAAAGTCCGGACGGCTCTGGGGCCAATGGTCACTTGGGGCAGTGAGAAATCCTCGGCGATCTGCCGGAGAAGATAATTGGATAAGGGAATGATGTCCTCCCGTCGTTCCCTGAGAGGCGGGATGTGGAGGGTGATGACATTTAGCCGGTAAAGCAGGTCCCGGCGAAACCGGCCCTCGGCTACCAACTTTTTGAGGTCCTGATTGGTGGCGGCAATGGGGCGAAAGTCAATGCGTATCAAGGAGTTACCCCCAATCCGCTCGAATTCCTTTTCTTCCAAGACCCGCAGCAACTTGGGCTGCATTTCCAGAGGCAGGTCCCCGATTTCATCAAGAAATATGGAGCCCTGTTGAGCCAGCTCAAATTTCCCCGTCTTGCCACCCTCCCGGGCGCCGGTGAAGGCTCCTTTTTCATAGCCGAAAAGTTCTGATTCCAGCAAGTCTTTGGGAATGGCGGCGCAGTTGATGCGTATAAAGGGGTGCATTTTGCGGCCACTGGCATGGTGAATGGCCTGGGCGAAGAGCTCTTTGCCGGTCCCCGATTCCCCCGAGATTAGCACCGGGAAGCCGGTGGAGGCGGCTCTGCACGCCTCCTGTTTTAGCGAGACGATGGCCTTACTCACTCCGATGATACTGTCGAAGGTGTAGCGGGTGGAGCGCAGGTTAAGGAGTTCCTTCTCATAATATTTCACTTTCGATTCCAAAAGGGATAACTTGCTGGCCAGCTTGCCAACATCCCGCACGTCTTTGAACATCACCTGACCGAACACTGCGACGACCTTGCCTTCTTGCCAGATGGGGATGCGCTGAACCACCATGTCCTGGCCCTTGATACGCTGAACGTGGTTGATCTCGCATTTGCCGGTTTTGCCGACGATGTGCATCCGCGTATTTTCAATAACCTCGGTCACATGTTTCCCGATTTGAGCAGGTGCATCAATCCCAAGAAATTTGCCATAGGGCTTATTGAAATGAGTGATATAGCCCTGTGCATCAACCACCACGACGCCATTGTAAATGCTATCCAGAATCAGGCTCAACATTTTCAACTGCTGGGCCTGGTCGTTAGCATTGCCGGCCGGTCCTGAAATAATCGGTCTTTTCATTTTCCTTTGCGCCTTTCGGTATCAAAAATGCTACATGTAGAGTATTTGCTACTTAAAGCAAACTTTTCCATTGATGTCAATGGATCGGCCTTTTTCTCCCAAACTTAGGATAGAGGCAGATTCGGCCTGAGATTCCCTGTAGCCCAATCCTTGGCTCGCGAATTGCTATGATAAATTAAGGCACAAAATGCATCGCTTAGACCTCGAGGCATGTGAAACATTTTGCAAGCATCTTTTTTTATTGCTAAATCTCCATTGAAAATGTATCCGGAAACAAGGAAGGCACCTCTGGAAAAAAAAATGAACAAGATTAGCGATTTCCAATAGGTCAAGATGGTTAGCTAATTAAGATGCCAGTGGTTCGCAGGCAGTCGTCCTCGGCGGCGAGGCGATAATCGTTCCATTATCACCAGGGTCAGGAAGAGAAAGACTAAACCAAGGCAAAAAGGAGAAGAGAAATGAAAAAGGGTCTCATGGCAATGTTTTTGGTTTTCGTCTTCGTAACCTCGGGATTTGCCGCTGACACCATCAAGCTGGGCGGGATGCTGCCTTTGTCCGGTAGGGCTGCGGACCTGGGCATAACCTGCAAACAAGGGGCAGAACTGGCGGTCAAGGAAATCAATGACAAAGGCGGCGTGCTGGGGAAGAAACTCGATCTGATGATGGCCGACAGCAAGGCGAACGTGCAAGAAATTGTGTCGCTCTGCAACCGTTATATCCAGAAAGATAACGTCAATTTCCTTTTTGGCATAGTCAGTTCGGCCGGGGCGCTGGCTGCGGCTCAGGTTGCCAAACAGGAAAAAGTGATCTTCATGGACACGGTCGGATCGACGGATACGCTTACCAAGGAAAAGTGGAATCACTACAGTTTCCGTGCCGGAACCTGCAATTCTCAGGAAGCCAACTCCCTCGCTCTTTATGCCGCCCAAGACAAAAAGCTGATGAAATTTTACAACATCGGTCCCGACTATGAATATGGACGCACCATGTGGGATATTTTCAAGGCCAAGATGGCGGCGCAAAATCCCCAGGCGCAATTCCTCGGGGAACAATGGCCCAAGCTGTTCGCGGCTGATTATACTCCTTACATCAATGCCATTATCGCCGCCAAACCCGATGCGGTCTACTGCTCTCTTTGGGGTGGTGACCTGGTCGCCTTTATCAAACAGGCCAAGCCCTTCGGGTTGTTCGACAAGATGAAATGGATCATCGCCACGGGAGGGGACAACACGGTGACCAAGGCCTTGGGCAAAGATATGCCCACCGGCTTGATCGTCGATCAGCGGTATTATTTCTATTGGCCCAATACCCCCAGGAACCAGGAATTCGTCAAGGCCTACAAGGCCGCGTATGGCGATTATCCGAGCGCCTGGGCGGCGGAGGGCTATGACGGCATCTACTTCCTGGCCGAAGCCGTCAAGAAGGCCGGGGCTATGGACACCGAAAAGGTGATCGCCGCCCTGGAGGGGTTGACCCTCGATTTACCACGCGGGAAGTCCACGATGCGCAAGGAAGATCATCAGGTCGCGTGTGATTTCATGGTGGGCGAGACGGTCTTTGATCCGGCCTATCCCTTTGCCATACAAAACAAGCAGAAGGTGTTCCCGGCCGACCAGGTCCTCTACTCCATTGAAGACTGGAAGAAGGCCCAAAGCGAAAACAAGTAACCGCCTTTTGCTTTTAGGCCCTCAACTTCCGCACTTGGATGGCGGATGAGAGACCCATGGACCTTTCCTTTCTGACAGTCCAGGTTTTAAGCGCCCTGCGGCAAGCCGCGTTCCTGTTCCTCATCTCCTCAGGGCTGACCCTGGTATTCGGGGTCCTCAATATCCTCAACTTCGCCCACGGCTCGCTTTACATGCTGGGCGCTTACCTGGTCTATGGCATCACGCTTTATCTGGTGGGGCCGGCCGGTTTCTTCCTGGCCCTGTTGCTGGCTCCCCTCGCCGTTGCTGGCATTGCCGCCCTGCTCGAAATCGGCCTATTGCGGCGCATCTATTACCAGGAAGAGATTTACCAGCTGCTTCTCACCTTTGCCCTCGTGCTGATCATTGATGATCTGGCCAAAATGATTTTTGGGGCCGAATATAAATCGATCCCCAAACCGGACTTTCTCTCGGGCTCATTCATTCTTTTCGGCGCCACCGTCCCCACTTATACGGCGCTGGTGCTCGTGGTGGCGCCCCTGATCGCCGTCACCATGTGGTATCTTCTGATCCATACCAAGACCGGGAAGGTGGTGCGCGCCACCTCTTCCGACCGGGAGATGGCGGATGCTCTCGGTATCAATATGACGGCCCTCTTCACCCTGGTATTTGCCTTTGGCGCCATGCTCGCCGGCTTTGCCGGGGCGCTCGCCGGTCCGGTCCGCACGGTCTTCCCGGGTTTGGGGACCGAAGTCATCATTGAATCGTTTGTGGTCGTGGTGATCGGGGGGCTGGGAAGCCTCTGGGGGGCGCTCATCGGCTCGCTTCTCATCGGCACTCTCGAGACGGTGGGCATCATCGTCTTCCCGGAATTCGAGATGGCCCTCATCTATTTGGTGATGGTGGTGGTGCTCATCGTCAGGCCCTGGGGACTTTTCGGCAGGCCACTGAAGATCAAGGCCCTGTCCGAGAAAAACCTGAGCCTGGAGGCTCAGGAGATCTCTCCGGTGCACTTTTCGTCACGTCTGGCAGTGCGACTGCTCCCCTTCATCGTACTGTTGCTAATCCCTCTGTTGGTCGGCCGCTATTACCAGTATCTCTTGACTCAGATTTTTGTCGCCGCGCTGGTAGCCATGGCTTTCAACCTGCTGCTCGGCACCACTGGCTTGCTGTCCTTCGGCCAGGCGGCTTTCTTCGGCGTCGGGGCTTACACGGTGGGTTTGCTCCTGACCAAGACAGCCTTGGGCACCCTGCCGGTTTTGGCCCTGGCGCTGGTCATGGCGGCTGCGGCCGCGGCCGTCGTCGGTTTTTTTTGCATCCGCCTTTCCGGGGTTCACTTTGCCATGCTGACGCTGGCCTTCGGACAGCTTATCTATACCGTGGCTTTCAAGTGGTATGGTCTGACCGGCGGGGACAACGGCATCCAGGGCATCCCGATTCGGGCCATCTCGTGGGGGAATTTTACCTGGAGCCTCGGCTCCACCACGCAAATGTACTACTTCGTCCTCCTGGTGGCGGCGTTGGCTGTCGCCTTTTTGGCTCGCATTCGCTCTTCTCCCTTCGGGGCCACGCTCAAGTCCATCCGGGAGAACAGCCAGCGGGCCGCCTACCTGGGGCTCAACGTCAAACTCTACCAATGGACCGCCTTTGTCCTGGCCGGGGCCTTCACGGGATTGGCGGGCGGACTCTATGCCCTCATGGAGAAATCCATCTCTCCTGAGATCATCCACTGGACCAAGTCCGCCGAACCCGTGCTGATGACCATTATGGGGGGAATCTATTCCTTCGTGGGGCCGGCCATCGGGGCCGCCATCTACATCATTTTAAACGCCTACATTGTGGCCTGGACCGAGAACTGGTCTTTGGTTCTCGGCCTGGTCCTCTTGATCCTGGTGTTGACCCTGCCCGGCGGCGCGGTTGGCTATTTCAACGAAAAAACCCGTGATTTTCTGGTGAGGATTGGATGGCTGAGAACCTGGAATTTCTCGTGCTCCACGGCATCACCAAATCCTTCGGAGGCCTCAGAGCCCTCCAAGACGTCGATCTCTCAGTAGCCCAGGGAGAAATTCACGCCGTCATCGGACCCAACGGGGCCGGGAAATCGACGTTGTTTAACGTGATGACTGGGCTGCTCACCCCCGATTCAGGGGAGGTGATCTTCGACGGGGAGCGCATTTCGGGGCTGCCTCCCTACCGGATCATTCGCAAGGGGATTGGGCGTTCCTTTCAGATCACCAATATCTTCCCCCGCATGACCGTATTTGAAAATGTCCAGGTGGCGCTGTTTGCCCATTATCGCAAATCTTCCAGTCCCCTGTCGCTGGCCCGAAAATTTCCCGTTATCGCCGACGAAGTGCTTGGCATCCTGGAACAGGTGGGACTCCTGAAACAATGCAACTCCTCGGCCTCGGTCCTGTCCCACGGTGATCAAAAACGCCTGGAGATCGCCATCTCTCTGGCCTCCCGCCCGCGCCTCCTCATGCTGGATGAGCCCACCGCCGGCATGTCGCGGTTTGAAAGTCGCGAGACCGTCGGGCTGCTCAAAAAGATCTCGCTGGAACAGGGCCTGACCCTGGTGTTTACTGAACATGATATGGACATCGTCTTCGGCATCTCGGCAAGGATCACCGTGCTTCATCAAGGACTGGTGATAGCCGGCGGCAGCCCGGAGGAAATCAAGGCCAACCCCGAAGTTCGCAAGGCCTACCTGGGCGATGAATTATGAGTTTTTTTGTCATTCTGAGGGAGCCGAAGGCGACCGAAGAATCTCTCAATACGAGATGCTTCGCTGCGCTCAGCCTGATAAAAGACGATAAAAATCTAGGGGGGCACTGCCCACCATTTCCTTTGAAAAAGAACCGCTTAAGTGACCGGATTATTTTAAAAATGTCATGCAAATGAAGCATCAGTTTAGAAGTCATTTCAAGACCGGATTCCGGCGTCATCATGAATCAACTGAGGGAGTTTATGTTGGGAAAGAATCACCCCCCTTTTCTAAAGGGGGGCAGGGGGGATTAATAAGCGTTTGATAATCCCCCTAAATCCCCCTTTAGAAAAGGGGGACTTAAAACCCCGTTCCCAACCTTTACCCGGTTGATAACATGGTTACCGCCTCAGAGAGATTTTGAAATAGTTTCTAGCGCTGGGGAGAAGCGAGTCTCTTATGGCCTTTTTGGAACTAAACTCCATCAACACCTTCTATGGCCGCAGCCACATCCTGTTCGATCTGTCCCTGGCCGTTGAGCAAGGCGAAGTGGTCAGCCTGATCGGGCGCAATGGGGCGGGAAAAAGCACCACCTTCCGTTCGATCATCGGGCTCACCCCACCCCAGATGGGTGAAGTCATTTTCAAAGGCGCCCGGGTGAGCGGCCTGAGGGCCTACCAGATCTGCCGGCAGGGGATCGGCTTTGTCCCCGAGGACCGGCGGTGTTTTGCGGACCTGACCGTGCGCGAAAATCTCGAAGTCGCCGGGAGACGCGAGAAGGAAGTCTCCACCCCCTGGACGGTGGAGAAAATTTATGCCCTCTTCCCCCGCCTGCAAGAACGGGAGAATCATCTCGGCTCGCAACTCTCGGGGGGTGAGCAGCAGATGCTCACCATCGCCCGCACCCTCATGACGAACCCGGAACTCCTGTTGCTGGACGAGCCTTCAGAGGGCTTGGCGCCTTTGATTGTCGGGCTGCTGGCCAAGATGATCCTGGAAATCCGCCATGAAGGCGTTACCGTCTTGCTCGCCGAACAGAACCTGCACTTTTGCGCCAAGGTGTCGGACCGCGGTTATGTGATAGATAAAGGTTCATTGAAGTTCGAAGGGAAGATGTCGGATCTTTTGGCCGATGAAGAGATCAAGGGCAAATACCTGGCGGTTTGAAAGGATGGTCTGTATGGAAGAGCAAAGTTATTTCGACTGGTCCGATGCATTGTTTGCGGTTGCCAAGATCTTCGGCAAACCGGAGGCCCTCAAGGGGGTGCGCGTCCTGGAACTCTGCACCCGGGTATTCGGCCCGGTGACGGCTGATCTTTTGGCCGAATTCGGGGCGGAGGTCATCAAAATCGAACTGCCCGGCGTGGGGGATCTCATGCGTTACGTGGCCCCCCGGGGCTTTTTCTGGCAAAACATCTCCCCGGCCTTCACCCACATGAACCACAATAAGTATCACGTGACCATAGACATCCGCACCCCGGAGGGCGGCGAGCTGCTGCGGGCCCTGGTGGCCAAATCCACCGTCTTGATTGAAAACTTCCGGGCCGGCTCCATGGACAGTTGGGGGGTGGGTTACCGTGACCTGAGCGCCGTCAACCCGGGTCTCATTTATCAAGCCAACAGCGGCTTCGGCCAATGGAGCGTCTACAAGGACCGGCCCTCCTATGACGCCACTTCCCAGGCCATGAGCGGCTTTTCGGCCATCACCGGATTTCCGGGCCGCACTCCCCTCAAGACCGGCATCTGGATCGGCGACTGCACCGGGGCTCTCTTCGCGGCTATCGGCATCATGGCCGCCCTGCACCACCGCAGGAAAACCGGACAGGGGCAACTCCTGGATGTCTCCCAGGCGGAAGGGCTGATCCGGACTCTCGACTGGACCTGGCTCTATCAAACCATTACCCAAAAAGAGCGTGCCCTGTATGGCAACCGGGATATTTCCTGCTCCCCTTCGGGAGTCTTCCGCTCCCGGGAAGGTTTTATCGCCATTGCCGCCCTGGATGATCAGCAATTTGCCGGGCTTTGCCGGGCCATGCAACGCCCCGAACTGGCCGCGGATAGTCGCTTCAGTACCGTTACCGCCCGCCTGGCGGAAGACCACAATCGGGCCCTCTACAAAATGGTGGCGGAATGGGCGGTAGCCTTGGATGCCGCAGAGATCGAAAAGCTGGCGGAGAGCCACGGCTTCGCCGCTCAACGGGTGGTCAATGCCCGGGACCACTATCATGACGAACACTTGCGTCAGCGGGGGGCGGTGTGCGAATTTGACGACCCGCTGTATGGCAAAGTGGTGGAATACGGGCCCGGCCCGAAGCTTTCGGAGAGCCCGGGGCGGATGCGCTGGCTGGCCAAACCGGTGGGGTTTCATAACTCTTACATTTTTCGCACCCTGCTCAATCTCACGGAAGAGCGCCTGCGCCAATTGACGGAAAAGCAGGTCATCGGCACCTGGGTCGATCGGGTCGGCGCCAAGCCTCCGGACGATTGGAACGGTCGGGATGGCATCATCCAGCCCTGAGGGATTTTTTATTCTAAAAATGAGACATGACGTTCAGGTTAATGAACGTTTAGCCTCCGTCCGCCCCGGCGAGAGGCTATTAAAAAAATAATTCAGTTTCGCAGAAAAGGACGCGACACATGAGCGATGATAGAGACCCCAAAGACTCCTGGTACGATTGGGCCAGGGAACAGACCGATCCGCGTAAAGCCTCCCGCAAACCGGAAGCCCTGGATGACCTCCTGGTCCTCGACATCAGCTATGGCAATGTGGGGGGGCTGGTGTGCTCCTCCATGCTGGCGGAACTGGGCGCCCAGGTCATCCGCATCGAACCCCCGGCCGGCGATGTGGCCCGGGATTACAGCCCCTTCGGGCTAGCGCACCAGGGGACCGGGTTCGGGTATCTCGCGGAAGGCAGAAACAAATATCATATCACCCTGGACTTACAGAAATCGGCCTCCCGGGAGATCTTCGCCACCCTGGCCAAGCATGCCGACGTGATCATCGAAACCTATCAACCCGGAGTGATGGATAGCTGGGGCCTGGGCTATCGACAACTGCGGGAAATCAATCCCCGCTTGATTTATGCCGCCTTGGGCACTTACGGACAATTTGGGCCCCGGGCCCGGAGCGGCCGCCCGGGCTCCGAAATCTCCAACCAGGCTTACTCGGGCCTGGTGCACATCAACGGCGAACCTGAGCATCTGGAGCCGACGGAATACGGCGTCCCCACCAAGGTGGGCAGTTGGTACGGCTGGTATGCCGAAGGCATGTTTGCCGCTTACGGCATCCTGCTGGCCCTCAACTTCCGCACCGACACCGGCAAGGGCCAGATGGTGGACGTTTCCGGGGCGGAATGCATTATGAAATTTATCGATTACAATCTCAGTTGGTTCCATATGGACGGCAAGGTCAAAAACAGATTGGGCAATTATGACATTGCGGTCTTCCCCTATACCTTTATCCGCTGTCAGGAAGGTTATACGTTCTTAGCCGCTTATAACGATGAAGCCTTCGAAACCTTGATGGAAATCATCGAACGCCCCGAAATGGCGCAGGACCCAAGGTTTTCCTCCTTCCAGCATCGCACCACGGTGGAAAATGAAGAGGCGCTCCAGTTTCTCCTGGAAGAATGGAGCCTGCGCTATCCGGTGGATGAGGTGATCCAGCGGGTTCAGGAGGCCATCTCCAAGAAGGAGGGTAGAGCCGCGGCGGTGGTCACCGGCAAGGTGACCCAACCTGCCGACGTGATTCAGGAGCAGAACTGGTGGGATCGGGGGGTGTTTCAAAAGGTGAACGATCCTACCTACGGAGAGCTCACCTTGCAGGGGCCGGCGTGGAAAATGAGTCAAACACCACCGCGGCTCAAATGGCTCTGCCGTCCCATCGGCGCCGATAACGCCTTTATTTATCTTAAGTATCTGGGACTGGGGAGCTCTCAACTGGCCGCTTTGAAACAGGAGGGGGTCATTTAACCTGCGCCAGGTGGTAATTGCCAGCGCCGTGCGGACCGCCGTCGCTAGCTTTGGTGGCACTTTAAAGGATGTACCGGCTGCCCGGCTGGGAGGTCTGGTCATCAAAGAAGTCCTTCGACGGGCCAGGATTCGGCCGGAAAAAGTGGACCAGGTGATTATGGGCAACGTGCTGCAGGCCGGCCAGGGCCAGAACCCGGCCCGGCAGGCCGCCGCCCAGGCCGGCCTCTCACAATATATCCCGGCGGTCACCGTGAATGCCCTTTGTGGCTCCGGCCTGCAATCAGCCATTATGGCCGCTCAGGCGATTCGGGCTGGTGATGCCGAGATCATCGTGGCCGGCGGCATGGAATCCATGAGCCAGGCCCCCTTTCTGCTGAGCCAAGCCCGCTGGGGCCAGCGGATGGGCCACGGCGAGCTCATCGACGTCTTGCTCCACGACGGCCTCTGGTGCTCCTTCGGCGACACCCACATGGGGACCACCGCGGAAAATGTGGCGGCAAAGTTCCACCTCAGCCGGGAGGACCAGGACGCCTTTGCCGCCGAGAGCCAGCGGAAAGCGCAGCAGGCCATCGAATCCGGCCGCTTCCAGAACGAGATCGTGCCGGTGGAAGTTCCACAGAAAAAAGGGGGCAGCATCATTTTTGATACCGACGAGTACCCCAAATTCGGCACCACCATGGAAAAACTGGCCAGGCTGCGTCCGGCTTTTAGCAAGACCGGCACCGTCACCGCGGGCAACTCCTCGGGGATCAATGATGGGGCCGCGGCTCTGTTGGTCATGTCCGAGGAGAAGGCCATCAAAATGGGCCTCCGCCCCCTGGCCCGAATCGTCTCCTACGGTTGCCAGGGCTGCGAGCCTGAACTGATGGGGATGGGGCCCATTTACGCGGTCCGCAGCGCCATCGCCAAGATCAGGGAAAAGTTCGGGAAAGAGATCGACCTGGTGGAACTCAATGAGGCCTTTGCGGCTCAAAGCCTGGCCTGCCTCAAAGAGCTCGACCTGGACCCAGCCATCGTCAACGTCAATGGCGGAGCCATCGCCCTGGGGCATCCCATCGGCTGCAGCGCCACCAGAATCATGGTTACCCTGCTCTACGAGATGCAAAAGCGCCAGGCTGAGGTCGGCTTGGCTGCCCTCTGTGTGGGTGGTGGCATGGGGTTTGCAATGATCGTTGCACGTGGCTGGTATTTTTGATTCGTCAGAACCTGCGTCGGCAACTTGCTGTCTGATCAGACTGCAGCCTGACCAGGTTTGCCTTGACTTCCCTCAGTCCCAATTCGACTGGCTCGCACCCATCTACACGGTGAAAACATGCTGGCAATAAAGGAGGCGGTGGCGGTTATTACCGGAGCCGGCGGCGGCATCGGCGAAGAACTGGCGAAATACTGGGTCGGTCAGGGCGGTAAAGTAGTATTGGCGGATATCAGCGACGCTGGTTTAAGCCGGGTCGAAGCCGAAATAAAAGCCCTCGGAGGACAGGTCGCAACCTGCCGCGGCGATGTCACCCGGGAGGCTGACTGCGCCAGGCTGGCCGATAGCGCCATGGAGAAATTCGGTCAGATAAACCTGGTGGCTCCTTGCGCCGGCATCATTAAAGATAGCTTGCTGCTGGCCCCGGATCGGACCACCGGCAAGGTCACCAGAAAAATGACCCTCGAGCAATTTCAAGCGGTTATTGATATCAACCTGACCGGGGTCTTTCTAACCGTGCGGGAATGCGCCGAACGCATGATCAATCACCATTGCCGGGGGCTGATTTGCCTCTTTTCTTCCACCGGGTCCCTGGGAACCGCGGGCCAGATCAATTATGCCTCCGCCAAAGCCGCCATGTCGGTGATGCCCAAAGTCATTACGGCAGAATTCTTCCGGCGCGGCCTGGCCGGCCAAATCCGCTGCGTGGCTATTGCCCCGGGTTATGTGGCCACTCCCATGGTCAAGGGGATGCACCAGGCAGCCCTGGAAAAGATTCTGGCCCAGGTGCCCATCGGGCGTCTGATTGAGCCGGCCGAAGTGGCCTCTTTGATCGGTGAACTCTTCCGCAACGAGGCCATCGCCGGAGACACCTTTTTCATCCATGGCGGGCTGCGCCTGGGTTCAAAGGGATAGAGGCGGGGAAAAGACCCGGGGCATCTTCCTGGTTCTCCTGGAAACGCGGCTCGGCTGCCATTTCAGGCCTTAGCCACCGTCCTTCCTGGCCGGACATTATTTGTTGCATTAATATTAAAAATCAATTTAATAAATCTTAAAAATATTTGACTATGCCTAAAATGTTGTGCTATATTTTTTACACTCAACTGGTTATCTTGGGAAACTATGCCTAAATTTTAGATAATTGCCTCCGACCATCGCCTCGGGAGGGGGGCAATTAGAGGGGCAACATATCGAAACATAATGCTTTAAACCGCAACATCTTCCTTTAGCCCGCACATGAACTAAACGCTTCGCGTGGGGTAGGCCTACCGACTCCATGGTCATAATCAAGCCTTAGACCGCAATCCTTGCAAAAGCAAAACCCCACCTTTTTCTCTCGTATCCCCAGATAGTTACGTGTAGTTTCCTCCTTAA
>JAPLJC010000079.1 GCA_026388765.1 Deltaproteobacteria bacterium
CCTGGCAGGTAAACCGCCTAAGGTGGCCCTCACCGCCTGTATGCGCAAACTCCTGGTGATACTTAATGCCATGCTCAAAAATCGTACTTACTGGAACCCTCAGCTGCATCTGGCAGCTTGACAGAAAAGACAGTCGCTACACTTCCTTCTGCTCCCGAAGAAACTCGTGCAGGGCCTTTAGTTCCCGCCACAGGGGCAGGACCTCTTTGAGGGGCAGGGAGTTGGGTCCGTCGCAGAGGGCCTGGGCCGGATCGGCATGGACCTCCATGAAGAGGCCGTCCACCCCCACCGCCACCGCCGCCCGGGCCAGGGGGGCGATAAACTCCCGCTGGCCCCCGGAGCAAGTCCCCTGGCCGCCGGGAAGCTGGACGCTATGGGTGACGTCCAGGACCATCGGGCAGCCCAGGTCCCGCATGAGGGGCAGGCTGCGGAAATCCACCACCAGGTTGTTGTAACCGAAGCTAACGCCCCGCTCGGTGAGGATGATCCGGTCATTGCCGGCGGCGCGGACTTTCTCGATCACCGGTTGCATATCCCAGGGGGCCAGGAACTGCCCTTTCTTGATATTCACCACCTTGCCGGTCTGGGCCGCGGCCACCACCAGGTCGGTCTGGCGGCAGAGGAAGGCGGGAATCTGCAAGACATCCAAGACCGCGGCGGCGGGCGCCACCTCGGCGACCTGGTGCACGTCGGAAAGCACCGGCAGCCCGACTTCGGCCTTCACTCGGGCCAGGATTTCCAGCCCCTTGGCCAAACCAGGGCCGCGATAAGAAGACAATGAGGTGCGGTTGGCCTTGTCGTAGGAGGCCTTGAAGATCAGCGGCAGGTCGAGTTCCCGGGCATAATCCCGCAGGCTCCGGGCGATCTCCAGCGTGGCCGCGGCGGACTCGATGACGCAGGGCCCGGCGATGAGGACCAGGGAGCCATCGCCTATCGAGAAATCAGCAATTTTTATCTTGGCGTTCATTGGGGAGGTGAGGGGATAGTAGTCAGTAGCCAGTAGTCAGTAAAACCTCAGTCAAGGGGTGTTCATTTCCTAAAGTCATCAAAGAATTTTTCGTCCACATCATATGTGGTCCTTGGTATAAGCCCGAGTTGCAGCTGTTCGAACATCTGTATAAGAGTATCACCGTCAACTAATTATATTGGAGGTGCACCGTCTCTCCGAGCCTCTTTTTTGG
This sequence comes from Deltaproteobacteria bacterium, assembly GCA_026388765.1. Classification (GTDB taxonomy): domain Bacteria; phylum Desulfobacterota; class Desulfobaccia; order Desulfobaccales; family 0-14-0-80-60-11; genus JAPLJC01. Next base: position 1,182 of record JAPLJC010000079.1, read on the forward strand.
CTTCGAGAGTGAATGTGCCCGTGGTAATGATAATGCCCTTGTCGGCTCTTCCCATCATTGCACCACGGAAATCTCTTATCTGTGATGGGGTTACTGCTCCTTGATAACGTTTACATTGGAAAAGAACATTGAAGCTCACAAAAGGATTTACCTGAAGAATACCGACACCATCTATGCCACCATCACCAGTCTTCCCGGTAACTTCCACTTTTTGAAAACCAGACTCTCGTAAAAGTCTTTGGCTAAGGCGTTCAAATCCGTTAGGTGGCAAAGACTTAATCAGGTTGAGCAAACTAGTTCGATGATCTGTTGGTTCAATTTCTTCATCCTCTGCATCGCCAACTGATGGATTTGTTTGGTCTTTAAGTCTCTTTCCTTCTTTTAAATTTTTTTTGACTTCACGAAATACGCCCAATGCATCAAATATTTTGGTATCAATTGATAGTCCTTTGTCTGTGAGGCTCCATACACCACGTTTTGAAGCATCAATGTAACCTGCGTATGCCAAATAAAGGCGTGCCCATTGAACTTGGTTCCGAACACGTGACCCCCCATTTTTAAGAGTCACTTCTTGTTCTGGTTCGGGTATTTTCAATTTTTCAATGACACGATCAATCACCTCGGCAACTGTTCCTGATCCTCCTGACTCCTTCAGGACTTCGATTATCGGTATGAAGAATCGAATAAACTGTGAACCTTTGCTTTTGCTCATTTAATCGTCCACTAAGCCAAATTTCTTGTCTTGGCGAATCCTACGAAAACTGGCAACTGACTACTGGCTACTGGCTACTGCCCCTCAGATTTCCTCGTCGGGGTTGACGTGGCTCTGCTTATATTCCAGAGCGGCCCGGATATAGTCCCGGAACAGGGGGTGGGGGTCCATGGGCCCGGATTTGAATTCCGGGTGGAACTGGCAGCCCAGGAACCAGGGATGGTCCTTGATCTCGACGATCTCCACCAACTCGCCGTTGGGGGAAGTGCCGGTGATGGCCAGGCCGGCGGCGCTCAGCTTCTCCCGGTAGTCGTTGTTGAATTCGTAGCGGTGGCGGTGGCGTTCCATGATCTGGCTCTGGCGGTAGGCCCGGCCGGCCAGAGACTCTTCTTTGAGGACGCAGGGGTAGGCCCCCAGGCGCATGGTGCCGCCTTTTTCCGATTCCCGGTCCCGGCGGATGATGGCGTCCCGGCGGTAGTCGTACCACTCCCGCATCAGGTAGATGACCGGGTCGGCCGCCTCGGGATCGAACTCCTCGCTGGTGGCGGCGGGGATGCCGGCCAGATGCCGGGCGAACTCGATGACCGCCAGTTGCATGCCGAAGCAGATGCCGAAGTAGGGGATGCGGTGCTCCCGGGCGTAGCGGATGGCCTGGATCTTGCCCTCCACGCCGCGGACCCCGAAGCCGCCGGGCACCAGGATGCCGTGCAGGTGCCCCAGCAGCCCCTCGGCCCCTTCCCGCTCCACCTTCTCGGAGTCGATGTAGGTCAGGGCCACCTGGACCTCGTTGGCCAGGCCGCCGTGTACCAGGGCCTCGTGCAGGCTCTTGTAGGATTCCCGCAAATCTACGTACTTGCCGACGATGCCGATCTCCACCCGGTCCTTGGGGTGCTTGATGCGGCTCACTAATTCCTGCCAGGGTTCCAACTGGGGTTGACGGGTCCAGATGTTCAGGACCTCGACAATGCGCTCGTCCAGCCCCTCCTGATGCAAGAGCAGCGGGATTTCGTAAATATTGTCCACGTCCTGGGCGGTGATCACCGCCTCGGGTTCGACGTTGCAGAACAGGGCGATCTTGGCCTTGATGTCTTTGCTCAGGAGTTTTTCGGTGCGGCACAGGAGCAGGTTGGGCTGGATGCCGACGGTGCGCAGTTCCTTGACGCTGTGTTGGGTGGGCTTGGTCTTGACCTCGCCGGCGGTCTTGATGAAGGGCACCAGGGTGAGGTGGATGTAGCAGACGTTGTCCTTGCCCAGGTCGCCCTTGAGTTGCCGGATGGCCTCCAGGAAGGGCAGGCTCTCGATATCGCCCACGGTGCCGCCGATCTCGATGATGGCCACGTCCACCGTTGGGGCGATCTGCCGAATAGCCTGCTTGATTTCGTCGGTGACATGGGGGATGACCTGGACCGTGCCGCCCAGGTAATCGCCCCGGCGCTCCTTGGTGATGACATTGTGGTAAATGCGGCCGGAGGTGAAATTATTTTCCTGCCCCAGAGTCACGGTGGTGTAACGCTCATAATGCCCCAGGTCCAGGTCGGTTTCGGCCCCGTCTTCAGTGACGAAGACCTCGCCGTGCTGGAAGGGGTTCATGGTGCCGGGGTCCACGTTGATGTACGGGTCCAGCTTTTGAAAAGTGATGCGCAAGCCCCGGGCCTCCAAAAGCGCCCCGATGGCCGCCGCCGCCACTCCTTTGCCTAGGGAGGACAGCACCCCGCCGGTAATAAAGATTAATTTGGTCTTCACGAATTCCTTCATATACCTAGCTTCTGCTGATGTCAAGGGAGGTTTGGCAGGGGCCGGGAGCAGGGTCTTGCGCCCCTTGCCCGGTGGTCCCGGCGGTCGGCTTCGGGACGGGTCGCGGCAAAATTCCGGTTGCCAGGCTGGCTCGAGCTGCCGGTCTGGTCGGCAAGCAATCGGCGGCCTGGCCCCAAAAAAGGGAGGGAGCCCGCAGGCTCCCTCTTAAAGTTTCTGACGCCAGGGTCGGAGGACGCTGCCTCCGTCCGTCACTGCACCAGTTTGGGATATTGATAGCTATCCCACAAAAAATCTTGACCTTAGAAAAGCATGACCGTTTGCATCACGGACTGACTAATTTGGGCGTGCCCGCAACACCGCCAATTGTTCCTGTGGTTGCGGGAGCTGGTCTAACATTGGGATCGAAACATTCGTCTACAAAATGCCCTGTCATGGAGTTCGCGCTTAAACTATCGACTTTAAACGCCGACCACCCGATGATGGACTCCCACCCTTGCTTCTCAACGAATTGGACTATCGGTACTATAATGGTCTCGCCGGATGTGATAAAGTCCGTCAATGTGGCTTTCGTACCTGGCACCGTATAAATTTGGCTTCCGGTGGCAATGCCGGTGGGATCGGCAATCAGTGGAGCATCGATACGAACCGACGGGACGCTGTTACCTCCATCCAGATTAAACCAGCCTGCAATATTTTTATTACTCAGCGGCTTAATATTTTGTTCGACCACGTCTATTTTCACAGTCCCACCAACATTATCATAGACAGTATCCCAGGATACTGCGACTGGGGGGACGCCAGTGGTTTGATAGGCCTCGGGGATAATTGCGGTTGCTGTGGCATTCACTGTTTGTGGACTGGATAGCCCAACAAGCGGTGCTAAATACATAGTGACATTTTTGCTGAGGGTCACCTTTACTGCCGGCTCAGGCAGATAAGCTGAGTTAGCGTTGCGAATAAGTGGTAGTGTTTGTACATAATCTGCTGGTGGGTTTAACAACCAGTATCCATATTGAACAGTGCCATCTGCAATGGTAAATTGTTGGTTCTCAGCTAGATTAGCTGCATTACTTATTATTGTGTGGGCCTTCTGCTGTCCTTGAAGCCAGTTTGGCTCTTGATTTAGCCCCGGGTTGTTATAGGGCAGGAAACCCGTCACGCCGCCCAAGGCACCGGCATCCGCAGTCCTCTGTAACTCGGCCTTCGCCATTACCATATGGCCGATATCGACCGCCAGCCCAGCGAATCCGCAAAGTACGGCGAAAACGATGGCTATAACAAGAGCGGTCGCTCCCGATTCATCAAGGTCCAGAGTCAACATCTTCTTCGCTCTCCTATTAGTCATCCCAGTCCTCCTCAGTGCTCAACGTTCATAGCCGTAGTGGCTGTGAGTGTCTGTGGGTCGGTAACTGGCTCGAACCCATAAAAATTAAAGTGGCCAAGTAACCACCAATGCTTAACCGCGCTAACAGAAACCGTAGCTATCTTATTTGGAAACGAACCAGCATAAGTGGTGGTAACGGTTAATGTATCTAAATTTAATGCGCTGTAGTTAAGCCCGGCTTCTAATTTTACGTAATCAGAAACCTCAGCAGAAGTGGGGGCGGCGTCGGTCCCGGTGTACTTCGCGGCATAACGGGCGCCTCCCCGACTAGCATTACTGGTAAGATATTTCATATAATACATATGGCCTAAATCCATCCCCCCCAGTATTAATAACGCCAATACCGGTGCCAGTATAGCAAACTCCACGGCGGCTGCTCCTTGCGTCCGGCGCCAAAAACCGCGGCAACGAAGAATATAATGCTTAACTATCCGTCTCATCCCACCAGTTCCCCCATTCATCCCATCATCATGTCACTGGCATCCAAAAATTATGTGGTAGCTCATCTGCCTCTGTCCAAAATAGATACTTACATTCTTTCCAGCGACAGGAGAAAGATGGAAATAACCTGTAAACCGAAGATAATCTATCAGATTCAGGAAATATATAGGGGAATCCCTGAATTTGACCAAGGAAATAACTGAGTTCGGCTACTTGCAAGGCGGCGGGTCTATGTTATTGTGAGCTTTCTCAGCAGCAAAGATTCTGAGCGCAGCGAATAAGGCAAAGTAATTTAAAAAACTTGTGCCAGCAGCGGCGCAGGCTAAAGCCTGCGGTGGCGGCCTCGGGAAGGATATCAGTAGATCTACTGATATCACGGGGGGGAAACCCCGTAAAATTGGTCTAGGGATGTGGAAGCGTTATTTAGCGATTGGCTGAGGCGAAGAAAGAGGAGGTAGCCGCTCAGGTTCCCCATTTCCATAGATTAAGGCAAGAAAGCCGGAGATACCAGCAGGTGGGACCCCAGGGAGGGCGCTGCGGCCCTCCCTGAGAGGCTGGCAAAGGCTAATTTGCCGGGATCAGCTTGGGAACGCTGGCAAAGGCCCCCACGTTGGTGGTAGCCGCGGAATTCATCTCCTTGGCGGAGAGGCCGCCGGCCTCGCCGGCCACGTTGGGAATGCCTGGAATTATGGTGCTGACACTCGTCACATTCTTGACGGTCATGCTGTTGGCGTTCCAGACGCTGCTGCTCAATCTCGCCAGGCAGTCCAATTTGTTCTGATAGGTAGTACTGCCCGAGATTGGCGCCGGACTGGTAATTTTTTTAGGGAAGGTATAGCTGCAGTCGTCACAGCTGGAGGTATAAGTGACCCCGACGATGTCCGCGTTGACAAAGCCATTAACAAAGATAGTCGGAGGGGGCATGGTATAACAGGCATATGCCTCCGTAGGCCAGAAGGGGGCCAGCAGCCGGGCCAGGGACATGAACCCATTTTTATAGCCTTGGGTCACCAACGGGTTGTGTGTGGAGCCGTAAACCGGCATGGTGACCCGCCAGGGGGTGCCGGCCGGGGGCGCCGTATTGGCATTACCGGTCGTCTTGTAATTGTAGGCCTTCTGCAACCTCTGGAAAATGGGTCCGATATAACTGGAGCCGTACATAAACTCGCTCCTGGGATAGATCTGCGTCCCCAGGGCCAGTTTGTCCACGTGCAGCGGCGTGCTCGCGGTTAGACTGGTATTGTATATCTTTTCAATAATGTTTTTCATGGTATCGGGTATCGCGTCACTCGAGCCGACGGTGAAAAGATATACCTGTCTGGGGTCGAGTGGACTGGCAGCGGTTACACCGGTATTAACATTTGTCGGCGTACTGCCGGGGACATAGTAGCCGCCTGAATCCTTGAAGACAATTGTCTTGGTGGTGGTGGCCACGGCCTCACTGGGGCCAAAAATCCCGGCCCACCAGCTGGAGTTTCCGGTGGACGCAAGAGGACTGATGGGTCCGGTAGCCGGCAAGGCCACCGGCAATTCGACAGTGCCCGCATACACCGAATAGGCATAGCCCATACAGGCGCGGCTGGTAGCCGCCACCTCTGAGGTGCCGGAGCCAAAGACGCCGGCAAAAAAGTTGGTCACCGGGCCGTAAGCCGTCCCGGCAGCCCGCCGGACCGTGACCTGTACGGCATTGGCTGTGGAAGATGGGGGAACTGCGGTGCTGTTGCCGATGTTGGTCCATTTCGAACCTATAGCATGTTCATTCCAGGTGCCGAAGGTGATGTCCACGTCATTGCGGGAGCCGTCGGGCATCGAGGCAAGACCTTGCAGAGTGCTGGCCTGTTGCAGGACGGCCATAGCTGCATTCACCGCACCCGAGGCATCCCGGTAAGTGTCCCGATTGCCGGTAGACATATCCTCGTGAATTAGAGCTCTTGCCGCAGCCAGCGCCGCGGCATCGGCGTTATTTTGCATTTCATTTTTCACCGTGTAAAGATGGCCCATGTCGATGGCCAGGCTGGCCATCCCCAAAAAGGCTACCATACCAAGGGCGATCACGACCGCCATCGAACCCTCCGCGCCTTTCATGAACGTAGCACTCCTTCCTTGCCGCATGATTCTTCCCTCCTCACGGTACTAACCACTATTAGTTAAGAAATATTTAATTGCATCAAAGCTCCCAATTTGGTCTCTCCTTACCAGAGAGGTGTTTCCGCCGGGACGATCACTCGCCATGGTGATGATTTACTCGCATTGCATCACGCTGGTGGCCGCTATTGTGGTTGGTAAGTGTGGAATAATGGTTCCAAGTAGAAACCAGTGTTTGGTCGCCGATACCGTGACTTGCACGGGCTGACCCTTGGTGCCGGTACTATAGCCCGCACCACTCGCGGCCACAGTAGGACTGAGGCTGGCGACCAAGGTTTGAGCGATATATTGAGTGGTTACGTAGCTTGAAATTGTCGGTGACATGCTGCTGGGCGGAATGCGCGTTGCAGTGGAATCGACATGAAAAGTTACCCCGTAGCGGGCCCCCTCCCGGCTGGCGTTGGTAACTACCTGCCTGATATAGAAGGCATGGCCAAAATCTATGATCCCGCCGAGAATGAAGATTAATACGGTGCCCAGAATGGCAAACTCCACCGCCGCCACCCCTTGTGTCCCACGCCAAAAACCCCGGCAACGAAGAACGTAATGCTTAACTATCCGTCTCATCTCACCAATTCCCTCATTCAGGATCCCCTCATCATGTCAATGGCATCCAGAATTATGTGGTAGCCCTTCTGCCTCTGTCCAAAATAGATACTTGCCTTCTTTCCCTCGACCGGAGAAAGATGGAAATGACCTGTACAGCGAAGATAAACTGGTCGACTCAGGAAGCATATAGGGGAATCCTCTGAATTGGGGTTACGAAATCTTGGATTTTAAGGGGAGGAAAATACTTAAGGTGTCGGTTAGTTAACAGAATTGATTTGGATAAATAAGCTGGGGACCAGGATTACAAACCAAGCGTTCTTTATTTAAAGAGTAAGGGATACGGTCCCTTCTTGGCCATCTTTTGAAAATACTCCGCCGCCCTTCCGGTGGCCATGCGGCCCCGGGGGGTGCGCTGCAGGAAGCCGGACTGAATCAGATAGGGCTCGTAGACGTCTTCCAGGGTATCTTCTTCTTCACAAAGAGCGGCGGCCAGGGTTCCCAGGCCCACCGGCCCGCCGTCGTATTTCTCCAGGATGGTGAGCAGAATCTGGCGGTCCATGCGGTCCAGCCCCAACTGGTCGATTTCCAGCAGGGTCAGGGCGGCGTCGGCTGAGGCCTTATTAATGCGGCCGTCACCCCGCACCTGGGCATAGTCCCGCACCCTTTTGAGCAGGCGGTTGGCGATCCTTGGGGTGCCCCGGGAGCGTCGGGCGATTTCCCAGGCGCCGTCGGCTTCGATCTCGATTTCCAGCACCATCGCGGCCCGGCGGACGATCTTGGTCAGGTCTTCCACCTTATAGAAATCCACCCGGAGCATCAGGCCGAAGCGGTCCCGCAGGGCCGGAGTAAGCAGCCCGGCCCGGGTGGTGGCTCCCACCAGGGTGAAGTGGGGCAACTCCAGCTTCACCGAGCGGGCTCCGGGCCCCTGGCCGATGATCAGGTCCAGGGTGAAGTCCTCCATGGCGGGGTAAAGGATCTCCTCCACCACCGTGGGCAGGCGGTGCACTTCGTCGATGAAGAAGACGTCTTTGGGTTGGAGGTTGGTGAGGATCGCCGCCAAATCCCCGGCCCGCTCCACCACGGGCCCGGCGGTGGTCTTGATGCCGGCGCCCATTTCCTGGGCGATGATGTGGGCCAGGGTGGTCTTGCCCAGGCCGGGGGGGCCGTGCACCAGGATGTGGTCCACCGCCTCGCCCCGGGCCCGGGCCGCCATGAGGGCGATTTCCAGGTTGCGGCGCAACTCCTCCTGACCGACGAACTCCGCCAGGCTCCGGGGCCGGAGCCCCACCTCCAGACCCAGGTCGTCCACCTGGATCCGGGGGTTGACAATGCGCTCGTCCTGGTCCATGGGCGTTAATTTATCGCACTCCGGGCTGATTTGCAAGCTGGACCCTTGGCCTCGGGGGCCGGGTTTGATAGACTTAACCGGGACTAATATCTCAAGCATTAATTAAATAGTGGAGGAAAACCCCGGATATGGAGCCAGCGAAGGAAAAGGAGAAGCCGGCTAAACCTTCTAATTATCAAGTGCACATGGCGAATGAGCGGACCTTTCTGGCCTGGATCAGGACCAGCATCGGCCTGACTGCCTTCGGTTTTGTCGTCGAGAAGTTCGCCTTTTTTATTAAAAAACTATCATATTTTCTAGGCAAATCCGATGCTTATGCAAATGTGGCATCCTCCTTGGGATATTCAACAATTTTTGGCATAATCCTGGTGGGGATGGGCGGGGTTATGGGGGTACTATCATTCTTTAGATTTAAACAAGTTCAAAGACAAATAGACGAAGATACCTACCGGCCTTCGTTAATACTCGATATTATGGCGGTAACATTAGTTTTTGCCATTGCCTCATTCTTTGTAATTTTTATGATTTACAGTGTTTAAGGCTTAAATATCTAATCATTTAATTATGCAACCGGCTATTTCTGCAAAGGGACTGGGCAAGGCCTTTGGCGGAGGGTGGTTCAGCCCGGCCAAGCAGGTGCTGACGCAGGTGGACCTGGAGGTGCTCCCCGGGGCCATCTTCGGCATCCTGGGACCCAACGGCGCCGGCAAGACCACCCTCATCTCCATCCTGGCTACCCTGCTGCACCCGGACACCGGTCGCGCCCGGGTACTGGGGCTGGATGTGGTCAAGGAGGCGAGGAAGCTGCGCCAGCGCATCAACCTGGCCGCCGCCGGGGCCCATTTCCTCTGGTGCCTGACCGTCGAAGAGAACCTGCGCTTTTACGGCAGGCTCTACGGCCTGGGCGGCCGGGCCCTGACCGCCAAGGTCGAGGGGCTCATTGACTTATTTCAATTGAGAGAACAACGCCGGGTGGTCTTCGATCGCCTGTCCACCGGCCTCAAACAGCGCCTGATGCTGGCCAAGGCCCTGATCAACGACCCGGAGCTGCTTTTTTTGGATGAACCCACCTCAGGTCTGGACCAGGACATGGCCCGGCATATCCGGGAGGAAATTCTCCGCCTCAACCGGGACCTGGGGCTAACTATTCTCCTCACCACCCACAACCTGCGGGAGGCGGAGATGCTGTGCAGCGAAGTGGGCTTCTTGAAAGAGGGCCGGCTGGCGGCCCGGGGCAGCATCCCCGACTTGCAGCGGCGCCTGGGGCTGGGAGACCATCTGAGCCTGGTCTTTCGGGACAGCCCGGCGCCCCTGGAGTATGGGCGGCTGCCCGGTGTCCTGACCCATCGGATCAAGGACGCCCGGGTGGACCTGGTACTGGATCGGGTCGAAACCAGGCTGGCCGCCATCCTGGAGGCCGTCGCCCACGCCGGCCAAGAACTGGCCCAGGTGAAGGTCAAACCCATGGACCTAGAAGAGATCTACCGTGAAATTACCCATTAGCTGCCACCAAATCTGGGCCTTTACGGTTAGGAGCAGCCTGGTGAACCGGCGCAACGTCTTCGCGGTCTTCGAGATGCTCTTCTGGCCCGCCATCGGCATCTTCTCCGTAGGGCTGCTGACCCGTTTCCTCAACCTCACCGAAGAAACGGTGACCTTCATCCTCATCGGCGCCATTTGCATGAACACCATCCAAATCGCCCAACTGGACCTGTCCTACGCCCTGCTCTATTCTGTCTGGTCCAAGAGCCTCAAGCATGAATTCATCGCCCCCATCCGCCTCGGCCACATCCTGCTGGGCTCCGGCCTGATGGGGCTGATCCGGGGCTTCCTGGTCTTTCTGGTCATGGCCGTCTTGAGCGTGGGGCTTTTTAACATGGAGCTTTCTCGGCCGGGCGCCGGGGGCCTGGCCATTCTCCTGGCCGGGATGTTCATCAATGCCGCCATCATCGGCGCCGTGGTCCTGGCCCTGGTGCTGCGTTTCGGCCAGCGGGCCGAAGTGGCGGCCTGGGCCTTCTCCTACCTGATGCTCCTGTTGTGCGGCCTCTATTATCCCATCAGCGTGCTGCCCGCCGGGGTCCAGGTACTGGCCCAATTTATCCCGCTGACCTATTTCCTGGAGTATTTCCGGCACTTCTACGGCTTTCCGCTGCACTTCGGCCGGCCCTTGCTTTACGGCTTCTCCCTGAGTGTGTTATACATTTTAATCAGCTATGCTATTCTCCTGTACACCCTGAGGTCGGCCTACCGGCGGGGCATTTTGCTGCGGCTGTCGGAATGAAAGACAGTTTCGAGCTTCGAGTTTTTTAGTTTCGAGATAATCAAACCCGAAGCTCAAGCCTAATAAGACAGGTTTTGTCATCCTGAGCGCAGCGAAGTATCTCAAATTAGTTAAGGGAGAGCCAGCGGCTCGCCCCTACGAAAAAGATTGAAATTATCTAAAACTGGCTACTGGCTACTGGCTACTGACTACTGACCATGATCGGCGTGTTTGATTCCGGATTCGGCGGGCTGGCAGTGCTGCGGGAGTTTCTCCTGGTTCTGCCGGAGTATGACTACCTCTACCTGGGGGACAATGCCCGGATTCCTTACGGCACCCGCTCGGACCGGGTAGTGCAGCGCTTCACCGAGCAGGCGGTGGATTATCTCCTGCGCCAGGGTTGCCAGCTCGTCGTCCTGGCCTGCCACACCGCTTCGGCCCGGGCCTTGCGCCGCATCCAGCAAATTTATCTGCCGGCGCGCTACCCCACCCGCCGGGTCCTCGGGGTGCTGATCCCCACGGTGGAGGAGGCCCTGGCCCGCAGCCGGGCCAAACGCATCGGCGTCATCGCCACCGAAGGCACCGTCACCTCTCTGTCCTTCGAACTGGAACTGAAGAAGCTGGACCCGGAAGTGGAGGTGGTGCAGCAGGCCTGTCCCCTGCTGGTGCCGATTATCGAATCCGGCGAGCAGGATTGGGAAGGGACGACCATGATCTTGCGCCGTTATCTGGCCCCCTTCCAGGACGGCCGGGTGGACACCCTGATCCTGGGCTGCACCCATTATTCGATCTTAAAGGACCAGGTCCGGGCCCTGCTCCGGGACGGACAGGAACTGATCTGCTCGGGGCAGGCCACCGCGGCCAAGCTGGTGGAGTATCTTAGGCGCCACCGGGGGCTGGAGGGCCGCCTGACCCGGGGCGGCACCCGCCGCTATCTCTCAACCGACCTGACGCCCCGCTTCCAGCAACTGGCCAGCCTCTTCATGGGCCAGGCGATCGATTCGGAGGTGGTGGAATTATAGGACGGTTTTCGGTTTTCGGTTTTCTGTTTTCGGTTAAAGTACCAGATGCCGCCGATATGGATTATGCATTAAAGGAGGCATAAACCCATGCAAACTGCAGATCCTATTCTTAAATCGCTTCAAATACGCGTAAATTCGATTCTCCAGAAACTCGGTACAAGGGGTGACATCAAGAAGATCAGAAGCGAAATCGCCGATCTTATCTTTGAGCATCTTCAGTTAATGCAAAATTCGTTAGGGTATTGGGAAAAAATGTATTTCGCCAACTCTATAGTCGCACTCGCATGGCATATCAATTCAGCACATAAACCGCCTCAAGATTCATGGCTTCGATTATGTCTGGTTAGCCTCGAAAATGCATTTGTTTCGCCCGAACAGCGAGCTACAAACAGACCGCCAAGGAATAGTCAGACCGCCTCTTTGACTTTTGAACAACTCATTGAAGCCATAAATGAAATACGCGAAAGACTGCAAAATTAAAAAGATATTTTAGGCATCTCCAATACAGTTATATGGCGGCCCATGGCCGCCGTTTCTGACCTTTAAGGGATCGGCCATGACAATTCAAATGAATCCACGATTGCTTTATATCCCAGTGTTGTATATCGATACGAACCTTATTAATGCAAGGCAGAAGCTGCCTACTGTAAATCAGCTAGAAAAATGGTTCAAAGATGAAGTGATCTTGATCAACTTGCCTTCTACAGCTTATGGTGAGGCATTGGCCGGTAATAATGCCATGAGAACCCGGAAGGCGAATCAACAAATTTATACATTAACAACATCTTATGATCCTCTTTACTCAAAGGTAGAGTCGGCGCTTTTTCCTGAAGGTGCGCATAACGACAACCAACGAAATGATGTAAAAATAGTTTGCGACGCTGCAAAAAATGTAGCAATTCTTGTCACGGGGGATGGAGGTTCAAAGACGCAACCGGGTGGGATACTTGGCAATCGTGATAAGCTCAGAAACGTCGTGCGAATTCTTTCCCCTGATGAGGCAGTTGCATTCGTCCGAGAGAAAATTAGGGAACGCGATGAGTTCAATAAGCAAATTGCAGAGCAATTTGGTTATGAACTACCCCCATGGACAGGACTGGATTAAACCGCAATGATGCCGTGAATAATTTAGACAAAATTATTTCGGTAAATTAAGCCCTTCAGGTAAAGGTCCCAATTTAACTTCTTTGACGATTTCCTTCCCGTCTCTCAGAAGCGTAATACTGACCTTCTTATTGGCATTTAATACCGTAATTTGTTGCCCATGTTTAAGATCAATAATTTCTATATTATTAATCTTTTTTATAACATCTCCCCGTAAAATGTCGGCAGAAAAAGCAGGCGACCGTTTTAAAACTGCTACGACTAACACTCCCTTATTGCTCCCGATTTTCTGCCTTAATTCGGGTGGCAAGTCTCTAGGTACTACTCCAAGCAGACCTTCTTTTCTTTTTACCCAATAAACCGCCCCCTGCTCAAAGCGGTCAATCGTGTATGGTTTGTATATGGTTTGAGTGCCATAAGTAGTTGTTGTTCCCGTTCCAAAAGCAGTTGCAGAACCGCTCGCATAACCACCACTTCCAAAAGCACTACCATATGCACTGCTTTGTGCGCTACTTTTGGATGTCTTTATATCGGGCAGAACTACAGGCTTAACTCCAGATTGGGTATCAAAATATTTGCTATAGACCACCACCACTGTTGCTTTAAGTTCTTTCGCTTTGTCAATAACTTGACTCTGGTTTTGTTGAGGACCGGTAAAAGATGAGAAGCCTATCGGAACATACCCCTCTTCAAGCCCGCTTATTAAGTCAACGTCAACATTGGTTCCTATCAATAGCTTTGGTTCTTCTGTTGCAAATATTAAACTAGATGTATCCGCCCCTTGAATCAAGTCGTGGTAATATTGAGCATACGGTCTGCCCCCGCCACATCCACCTACCAGAAAAATTCCTAGCAAAATTACCAAAAGTTTATTCATAATTACAACCTCTTAATCTATTAGTAGCTAATAATATTATTAAAATAAAAAAATATGCAAGAATTATTTGTAGAGAATTAAATCTTTGGGGAAAATTGATACTGGACAAAAGATATCCAATTGCCTAAGGGCAAAAATCATGATAAGACCGGGACGGTTAATTACATGGCTAAAAGCGAAGCAAACCACCTCTCATCCCCCAGCACCACCGAGGTCTCCACCTGCCGGTCCGAGATGGTCCAGTAGCGCCGCAGCAGCCGGTTCTTCTCCGCCGGGGTCACCAGCTTGAAGCCATGTTTCTCATAGAAGCGGATAGCCCACCAGGCCGCGGCCCAGGTGCCCACCAGGACGGGGGCGCGGACCCCCGAGAGCAAATGGCCCAAAAGTTGTGCGCCGATACCCTGCTGCTGCGCCGCCGGGGACACATAGGCGTGGCGGATCAGGGTCACTTCCGCCAGGGGCTGGCGCCCCATGACCCCCAGGATAGCGCCGTTGGCCTCGTAGGCCCAGAAATCGATGCCCGCGGCGATTTCTGCCCGCAGTTCCTCCTCGGGCATGTAAGGCTCGCACCAGCAATCAGCGGGAATGACTCCCTGATAGGCCCTGGCCGCCTCATTAATGATCGCCAGGGCGGGATCCACTTCGTCGTTTCTCAAGGGTCGGATCAAGGCTCGGGGTCCAGTCGCAAAGGTTGGAGAATGACCTAGTAGGTAGCTCAGGGTTCCGGTTTCGGCGGTTGGCTCAGGAGGCCAGGGGTTGCTGCGGCGCTGGCGCCGCGGCCTCTTCATTCAAGCGGTGGCCGCAGCGGGGACAGAAGGTGAAATCCTTCCCCACTTCCTGGGCGCAAAAGGGGCAGATCTGGGCGGCGATGACCGGCGCCGGGGGCGGCGGTTGCTTGAGGTTATCGGGGAAAGAGCACTGAGCCTGCTGACTCAGTTCCGTAGTGGCCTGCCGCAGTTTGGCGAGATAGTACCCCGCCTTGGCGGCGAACTCCGGCAGTTTCTCAGGCCCGAAGAGGATAAAGGCCAGGACGGCCAGAATGACCAGCGCCTCAAAATCTAAGCCGAACATCGTCGCAGCCTCGGGCTAGGCCTTGGTCACGCGTTGGCCGCAATGGGGACAGAAGGCGAACTCCCCGGAATAATCCTTATGGCACTGAGGACAGGTGGCGGTTTGCGCCGCCGTGCTGGGCGGAATCTCGCTCTTGGGAGCCACGGACTCCGGATCATCATGGGCCTTTTTAAAGCTCTTGATGGCCTTGCCGATGCTCTCTCCCAACTCCGGCAGCCGCCGGGGGCCAAAAAGCAGCAGGGCGATCACCAGGATAATGACCAGAGTGGATAAATTATAGCCAAACATTAGAGGCCTCTCATTGCCAAAAGATTTAACGAAATTATCTTAAATATAAGCAAAAATTCACTTATCCGCAAGAGGCCCGGAGAAAACTCTCCATGAAAGAGAGGGGTGGCGAAGGGCCAGCACCGGCGAAAAAGTTGGCGGAGTAAAGAAGAAAAGGGCAATAGACCATTACCCGGCTGGCGCTAAGGGTAAACTTTGACAGCGGACCTGAGATAATTTAACATAAGCACAAGAAAGGTGGAGGATTCTCAGATGATTATAGAAGAAGCCAAAGCGGAGGTTTTCTGGATGGCCTTTAAGGGATTGCCCAGGAAAGAGCAGCACCTGATCGTCCAAAAATTGCTGCAAGACCGGGAATTTGTCGAAGATTTACTGGACATCGCCATTATCGAACAGCGCCGGTCCGAGCCCTCCCGGCCCTTGGCAGAGTATTTGGCTGACCAACAAAAGTAAAGGCCAGTATGCTTTATCTAGTCCATCTGAAAAGGTCAGCGGAGAAAGAATTGGCTGGGTTGCCCAGAGAGGTGCACCGAAGGATTGTCAAACGTCTGCTGGCCCTTCAGGGGAATCCCCGGCCCCAGGGGGCCAAGAAACTCGGGGGAGGCGATGCATATAGAATAAGGGTGGGCGATTATCGGGTCCTTTACACTATTGATGATGCTTTTCAGAAAATAGAAGTGAGTGCCGTGGGTCACCGGCGGGAAGTGTATCGGCAGGATTGAGAAGTTTGAGGTGTAACCGTAGTATTCTTAAGCGATAATAGAAATGGCAAATTTAACTAAGTTTGTGTTTTTTGCGGTAAAGAGCCTCAGGCCAAGTAACGAATACCTAATGTTTTTTTACTAAGGACGGCGGGCGGGGACGCCCGCCCTTCAATTCCCTGTCGATTTCATGGACAAAACCGCCTCATTGTTCGCGCCGCCGCCGCCCCTGGCGGCCCGGCTGCGCCCCCGGAGCCTGAAGGAGTTTGTGGGCCAGGATCACCTGGTGGGTCCCGGCCGCCTTCTGTGGCGGGCCCTGAAGGCGAAGCGCCTCTTTTCCTCCATGATCTTCTGGGGCCCGCCGGGGAGCGGCAAGACCACCCTGGCCCGGGTGATCGCCCGCACCATGGACGCCGAGTTCTCCAGCCTCAGCGCCGTCATGGCCGGGGTGGCGGACGTGCGCAAGGTGGAGGAGGCCCGGCGCGCCCAAGACCGGGGCCTCCGCACCATCCTCCTCATCGATGAAATCCACCGCTTCAACAAGGCCCAGCAGGACGCCCTGCTGCCCCACGTCGAGGAAGGGCTCATCACCCTCATCGGGGCCACCACTGAAAACCCCTATTTCGAAATCATCGGGCCGCTGTTGTCCCGGGCCCGGGTCTTCATCTTCGAGCCCTTGAAGGAGTCAGAGATTCTCGTCCTCCTGCGTCGGGCCCTGACGGATCAGGACCAGGGCCTGGGATCCATGAAAAGCGAAGTCACGGAAGAAGCCTTGGCCCATTTTGCCCGCCTGGCCGGTGGCGACGCCCGGCGGGCCTTGACTGCCCTGGAACTGGCGGTCCTCTCCACCGAACCGGATACGCCGGGGGTCATCCGGGTGGACCTAACCGCGGCCCGGGAGTGCCTGCCCCGGCGGGACCTGATCTATGATAAGCAGGGGGACGCCCACTACGACACCGTGAGCGCCTTCATCAAGAGTATCCGGGGTTCCGAGCCGGATGCGGCCCTTTACTGGCTGGCCCGGATGCTGGAGGCGGGGGAAGACCCCCGCTTCATCATGCGCCGCCTGCTGATTTTGGCCTCAGAGGACATCGGTTTGGCGGACCCCAACGCCCTGGTGCAGGTGGCCGCGGCCTCCCAGGCCCTCACCTGGGTGGGGCTGCCGGAAGGGCAGTACCACCTGGCCCAGGCCACCATCTACCTGGCCCTGGCCCCCAAGAGCAACTCCACCGCCGCCTATTTCCGGGCCCAAGCCGCCCTAACGGAAAAGGGCGCCACCGGGGTGCCCGGCCCCCTGCAAGACGCCCACCGGGACAAGGCGGCCCTGGGGCATGGCCGGGACTATCTATATCCCCATGATTTTCCGGGCCATTTCGTGGCCCAGGAATATTTACCCGGGGAACTGGCCGGGGCGCGGTTCTATGAGCCGGGCCCGGAGGGGCGGGAGCCGGAACTGGTGGCCCGCTGGCGGGCCTTCCGGAAGAAGGCCGGAGAACCAGGCGGCAGCAGTGGACCGGCGGGGGAGTAAAGCGGGTCGGCGGCCTGGGAGGGGGAGCCGCGGTAAATTCCTGCTCCAATACTCAGATCAGCGGCACGGACAAACGGCGTTCCGGGGATGGAAAGATATCCTTACTTTCCCCCCGGGTGCAGGGGCCGTTCCTCATTTCGGCTGCCGGTCCGCCGGGCTAAAATTCCGGATATTCCTGGCAAAACCCCGGGCAATGATGCCATTGACCCAGGTGCGATAATGCCCCCCCGAATGAAAATTCCCCTCAGGGACAAAGAAGTTTTGCCTAACCGAATCCATCGTGGGCTGCCAATCCACAAAAGAGATTTTTTGAGATTGAGCCCAGTTTTTCAACCAGGGATAAGATTCATCCCGGTTGGCCCACGAAATGATTAACTTGGCATTCAACTCTTGGGCAATTTTATTAAATTCTTCATAAATATGCACTTCTCTTTCAGCAGGGCATTTCACCTCAGGTGGCAATGCCGGATCATTCTTTTTAGGGCCACTCTTTTTTAGGTCATTCCTTATAAAAGAACCCATCTGGATGTTTTTAATGGCGTAAAGCACCCTTTTCCCTATCTCCGTATCATACCCCAAAAACGCCAAAGGTTTAAAGAACCATGCGAATTTGGGATTTCCTTCAATGAGATTTATGGTTTTGCCGCTTTGAAAGGCCTTAAACCTCAAGTCGTCCTCATAGTCATTATGACAACCAAGAACTAGTATGAAATCCGGCTTTCCGAATACCTTGATGTATCTTTTCAGGGATAAAAGGTATTGTTCTCCACCGTAACCGCCTAATCCCAGATTAACTATGCCATATTTAGATTTATATTCATTACCCTCCAGATTAAGCAACAAATCCAGTTGAAATGGATAAGATGCATCCGGGGGGAGACCTATCCCTTGGGTATATGAATCACCGATAGCGAAAACCAAATACTGATATTTTTTGAAGTCGTTCTGATAATTTACCGTCCCAAATTTATTAGTTACATATTCCTCCTGATAGTCTTTAAGTCTCACCAAATGAAGATTTTTGCGAGGTACTATTTGCAATTCGCTATCATATTGGTACACTCCCCTATTATCCACGAAATAAAATGGCATAAAGGCACGGAGAACCATTTCTATCCCTATCAAGGTTACCAATACAATTAAGAAATACCGTAATACGCTGGTAAATCTATTTTTGGCAAAAAAACTCATTTTTGGTAAATGACCTCCTTGTGGCCGTTTCTTCTGGAACGGATTATGACACGTTGTTTTGTCACCAATCCAGATTTTTTCAAGTCAGGGCAAACCCCACCAGCGGCACCGAACCCCTGACAACCTAAAAAACCAGGGCCGGCACTCCTACGGTGGTTAACCCTCGGAAGAAACCCCGGTCCCGGCCAGCCCAGCGGCAGCCGTGATCAGGACTGCCGGGGCCAGGGTATAACCTGAATAGAGGCCTCACTTACCGTCGTCTGCCGCCACCACCACCGGCGCCGCGGCCGCCGCCGCCGGAGGGGCGGCTCATGCCACTACCGCCCCCGCCGCCACCGGCGGGCCGGCTAATGGCACCGCCCCCGCCACTGGGCCGGGAGACACTGGGGCTCGGCCGGGAGGCGGTGTTGGCCCGCTGGAAGTTCTGGGAACGCGTCTCGCCCCGCTGGCGGGCGGAGAAGTCCCGGTTGAGTTGACCGCTATCGACACTGGGCCGGGTCGCCGCCGCCGGGCGACTGGCTCCAGGTTGCGGCCGCCTGGTGATATCCGTCGGCGCCGTGCCCCGGGTCGCCGGTCTGGCCGCGCCGGCGCCGGACCACTGGTTTCCCTGACGCGACTGCCAGTTGCCCTGCTTGTCTCGCTTATAGACATTGCCATTGCGGTCGGCCAGGACGTTATTCTGACCCCCCGCCGGCCGCACCTTGGGCTGAGCCGGCCTGGTTTCAGGCCGGGCGCCGGCCTTTACTCCCTGGCCTGGGCGCTGAGCTGGTGTAGCCGGCCGCGCCTGGGATGCGGGTCTCGTTTCCCCTCTCTGGGAACGGGCGACCAGGTTGCCCTGGTTCCCGGGACGATTATAAATGTTGGGCCGGTTGTGCGGGCTCACCACCGGATGGACTATGGGCCTGCCGTGCGGCCCCGGACCCGGCCTCGGGTTGATCACGTTATTATGAATATTATTGATGTTGATGTTGTGGTAGCCGCCGGCTCCCCACCAACCGCCGCCCCCCCAGTGGTAGGGACCATAGCCCCACCAGTGGGCCGCGGCGGCTCCCACCGCCACACCCGCGGCAAAGCCCGCCAGCCCCGGGACGAGCCAGCTGCCTGGGTCGTAATAGGCGGCCTGGTTGCCCCAGTTACCGGCGTAGGGATCATAGGCCGCGGCGTAGCCGTAAGTGACGGGCGGCGGGATGTAAGCCTCAGGCGCGGCATAGCCCTGGTAGTCATAGCCGGTGCCGTAGACCACCGTGTCGTTGTCCACGTACGACCCGGTATACCCGGGAGTGTAGCCCACCGTGACCGTGTCGTCGGTGGCGTCGTAGACCTTGACGAACTTGGCGCTGTAGCGGGGATTGCTGGGCGGAATCTGCTCCACCTGTTTGGGAGGATTCACCGATACCTGCCAGGGGCCGTTGGGGGAGCCGGCCTCGTACCAGACCCCCTGATCCACGGCATAATACTTGGTCCCTTCCTTGAACACGGCCGTCCCGGTGTTCACGGCGTATTCCAGGTCGGTGTCGGCGATCTTCTCAAACTTGGGCGCTCCGGCGTATGCCACCTTGGTCGTGGCCTTGTTCCGGTCGATGGTGGCGGTCTGGGGAATGGCGTTTTCCAGCACCGCCTCCTTGGCCGCCGGGGTACCGGCCACATTCACCAGGACGAAGCCCTTCACCGAGTTTTCCGGGATCTTGGCGAAGTCGGCCGGCAGCTGATTCGGGGCCACGTAGGCCCAGGGCCCGTCGGCCAGGGACTTGGTCTTAAACCAGCGCCCCGAAATGAGCGCCAGGTGCTCCTGGGTGGCGGTGTCCAGAAAGATATTGCTCTCGGTATTGCTCACGTAAAGGAGATTGGTGTCTTTAATCGGGGTGTACTGGGGCTCCCCGTCGGTGGCCAAAAGCTCCGCCGGTTCAGTGCTGACGACGACCTCCGGCATCTTGCCGGCCTTGGCCTCCACCTCCTTGGCGGCGCCCTGGCCTTTGGCGCCTTTCCTGGCTTCGGCCTCCAAGGCATTGATTGACTCAGGAAGTTTTGCCGCGTCCTTCCAGGGGCCCTTGAGATCGGTGGCCGCCAGCCAGTCCGTTCCACCTTTCAGATAATAGGTCTTGCTGGCGGGCTCATAGAGCATGAGGAAAGGCGTGTTCGCCACCCGCATGAGAGGCGACTTCGGCAGCGGCAGGAGCTTGGGGTCGCCGTCCAGAGGCACCAGGACGGCGGGATGGGGGACGAAGATAATCTTGGGCGGCTCGTTTTTCAGGCCCCGGTCCTCGCCCTGCGCCTTTTCCACCACCTCCAGGGCGGCCAGCAGCCGGTCCAGGGAGATGGGGATGCTCCACTCTTGCATCTCGGTATTCAAAAAGGCCTTGAGTTTCTCCAGTTGTTCCGGCTTGGCCTCGGGAAATTTGGCGTCCGTGATCTTGACCTGATCAATGGTGGCCATGCGGGTGTCCCGGTCGGTCGAGACGTGGCCGGAGAGCCAGACGGCCCCAAATACCGGCGCCTTCCACTCCTTTTTCTTTACGGAGACCGCGGCCCGGCCGGTGAGGATATCGTCTTTAAAGCTTTCCAACTGCGGCTGGTACATGACCACGGTGCCCTTGGGGTGCTCGAAGCGCTTGGGCCACGGGTCCTGGGCCGCCAGGGCCGGCCGGCCGAGAACCAGGAGCAAGGATAGCACCACTCCCCAGGGCAACCAGCTTAACCAGAGTTTTTCCCAGTCCTTTTCCATCGTTCAGGCCTCCTCTACTGAGCGCGCCGGCAAGGAGAAATCCCCGGATCAGTCTCCCAAAAGCGTGGCGATTTCTCTCTTCCCGTAGTTGTTGACCAGTATTAAGCATGATAACAATATTAGCACGTCCGGCGGTCCTGTCATCCCTTGATCAGCGGTCCGGCTTATTTCCCGGCGAGTTTCCAGATTATGCAAACGCCGCCTTTGATCTATTTGGGTGCCGGGGAGATATCATGGCGCAGCCATGATCCCCGACAAAAAAATAAAAAAATTACCTCTGTCTCGGAGCGCTATGAGCCAAAACTATCTGAAAATTCGCAATGATTATCTCAAAAAAGCCTGGGCCAGATCACCGGGGGTGCTGTCCGCCTGCCTGCCGGCTGAACTGGCCCAGGCCGGCCTGCGCTTTCAGGCCTTTGGCGAGGAATGCCTGCTGACCGAGGCGGAAATCACCCTGAATGGCGCCGCCGCCAACGGCCCGGAAGGCCTGCTTATCGCCCTCTATGCCAGCTCGGTGCCCGATCAAGCGGTGCAGCTTGATTCTTTAAAGGCGTTCAAAGAACTGCCCAACAGCATGCCCTACCAGGGCGCCTTCACGGCCAACGCCGAGCAGATTCTCGTTCCCCAGGTTATCAGCCTACATCGACAACAGGAAAGACTGGCCGCGGCGTTTTCAGGTCGGGTCAACGTCGCTCCCCCGAGCGGTGATTTCTCCTTCACCTTGTATCCCTTGCCGCGAATTCCTTTATACTACATTTTCCATTTGCCGGACGAGGAGTTCCCGGCCTCGGTGACCTGTCTGTTTGCCGCCAACGCCCCCGATTTCATGCCCCTGGACGGTTTGGCGGATGTGGCGGAGTATACCGGCAAAAAGCTAGTGGCGCTCATAGCCGGCAGGTAGTCCTGATACCAGGTAAAGACCTCTGCGAAAAGCCTTTTTGTCATCCTGAGCGAAGCGAAGGATCTCGGCTTTTGGTGGCACAGGCTTTCTAGCCTGTGCTGGAATGGGCACAGCCTGGAAAGGCTGTGCTACCAAACCGAGATTCTTCGGTCGCTTCGCTCCCTCAGAATGACAGATTGGAGGACTTTCGCAGAGGTCACAGGTAGCAATCAATTGGAGGCACAGGCTGCCAGCCTGTGCGCGCCGGCCAAAGCCTGCGGCTACCCGGTTAAAGTTGATTGGGGAGCGGACTGCGGCTGTTCCTGAAGCGGCACCACTTGCTGTGCCCTTGGAAACCGTAGGGGCGGCTCGCGAGCCGCCCCTACAAGAATAACAAATATCTTTGGCTCCCAGCCTGGTATCACTTTTCCGTTTCCAGGGCCTGGGCCAGCAGCTCGGCGATATCATAGACCTTGACCGTCTCTTCTTTTTCCCGGGCCTTGAGGCCGTCCTCGAACATGATGGTGCAGAAGGGGCAGGAGACCGCGATGATCTCCGGATCGAGCGCCAGGGCCTGGTCGGTACGGGCCTCGTTGATTTTTTGCACTCCCAGGGTTTCCTCCATCCACATCCGGCCGCCGCCGGCGCCGCAACAAAAGGATTTGTTGCGATGGCGCTCCATCTCGCTGAGACGCAGTCCGGGGATGGACGTAAGGAGGCTGCGGGGTTCCTCATAGAGGTCATTATAACGGCCCAGATAGCAGGAGTCGTGGAAGGTGAGCCGTTTATCCAACCGCCGCTGCGGCTTTAGCCGCCCTTCCTTCAGGAGTTTGGCCAGGAACTCGGTATGATGGTAAACCTCCCAGTTGCCGCCGAATTGGGGATACTCGTTTTTCAGGCAGTTGTAGCCGTGGGGACAAGTAGTGATGATCTTCTTGACCCCATAGCCGTTGATGGTTTCCGCCAGTTCCGTCGCCATGGACTGGAACAGGTATTCATTGCCGATGCGCCGGGCCGTTTCGCCGCAGCACTTCTCCTCCGCCCCCAGGATGCCGAAACTCACCCCGGCCTGGTTGAGGAGCTTGATCATGGCGTTGGTGACCTTTTTGCCCCGCTCGTCGAAACTGCCGGTGCAGCCCACGTAAAAGAGGTACTCCACCTCCGGGTTTTCGGCCAGGGTCTTCACTTCCAGGCCTTTAGCCCAATCTCCCCGGGTGGCAAAAGCGATGCCCCAGGGGTTGGAGTTGGTCTCCCAGTTGCGCAAGACCGTCTGGACTTCCGGCGGGAAATTGGACTCCATGAGCACCAGGTAGCGGCGCATATCCACGTATTTCTGGATGTGCTCGATGAAGACCGGACAGTGCTCCATGCAGTTGCCGCAGGTGGTGCAGGACCAGATCTCGTCATTGAGGCAGACCTCGCCCACTAGCGCCTTGCTCAGCTCGGCCGCGGCGCCCTCGGCCGGTTGGCCCTCTTTGGCCTCGCCCTGCTCCAGCAGGAGCTTGCCCTTGGCCAGAACGTGCTTCTTGAGATTATGGATGGTTTCCTTGGGACTCAAGGGCTTGCCGGTGAGGTTGGCCGGGCAGTTGTCGGAGCAGCGGCCGCATTCGGTGCAAGCGTAAAGATCGAGGTTCTGCTTCCAGGTAAATTCCTCAATCTTGGAGACGCCGTAGGTCTCCACCGATTCATCTTCAAGGTTCAGCTTGGTGAGTTCGCCGATGGGCCGAAAACGGCGGAAAAAGACATTAGGGATCGCGCCCAGGATATGCAGGTGCTTGGAAAAGGGGATATAGACCAGAAAGCCCAGGATCAGGAGAGTGTGGCCACACCAGAAAAAACTAAACCATTCCAAGAGGTGCGGCTCCGACAGCCAGGCAAAGGGCACCGAGAGGATGACCGAGATGAAAGCGGTCAGGGGGAAGTACTGGCCGGGCTCCACCTGAGCCAGCCGGTATTCCACCGCCCGGGCCCCGAACAGGAGCACGATCAAGACCAGAATCATGCCGATGATGATACCGGCCTCCTGGTCGTGGGCCTCCTGGTCGCGAAACCGCAGCCGTTCCGGCCTTTCCACATACCGGCGCTGGATGGCATAGTACAGGGCGATGAGCACACCGGCGCACAGGAGGTCTTGGAGTAAATAAAGGACTGCGGTGAACGGTTTTCCCAGGATCTTCCAATAGGCGAAGCCGTGATAAAGCCCGACTCCAAAGGTCTCGAGGCTGCCGATGGTGATGATGATGAAGCCCCAAAAGATGAAGAAATGGCCCCAACCGGACGGCTCCCGGACTACCCGCCGCTGGCCCAGGACAAAGGTGAGCACGCCCCAAAGGCGCCGCCCCAGTTGGTCGAAGCGGTCCTCCGGCTGCCCCAGCAGCAGGATGCGGCAAAGCTTACGAGCGGTCAGGTAAAACAGCCCCAGGGCCGCGGCAAAGACAAGCACAAAGAGAAGATTGGCGGGAAAATGCCCCGGTTGCATGAATAACGCCTCCTATTTTCGAACGAACGCGTAGGGGCGAACACAAGGTTCGCCCCTACGGTGATATCACCTAACACGCAGCCTTGAGTTTTTTCACTTCCTCGATGAAGGCCGGCACGAACTGGAAAAGGTCTTCCACCACGCCATAGTCGGCCTTGCTGAAGATCGGGGCGTCGGGGTCCTTGTTGACCGCCACAATGAATTTGCTGGAGCCCATCCCGGCCAGATGCTGGATGGCTCCCGAGATGCCACAGGCAATGTAGAGGGTCGGGGTCACCACCTTGCCGGTCTGCCCCACCTGGTCCGCATGCGGCCGCCAGCCCGCGTCCACCGCGGCCCGGGAGGCCCCCACGGCGCCGCCCAGGATCTGCGCCAGCTCTTCGATGATGGCAAAATGCTCGGGGCCTTTCATACCGCGTCCGCCCGAGACGATGATCTGGGCCTCGGCGAGGTCGACCTTACCCGCGGCGGCCTCGACGCTCACCACCCGGGTCCGGGTCTCAGCCGGCAGCGTCACCGCCGGAGTTTCCACCGCGGCCTGTTTGGAGCTGTCCGGCATCAGGCAATCCATCACGTTGGGCCGGCAGGAGGCCATCTGGGGGAAGGCCCCGTCGGCCCACGCATACCAGGCCAGGTCCTTGCCGGCATAGACCGGCCTTTTGGCCTGGAGGGCGCCGCCCTCGATCTTCAACTCCGTGCAGTCCTGGGCCAGGCCGGCCCCCAGGCGCGCCGCCAGCCGGGCGCTCAAATCCTTGCCGTCCACCGAGGCTGCCGCGAGCACCACCTTGGGCTGCAAGGTTTGCAGGATTTCGGCCACCGCCGGGACATAGGTCTCGGCCAGATAATCTTTCAAACGCGGCTGGTCCACCGCGTAAACCTTTTCCACCCCATACTGGCCCAAAGCCGCGGCCGCGGCCGCCACCCCGTCGCCCAGGGCGATGGCCGTGAGGGGCTCGCCCAGGGCGTCGGCTAGCCTGCGGCCTTCGCTGGCCACCTCCAAAGAGACCCGGCGAAAGGCCCCGCCGCGGAACTCGGTGATTACACATACTCCATGTGCCATGATGCTGCCTCCTATATTTCCAACCCAGATAGCAGTTTGTGGTGTTCGCCAAAAATTTTTGGCGATTGATGGTTTTTAAATCCCCCTAAATCCCCCTTTTTCAAAGGGGGACTTCAAAAGCAATGCCGCTAAGTTCCCCCCTTTGAAAAAGGGGGGATAGGGGGGATTTAGTTTTCTGGACCAGGCGCTACTGAACCCTGATCCCTAACCCCTGTACTTAAATAACCTTGGCCTCTTCGTGGAGCAAACGCACCAACTCCCTGGCCTTGCCGGCGGTGTCGCCCTCCACCTTGACCCCTGCCTGCCGCGGGGTCGGCATCTCCAGGACGGAGACCTTCACTTTGGCGGCCGCCGCGCCCACCTGATCCGGGGTCAGACCCAGATCGGCGAGCTTTTTGACCTCCAGCGGTTTCTTTTTCGCCTTCATGATCCCGGGCAGCGACGCATACCTGGGATTCCAGACCGCATGGGCGCCGCCAAAGGTGACCATGGCCGGCAACGGGGCCTCCAAGGTCAACTTCGCCCCTTCGATGGGCCGGTCGATCCTCACCTGGCCATTCTCCACTGTTAGGGCCACGGCCAGGGCCAGATGGGGAACGGCCAAAAGCTCGGCCACCATGATGCCTACCTGGTTTTCATCATCATCCACCGCCCGATGTCCGCCAACAATGAGATCAAAGGGGATCCCCTTCAGGGCCGCGGCCAGAATCCTGGCCTTCCCCAGGGCGTCGCTGCCTTCGGTGGCCGGATCATCCACCAGGACCCCTTGATCGGCGCCCATGGCCAGGGCGGAGCGGATGGATTCTATGGCGCGCTGGGGGCCCAGACTCAGAATGGTGACGTGGGCTCCCTGGCTGTCCTTGAGGCGCAAGGCCGCTTCAACCGCATACTCATCGTAGGGATTGATGACCCACTTGATGTCATTGGTGACGATGGATTTGCCATCCGGCCCAATCTTGATGACGGTTTCCGTATCAGGTACCTGTTTGAGCAATACTACGACATCCACCTTGTTCTCCTTTCCATGGACAATGTTTCTGCGAGGTTCAAAAGAGAGCGGTTACCTGCCAGGGTATCATAAAAACTTGGGCTTGCGCTTCTCCAGGAAGGCCGCGGCGCCCTCCTTGGCATCGGCGGAGGCAAAGCACAGGGCAAAGGCATCGGCTTCCAGGGCGCAGGCGTTTTTCAAATCCACATCGAAACCGCGGTCAATGGTCTGTTTAATGGCCCGCAAAGAGACGCGCCCCTTTTCGGCCAGGGCCCGGGCCACCTTGGTGCATTCTTCCATGAAGCTGGCGGCGGGGAAGACCCGGGCCGCCAACCCGATGGCCTTGGCCTCGGCGGCATCAACCATGCGGCCGGTGAGGCACAGCTCCTTGGCCAGGCCTTTACCCACCAGGCGCGCCAGACGTTGGGAGCCGCCAAATCCCGGCATGATTCCCAGGTTTACCTCCGGCTGGCCAAATTTGGCGGCCTCCGAAGCGTAGATGATGTCGCAGGCCATGGCCAGCTCGCAACCGCCTCCCAGGGCAAAGCCATTGACGCAAGCGATCACCGGGATGGGCAACCGTTCCATCTTGGCGCCCAATACGTGGGCGTCGTCGGCAAATTCTCTGGCCGCCAGGGGATCGAACTTGAGAAAGGCGCTAATGTCCGCCCCGGCGATGAAGGCCCGGCCCTGCCCGGTCATCAGCAAGACCCGAATCTCCGGATTTTTGGCCACCTGGTCCACGACCGCGGTGATCTCAGCCAGCATTTCGGCACTCAGGGCATTCAATTTTTCCGGGCGGTTGAAGGTCAGGGTGGCGACCCCGTCCTCGACGGCGAACAGCAGGGTATTGTAGGACATAATGACCTCCTGATCCGGGATTCTGCGGATTGCAGCCGCTTCCAGTTGATAGGGGGCAGCGCCAGCTGGGGGGACGCCGGGGCAGGCTGCCAAGGCGCGCCCCGTCCCCTCAGGTGTGGCTGAACTCGCTCTCGGCCGGCGCCAGCGATTTGAGCATCAAGACGATATCCGATTCATGGCCGGTCTTATCCATGACAAAGCCTTGCAAAACCGCGGCTTTTTCGAACCCCAATTTCTCAAACAGGTAGAAGGCCTTGTCCAATTCCGGCGGAATCTCCGCGGTAAGCTGCTCCAAACCCAGTTGGGCGGCGATCTCCTCCAGGTTTTGAATCAGCAAGGTCCCCAGGCCTTTGGCCCGGTATTGGGGATCGGTGGATAGGTTCACCTCACCCTTGTGCCTGGTCCAGGCGCTGAGGTTGAATTGCAGCGAGGCGGCGCCGATAATCCGGTCCCCGTGGAGGGCAATCAGGGGCAACATGATGTCATAATCCAGATTTTCGATCCAAAATTCGATGACCTTGGGATCCGTCACCTCTTCTTTCAGTCGGGTCAGCTCTCCCGGCTCCAGACTTTGGAAATAGGCCAGGAAGGCCTGTTCATCATCCTTCAATAAAGGACGCAAGGTGATAACGGTGCCGTCCTCCAGATTGACTTGCTTGGGAAAATTTTTGATCAGTATTCCTGCGAGGTTATTCATTGAGGTCTCCGGCGTTTTGCTTGGGTGAATCAAAAAAACCAACTGCGTTCGACGATCATGGTAAAGCCCATGCCGCCGCCCACGCAGAGGGCGGCCAGGCCCACTCGGGCATCCCGCTTTTGCATCTCGTAGAGCAGGGTAACCATAACCCGGGTGCCGCTGCAGCCGACGGGGTGCCCCAGGGCAATGGCCCCGCCGTTGACGTTGACGATCTTGGGGTCCAGGTGTAATTCCCTCAGGCAGGCGATACTCTGGGCCGCAAAGGCCTCGTTGAGTTCGATCAGATCGATCGGTTTATCCAGGGACTCCTTCACCTTGGCGACGGCATTACGGACCGCGTAAATGGGACCCATGCCCATCAATTCCGGCTCACAGCCCTGGCAATCATAGGAGATGATCCTGGCCAGCGGGCGGATGCCCATCTTGATGGCCTTTTCCTCGGACATCACCAGCACCGCGGCGGCGCCATCATTGACCCCGGAGGAGTTACCCGCGGTGACGGTGCCGTCCTTGCGGAAGGCCGGCCGCAGCTTGGCCAACTTCTCCATGGTGGTGCCGAATTTGGGGTATTCGTCGGTATCGAAGCTGAGGGGCTCCCCTTTCTTTTGGGGCACCTCCACCGGAATAATCTCATCCTTGAAGCGTCCGGATTTGATGGCCTGCTCCGCCTTGCGCTGGCTTTCCAGGGCAAAGGCGTCCTGCTCCTCCCGGCTGAGGTGGAACTTTTCCGCCACGTTTTCGGCGGTGATGCCCATATGGATGTCACCGAAGGAGCAGGTGAGGCCATCGTGCACCATGGTGTCCAGGAGTTGTCCGTGTCCCATGCGCTGGCCCCAACGGGCTTGGGTCAGCACAAAGGGCGCCTTGCTCATGGACTCCATGCCCCCGGCCACGATGATCTCCGCATCCCCGGCCCGGATGGCCTGGGTGGCCATGATGATCGACTCCAGACCGGAGCCGCAGACCACGTTCACCGTCACCGCCGGGGTGTATTGGGAGATGCCGGCATTGGCGGCGGCCTGGCGGGCCGGATTTTGGCCCTGGCCGGCCATCAGCACATTGCCCATAAACACCTGGTCCACTTTGTCCGAGCGAATCCTGGCGCGTCGCAAAACTTCTTTGATGACTATGCCTCCCAGCTGCGCGGCCGGCAGGTCCTTCAAAGTGCCGCCAAAGCTGCCGACGGCAGTCCGCACCGCGCTGGCAATTACTACCTGGCGCATAGATTCCTCCTTATCTCTGATTCTATTAGCCTAAGCGCTTAATTCCTTCACCAGAAGGGCAATATCGGCGTACCTCTTCTCGTGAATATCTTTGACGTAGTTCTTTAATTCCGTCACCAATCCGAACCCCGCCTTTTCAAAGGCCTTGATGACCGGCTTCTGGGTGGTGACGATCCTGGCCAGCAGCTTCTTCACCTTGTGGCTGGCGGCCAGTCGTGACAGCTCTTCCAGGAGCAACCCCCCCAGGCCGCGGCCCTGAAACTCGGGGGTAATGGTGACCCGGACCTCGGCGATATGGCGGCCCCAACCGAAGGTCTGGTAATGCAGCGTGGCATTGGCCACGATTTTGCCGTCGTGTTCCGCCAGGATGGGCAAAACCCGGTCATAGTTGAGATTACGGGCCCATTTCTCCAGCAGCTTGCGGTCGGTCACGTCATTGCCGAGAAAGCGCCGGTTATCCTCCGGCAGGCCGATAAAGAAACTGTAGAGGGCGTATTGATCGTCCCTGGTCATGGGTCTCAGAGTGAGACTGGCGCCATCTTTAAGGGTAACTTCCTTGGGATATTCTTCGAACATGTCTCTATCCTATCCCCGCATTAATTAAGGCTTGTCAGCCAAGCCTGTTGGTACCCGTGGTTAGGCCGGCCGCCGGCGAGGCTTTCAGCCTTCAGCCCGGCCGCCGACAGGCAATTTATCTAGAAGAACTTATAGATAACAATTTATACATAAATTAGCTAGTTGTCAGCCCTATTCCCGGCTTTTAAAGCGTGTTAGCGATAACCAGGCGCATGATTTCATTGGTGCCTTCGTAGATCTGGGTGATCTTGGCGTCCCGCATCATCCGCTCCACCGGAAATTCCTTGATGAAGCCGTAGCCGCCCAGCACCTGCACCGCCTCGGTGGCGACCCACATGGCCACGTCCCCGCACAGGCACTTGGACATGGCGCTCAGGCGGATCAATTGGGGGCTGATGCGGCTCATATCCTTGGGCTGCTCTTCGAACAGGGCGCAGGTCTTATAGAGCAGTTGCCGGGCCGCTTCCGTCCTCATGGCCATGTCGGCCAGCTTGAAGCCCACCCCCTGATGCTTGATGATGGGCTGGCCGAAGGTTTCCCGCTCCTTGGCGTAGGCCACGGCGTAATCCAACGCCCCGGCGGCGATGCCCAGGGCCTGGGCGGCGATGCCCAGGCGGGAAAAATCCAGGGTCTTCATCATTATGTGGAAGCCATCGCCCTCCCGGCCCAGCAGGTTGGCGGCCGGTATCCGGCAGTCCTCAAAGACCAGTTCCACCGTGTCCGACCAGCGGATGCCCATCTTGTCCTCTTTTTTGCCGATGGAGAAGCCGGGAGTGCCCTTTTCCACCACGAAGACGCTGGAACCCTTATGGGCCGAAACGCTGGGGTCGGTGATGGTGTAGAGCGTGATAATATCGGACACCCCGCCGTTGGAGATGAAGGTCTTGGTGCCGTTGATCACGTAAGTGTCGCCGTCCTTGACCGCCTTGCAGCGCAACCGGGCCACGTCGGAGCCGGCCGCCGGTTCGGTCAGCCCAAAGGCGGCCAGTTGCTCGCCCGAGGCGAGTTTGGGCAGGTACTTCTTCTTTTGCTCCTCGTTGCCGGCCAACATGATGGGGAGGCTCCCCAGTTCCTGCACCGCCGGCACCAACCCGCAGGCCGCATCCACCCGGGACAGTTCCTCCACCGTGATGGCCAGGGCCAGCATGCCGGCCCCGGTCCCTTCATAGGCCTCGGGAAAATCGATGCTGATTAGGCCGTTTTCCCGCAGCAAATCTACCATGGCCCAGTCAAACTTGCCTTCCACATCACGCTTGGCCGCACCCGGCTCCACCTGTTCTTTGGCCAGGCGCCGCACCATATCTTGCAACATCCGCTGCTCTTCGGTCAGATCGTACTGCATGGGATTTCCCCCCTTTTCTTGAACCTCGCCGAATAGTGGTCGCAGGGGCGGCTCGCGAGCCGCCCCTACAAATTCTAAGCTACATATTGCGGCGGTACTTGCCGCCCACCTCGTAAAGCACCTGGGTTATCTGGCCCAGGCTGGCCACCTTGACGGTTTCCATCAATTCGGCAAAGATATTGCCGCCGCTCAGGACCGTCTTTTTCAGGGAATCCAGGGCAGCCGCGGCGGTGGCGCGATGTCTTTCCTTAAACTTATTCAGATTGTTCAGCTGGGCGCTCTTTTCCTCATAGGTGGACCTGGTCAATTGGGTGGGCGGCCGGCAATAATTCTCCGCCAGGACATTCGGGTTGACGTAGGTGTTGACCCCGATGATCGGATATTCCCCGGTGTTCTTTTTCATCTCATAATACAGGGACTCATCCTGGATCTTGCCGCGCTGATAATAGGTTTCCATGGCGCCGAGCACCCCGCCGCGCCGGCTGAGGCTGTCGAATTCCTTCAGGACCGCCTCTTCCACCATCTCCGTCAATCTGTCCATGATGAAACTGCCCTGCAACGGATTTTGATTTTTAAAGATGCCGTATTCCTTGCCGATGATTAATTGGATCGCCATGGCCCGGCGCACCGATTCCTCGGTGGGCGTGGTGACGGCTTCGTCATAAGAATTGGTATGCAGGGAATTGCAGTTGTCATTAAGGGCCATGAGGGCCTGCAGCGTGGTCCGGATATCATTGAACTGCATGTCCTGGGCATGCAGGGAACGTCCGGAGGTTTGCATGTGGCATTTTAGTCTCTGACTCGACTCATTGGCCCCGTACTTATATTTCATGGCGATGGCCCAGATTCTTCGGGCCACCCGAATAATCACGTTAAACTCAGGGTCCATGCCGCTGGAGAAGAAGAAGGACAGATTTTTGGCAAAGGCGTCGATGTCCATACCGCGGCTGAGGTAATACTCTACGTAGGTGAAGGCGTTGGCCAGGGTGAAGGACAGTTGCGAAATGGGATTGGCCCCGGCTTCGGCAATATGGTAGCCGCTGATGCTCACCGAATAGAAATTCCGGACCCTATGGTCGATGAAGTATTGCTGGACATCCCCCATCAGCCGTAGGGCGAAGGCGACGGAAAAGATACAGGAATTCTGTCCCTGGTCCTCTTTTAAGATGTCGGCCTGCACCGTGCCGCGCACATTGGCCAGGACCAGATTCCGGATATGCTCCCTTTCCGCCGGTTCGGGGTCATGGCCATGCTCCGCCTTAAATTTTTCCAGTTGTTGATCAATGGCGGTATTGAAGAAGAAGGCCAGCAAGATCGGCGCCGGCCCGTTTACCGTCATGGAGACGCTGGTATTAGGGGCGCAGAGATCGAAGCCCTGATAGAGCTTCTTCATGTCATCCAGGGTGACGATGCTGACCCCGGCTTCGCCAATTTTTCCAAAAATATCCGGCTCTTCGGTAGGGTCTTCGCCATACAGGGTCAGGGAGTCAAAGGCGGTGCTCAATCTTTTGGCGTCATCATCCTTGGTTAAGTAATGAAATCTGGCGTTGGTCCGCTCCGGCGGACCTTCACCGGCGAACTGCCGTTTGGGATCCTCCCCCTCTCGGCGAAACTGAAAGACCCCGGCGGTGTAAGGGAAATAGCCGGGCAAATTCTCTTTCCTCAGCCATTTCAGGGTCTCAGCCAGGCTGTCGAAATTGGGCAGGGCAATCTTGGGAATCTTCAGGCCGGCCAGCGATTCGCTGTAGAGGCTATTCCGAGTCACCTTATCCCTGATCTTTACCTCAAATTCGTCCCGGGAGTACTGCTCTTTGGTTTCGCTCCAGTTGGCCAGCAGGGCGGCAATTTCCGGGTCGATTTTTTTCTCGGTCTCGGCCGCCCGGTCGGCCAGGTCCAGGTCCAATTCCTGACTTACGGTCTTGATGGCTTCCAGCTTTTTCAGTTGCTTGGCGGCCTTCCTGGTTTTTTCATGATAGGCGCGGATGGTGCTGGCAATTTCGCTGAGGTAATGCTGCCGTGAAGTGGGCAGGATAGCCGACCTGGACGACTCCTGCAGCGAATAGCTCTCGGCCCGGGGAATGGGCCAATCTATCAAGTCCTTTTCCTTTAAGGCTAACAAGACTTTTTCAAAAAAGACATTGAGACCGGGGTCCTGAAAGTTGCTGGCCACGGTGCCGATGATGGGCAGCGTCTCATCGGGGGTCCCAAAGATATTGTGATTGCGCCGGTATTGTTTCCCGACTTCCCGCAAGGCGTCCAAGGAATTCTTATGATCAAATTTGTTGATGGCAATCAGGTCGGCAAAATCGAGCATGTCGATCTTTTCCAGTTGCGAGGGCGCCCCGAATTCCGCGGTCATCACATAAATGGATAGGTCGACGTATTTGGTGATGGAGACGTCCCCCTGCCCGATGCCGGGAGTCTCGACGATAATCAGGTCATAGCCGGCAGCCTTAAGGATGTTGATGGAATCTTCCAAAGCCAGGGAGAGCTCGCTTTCCGATTCCCGGGTGGCGAGCGACCGCATAAAGATCTTTTCCGGATTGACAAAGTTCATGCGGATGCGGTCGCCCAGCAGGGCGCCACCGGTTTTTTTCCTGGTCGGGTCGATGGCAATGACGGCCATGGATTTATCGGGATAGTACATCATAAACCGGCGGATAAACTCATCTTCCAGGGAACTCTTGCCCGAGCCCCCGGTCCCGGTGATGCCGATCACCGCCGAGCGCCTCGCCGCCGCCGGCAACTCCTTCCTGATCCGGGCGAAGGCTTGGCCGTTTCCCTTAAAATTATTCTCCGCCAGGGAAATCAGCTGGGTAACCACGAAGGTATTATGATGTCGCACCTTTTCTTGCCAATCCTTGGGCAAAGGCGGAAATTTCACGGCCGCGGCCCTATCCATCATGTCCTGGATGATGCCGAGAAGCCCCAGCTTCTGGCCGTCCTCCGGAGAATAAATCTTGGTAATGCCGTAGTCTTCGAGTTCGCGAATCTCCTCAGGAACGATAACCCCGCCGCCACCGCCGAAGATCTTGATAAAGCCGACCCCGTTTTCCTCTAACAGATCTTTGACATATTTAAAGAATTCGATATGCCCGCCCTGATATGAACTGACGGCAATCCCATGCACCCCCTCCTGGATGGCCGTATAGACAATCTCTTTGGCGGAGCGGTTGTGCCCCAGGTGGATGACCTCGGCGCCGGCCCGCTGCAGCAGACGCCGAAAGACGTTAATGGAGGCATCATGGCCGTCAAATAGGGTGGTGGCGGTGACAAACCGAATCTTGGCTTGACTCTTTTTTTTGGCTGTTTCTTTTGGCATGGTGAAACTCCCGATAAAATTGACTGAGGACCTGGCGCAGGAATTATGTCAGCGGAGCAACTCCCTGGCGATGATCATGCGCTGGATCTCGCTGGTGCCCTCGTAAATCGTGGTTACTCGGACGTCCCGGGCCAGCCGTTCCACCGGATATTCCTGGGAATAGCCGTAACCGCCCAGGATCTGCACCGCGTCGTAACAGGCCCGGTTGGCCGCCTCGGTGGCATACAGCTTGGCCATGGAAGCTTCCTTCGAAAAGGATTTCCCCTGATCCTTCAGGTGCGCCGCCTGGAGCAGCAGCAGGCGGGCCGCCTCCAGTTCGGTGTAACGGTTGGCGATCATCCACTGGATCGCCTGGAACTGGGCGATGGCCTGGCCGAACTGCACCCGTTCCTTGGCGTAATTTTTGGCATAGTCCATGGCCCCGAGGCCGATGCCCAGCGCCATGGAGCCGATGCCGAGGCGGCCGCCGGCCAACTCCGACAAAGCCAGGCGAAAGCCGCCATTGAGCTCGCCCAGCAGGTTTTCTTTGGGCACCCGGCAGTCTTCCAGGATCAACTCGTTGGTGGGAGAGCCGTGCTGTCCCATCTTGGGCTCATTTTTGCCCACGGCAAAGCCGGGAAACCCCGGCTCCACCAAAAAGACACTGATCCCCCGGCCTTTGGGGGCCTCCTTGTCGGTGACCGCCCAGACCACGAAGACCCCGGCAAACTCGCCGCTGCTGATGAAGATCTTCCGGCCGTTGAGCCGCCAGTGGTCGCCGTCGAGTCTGGCCGTGGTGCGCATGCCGGCGGGATCTGAGCCGGCCGTGGCCTCGGTGAGGCCGAAACCGCCGGCGGCATATGCGCCGCTGCAGAGCGGGGGCAGGTACTGGCGCCGCTGTGCTTCGTTTCCCACCGATTGGATCACCTGCCCCACCATGTTGGTCACCGAGGTGGTCACCGTAGTGGAGGCGCAGCCTTTCCCCAGTTCAGTCATGGCCAGGCTGAAGGCCACGGTGGTGGTCTCGGCGCCGCCGTACTCGGCCCGGAGGTTCAGCCCCATGAAGCCGAGTTCAGCCAGCTTTTTCAGGTTGCCCAGCAGAATGGTCCGGTCCTTGGTGCGGTCCAATTCGGCCGCCTTGGGCCGCAGCTCCCGCAGGGCAAATTTCGCCGCCATTTCCTGGATCATTCGTTCTTCATCGGTTAAGTCAAATTGCATTTGTTCCCCTTGTATCCGGGTTTGACTCTTGATGGCATCGACAAACTATCTCAAAACCAGCACATCAGGTCATTCTGAGCGCAGCGAAGCATCTCGTTTTTGGTAGCACAGCCTTTCCAGGCTGTGCCGAAAACCCGCACAGGCTAGAAAGCCTGTGCCACCGAATTACGAGACCCTTCGCTCCGATCAGGGTGACAGGAAAAGCCGGTTTGAAATAACTTGCAGCCCCCCGGACTCGACCCCGTACCTCAAACCACGCCCTGCCGGCGCAGTTCGCCGATTTGCTCCGGTCCATATCCCAGTTCCTGGAGAATGGCCTCGGTGTGTTCGCCGAGTTCCGGCGCGTGGCTTAAGAGCGCTCCCGGGGTCCTGGAAAATTTCGGGGCAATGCCCATTTGCCGGTAGGCCCCCCAGCTTTCGTGCAGCAAATCCACCACCAGCTGCCGGGCCTGGATATGGGAGTCGCGCGACGCTTCCTCCAGGTTCAACACCGGCTCGCAGCAGCAATCGTGCTGGGCCAAGTGAGCCACCCAGGCCGCCTGGGTTTTCTCTCGAAAGAGTCCTGCTACCGCCTTCTTGAGGTCTTCTTGATGGAGTCCGGGCTCGATGTAATTGCTTTGGTCCCATTCCGGACGGGCCACCGCGGCGCAGAAGGCTCGCCAAAATTGCGGCTCCAGGGCGCCCAGGCTCATATAACGGCCATCCTTGGTCTCATAAAGGTTGTAGCAGGCAAAGCCATGATTGAGCACATCATCCCCAGGACGGGGTATCTCCCCATCGGCCAGGTACTTGCCCCAGCGCAGACAATTCCACATGAAAGAGCCGTCCAGCATGGCGAGGTCGAGATATTGCCCTTCACCCTGACGCTCCCGCACCAGCAGGGCGAGGGCGATGCTAAAGGCCGCCAGCAGGGCGCCGCCCCCCAGGTCGGCGATTTGCACCCCCGGCACGGTGGGCCGGCCGTCCCGGCCGCTATAAGACAACACCCCACTCAGGGCCAGGTAGTTGATATCGTGGCCGGCCCTCTGGAACCGGGGGCCGTGGTCCCCATAGCCGGAGAGGGAGCCGTAAATCAGCCGGGGGTTGATGGCACCCAGGCTCTGGTAATCGAGCCCCAGTCGCGCCATCACCCCCGGCCGAAAGCCTTCCAGAAGCACATCGGCGTTACGAGCCAACTGACGGAAGATCTCCTGGCCTGCCGGGGACTTGAGATTAAGGGTCAAGGAGCGCTTGTTGCGGTTCAACACCACGTGGAAGCCGCTGTTCTTGCCGATGCGGGGCTGCCACTCCCGGATGTAATCGCCCCGGTGGGGTTCTTCCACCTTGACGACGTCGGCCCCAAAATCCGCCAGCAGCATGGTACAGAAAGGCCCGGGCAGGAGTCGCGACAGATCCAAGATGCGGACCCCTGCCAGGGCTGTAGCCATTTGTTTCTTAACGTTCATTCCTCACTTCTTAAGCAGCAATTTCCAGGGTAGGATATCGATTCCCCAACCCCTTAATGTTCATGAACATAGAACGGCCATTTGTGGAAGAACCACTCGTTCCACAGCAGCGGGATGATCCACCAAAAGTTCCAGATGAGGGACTCCCCGTTGATTACCCGTTCGGCGATGCCATGTTCCATATGATGATTGCCCAGGCCCCAGTGACCGAAGTTGAGGTAATAGAAGAAGATGTAGTTCAGCACCATCAGGATGCCGACGCCGATGGTCCGGAACCAGAAGCCCCCCCAGGAATCCACGTCCTTGGCAGGCGACATGTCATCGAAATAGTGGTGCCAGATCAGGAAGGGGATCAGGGTGAAGCCGGCGATTTCGGCCGCGTGGTACCACAGAAAACGCGTTGGGATAGCCTTGTCGGCCGGAGGCAGGTGCTTGGCCACCTCTCCCATATCCAACCAGGACCCCGCCAGGTTGACGCAAAGCAGGGCCAGGATATAGCCGAGGATAAAGGTCAGAATCAGGGAGATCAAGCCTTTCCAGGGCTGGGGCAGTTTGATCAGCGACCAGGGCTTCATGCGCCAGACGTTGGTCGTCATGAAGAGGATGATGATGGCCCATTCCCACCAGCCGAAGACCCAGTGCACGTGCATGGTGCCGTTGATACCACCCCACCAGGGGATCCCCAGGGCGTAAGATTTCCCGAAGACTACCCCGTAGATCAGGCCCCAGAAGGGCACGATCAGGATGGTGTAGTAGAACATGGTCAACATGCTGCACCAGCCGAGCTCGGCCAGGCCGGCCTCGGGTTGTTTCAGGTCGCTGGGCCGGATGGGCCACTTGCCGAAGAGAATGGTGGTATAAGGATAGCTGAAGAAGCCGATCAAGACGAAACAGACCACCGCCCGTTCCCCAAAGTGGGCCGCGGGGTTGATCAGGGTCTCAAGCTTCAGGGTGCCGGCCACCCCTTCTGGCATCACGGTCTTGCCGGCCGCGGCCAACCACTCCAGATTCGACTCGCTGAGGAAATTAAAGCCCACTCCCAGGATGCGATAAAAAACCACATGGATGACAAACCACACCAGGACCAGGTTAAAGATGGTTTCGATGATGCCTCTGGCCGGCTGGGATAATTTATGAAAAGGCCAGTCCCCTAAAAACATATGCTGCCAGAGGCCCACCA
>JAPLJC010000035.1 GCA_026388765.1 Deltaproteobacteria bacterium
TCAAGGCGTCCCGGCGGTCGTTTTTCAAACGGTCGCCGGGGCGGCGGGGGATCAGCGCCGGGGCCGCCACCAGGCAACTATAGCCTTGGGCGGTCAGATGCCGGTAGACCTGGTAGCCGCAAGGCCCGGCCTCATAGGCGACGCGCAGTTCGGCGCCCTTGGCCAGCAGCTTGCGGATCACTTTGTCCAGGGCCTCCAGGTCGCCGCCGATGCGGCCGTAATACCTGAGCTCCCCGGCGGACCCGGGTTCGGCAATGGCTACATCCACGGACATTTTATGGACATCCAATCCCACATACAGTACACTTTTTCCCATGGCCTGCCTCCTTGGTTGTGGCTCTGTGCTGTTAGTCCTAGCGGCTCACAGCTTAACCCACGTTGCAAGGTTCGCAGGCCTTTAACTTTTAACCATTATGTCTAACCCTCTCCCCCATCGGGGGAGAGGGAATATAGGCCAAGAGCTAACAGCTAAACTATCATGCTTGAAAACAATCACCCCCGATAAGGAAATTTCTTGTAGGGGCGGCTCGCGAGCCGCCCCTACGGGGCCTTGACGCTAAAAGGCAAAAGCTGATTGCTGACAGCTGACCGCTGCCTTCAGGGGCCGAACTCGATGGGGCGGGGGAGGGGGGTCACCTTCTGATTCACTACTTCGGCAAAGTCTTCTTCCCGGGGGGCCGCGGTCCAGGGGATGGGGTAGGGGGCGAAGAGATCTTCCGGGGGGAGATAACCCCGGTACCCCTGGACCACCACGGAGCAGGCCAGGGTCAGGTCGCCGTCGATATTGCCCACGGTGAGGTGGAAGCCGTCCTCATGGCGCTCGTCGGCGTCGTCCCGTTCCGAATGGAAGGCCTCAATGCCGGCGTGGCTGTGGATGGTGCCGAGGCGCACGAGGCCGGCGGGGAAGTCCCGCACCTGGTAATCGCAGTGGCCGCCGCCCACGGTCTGGTGGGGGATGACCAGCTCATAGGTGCGGCCGTCTTCACGCCAGGCCAGGAGGGCCACGGCTTCGCTTTGGTAGCGGGAGTAGACCGCCCGGAAGAAGGCCACCGCCTGGAGCAGGAGCTCGGCGGGGAGGAGGGAAGGGGCGGTGAGCTTAATCCCCGGCGCCATCGGCTCCAGCCAGGGGATGCCGGCGGCCGGCACTACGGCCTCAAAAAAGGGGGTGCGTTTCACCAGGAAAAGGCCGTCTTTGGTGAGCAGATAATAGATGGGCTCATCCGGGGCGCTGAAATCCCGGTCTTTAAGGTAGATGGGCAGCATAAAAGATAGTTTTCAGTTTCGAGTTTCGAGTTTCGAGTTAAAACCACAATTAAGGATTTTATAAACATTCTACACATATTAGAAATCTCACGCAAAGGAGCAAAGACGTAAAAATTATCTCACGCCAGGGGAGAAAGATGCAAAGGTTATTAGGCCACGGTGGGCAGGGACCAATAAGGGCGGTTCGAGAACCGCCCCTACAGCCCCTTCCGCCAGCCGCCTCAAAAGACCTTCTTGCTGTCCAGCAGCAGGGTGACGGGGCCGTCGTTGATGAGGCCCACCTCCATCATCTGGCGGAAGCGGCCGGTGGCCACCCGGAGGCCGAGGCCGGTCAGGGCCGCGGCCAGGTCGGTATAGAGTTTTTCGGCCAACTCCGGAGGCGCGGCCGCGTCGAACGAGGGGCGGCGGCCTTTGCGGCAGTCACCCAGGAGAGTGAACTGGGAGACCAGCAGCAGTTCGAAGCCGGTATCCAGCAGGGAGAGATGCAGAAGGCGCCCCTCGCCGGCAAAGACTCGGAGGTGGGCCAGCTTTTGGGCCAGGTAGGCCACGTCGGCGGGGCCGTCGTCGGCCGCCACCCCTGCCAGGACCAGGAGGCCCGGACCGATCCGGGCCACTTCCTCTGCCGCCACCCGGACCCAGGCTTCTTGGACCCGTTGGACCACCGCTCTCATGCTTCCTCCAGGTTTGAGTTTGGAGTATCGAGTTTCGAGTTTCGAGAAAGGATTTTGGGGCCTCAGGGAGGCGATGCCTTAATGTATAATAAAGACAAATCGCCGCAACCAGAAACCTAAAAAGCCTAAACCGAGCCAAACCGAAAAGAGAATAACGGAAAAAATTCGCTTGAGTGGTCAACTTATTGGCTTTTAACCGGGTTTATGGTAGCTTTTATCTCGAACTCAAAACTCAAAACTCAAAACTCGAAACTCAACTATGGCATCCCGCCCCGCCTCGCAAGGCAGTTTCACCATTCCCAATCTCATCACCCTGTTTCGCATCCTCCTGACCCCGCTGTTCATCATCTTTCTGATCCAGGGGCGCTATCGACAGTCCCTGGCGGTCTTCGTACTGGCCGGAGTGAGCGACCTGGCGGATGGCTTCATCGCCCGGTGGTGGCAGCAGAAATCGCGCCTGGGCAGCTACCTGGACCCGGCGGCGGACAAACTCCTCATGTCCGCCAGTTTCGTGACCCTGGCCATTTCCCGGCTGATTCCCTCCTGGCTGACGGTGGTGGTCATCAGCCGGGACGTCATTCTGGGCCTGGGGGCGCTGATCCTGCGGCTGACAGATTACCCACTGGTGGTCAGGCCGTCCCTGGTCGGCAAGTGGACCACGACGCTGCAGTTGATTACCGTGGGCCTGGTGCTGCTGGTAAAGGGCAAGCTGGTAGACCTGCCGCCCGGAGTATTGAGCAGCTTTTTTTATCTTACCGGCGGCCTCACAGCCATCTCAGGCACCCATTATCTCTACCGGGGGCTCAAACTGGTGTCCCAGCAAGGGGAAGACCGGGAGAGCAATGACGGCTGAAGTCATCGACCTGGAGCGCTTCCGAGCCAAAGTGGCGGCGGACCGGGGTTTTCGCACCTGGCTGGCCCGCTTTAAAGAGCAGTTCGGCCCCGAGACCCGGCTGCAGGATTTGAGTCCCGCGACCCTCCTCTATCTGGCCAGCCCCGGGGAAGAGAATCTCTACGTCTTTTTCGATCTGGTTATGGGGACCCTGGGCCTGGGCGAGTCGGTGCGCTTCCGCCTGAATGACCTGGAAGACGCCGTCAAGCTGAAGATCATGGACACCGCCTTCGCCCTGGTGGACCGGGTGAGGTTTGAGCTGATGCGCCGTCTCGGGTGGGTGGCTGAGGATATACCTGGGGGCGAAAGCCCCATCATCCAATTAGTGCAGCAGGCCTGGCGCCGTGAGTCGGATTTTGCCCGGGAGGTCCCCCGCCTCTGCCAGGATCACCTGGATTATGAGTCCTATGCCAGGCTCAACCCCATGGATCGGGTGGTGTTCATCCGGCGGCTCATCCCCCGGGCCGTGGCCGCCTTTCAGGAGCGTCTAGGGGCCGGGGGCCAGGGTTAGGCTGCAGATCTCGCGGCACCCAGGGAGTTCAGAGGTCCGGCCTTTTCTTCAACCATAGCCGCGCCTGGCGCCTCATGCTACCCCGAGTGAAGATTCCTTGAATGACTTTTTCGAATCCCGTGGCACTCAAATAGAGTTAATCAAGATTCTTGTGGATGACCTACCGAGTCAATGACGGTAACTGGTTTTTTGGATTACAAGCCGACCGACAGTTCCAAATTTGATGGCATTTCCCTCAAGAGAAGAAAATTCAAGGCCAATTTTTCACCAGAGCGGTACCATATTAAGGAATTAAATTTAGTTTTTAGAAATAAAAACCTTGACAAAGCAGGCTATTGTTGAATATAGGTACAGTTACTTTAATAAATTCTATTAAGGCAAAAAGAAGGAGAGGATACCCATGGCCAGTGAAGTGTTAAAATTAACCGCGGAGATTGTAATTTCCCATGCGTCAATATCTGAACTGAGTCCCCAAGAATTGATCGGGGAAATTAAAGAGGTCTACAATGCTTTGACTTCTTTGGCGGCTGGGGAAGTCCCAGAGACCGTGACCCAGGAAAAGGGCGAAGAAGCCGAAGCGGTGAAGAAACCGGCGATACCTTTGAAAGACATAGTCAAAGAGAAATACGTAGTTTGCCTGGAATGCGGCAAAAAGTTGAAGACCTTAAAGGCCCATATTCGCAAGGCCCACAACTTGAAGCCCAAAGAATATTTCAAGAGATTCGGTCTGGATCCGAAAAAGTTCCCCCTGGTTTGCAGGGAATACTCGGAGCAGCGCAGCAGAATGGCAAAAGAAAGAGGATTGGGTGAGCGGGGCGGTAGACGCAAGGCGACCGTTTAACCAACCGCCGTTGAGCGGATCTTAAGGGACCACCAAATCCGGGGAGTTCAAAATCAGGCGTTTCCGGGTCCTGCCTGGAAAGGATCTTTGAGAAAGGGTTATTTGAGGATTTTAGCCCGGAAAGCAGTTTTAACCAACGATTGGGGATAGACGGATGCAGCCTGCCTGATAATAATAATCATGGCATAAAACTCGGGGGGGGGGTATGACCATAAAGGTTCTCATTGCCGACGACCACCAGATCGTGCGCCAGGGGCTGCGCACTTTGCTGGAAAGGGAGCCGGACCTGAAAGTAGTGGCGCAATCTGAGGATGGCAGGACCACGGTAAGGCTGGCCCGGGAGCTGGCCCCCGAAGTCATCATCATGGACGTGGCCATGCCGGATTTAAATGGCATTGAAGCCACCCGGCAAATCGTCACCGAGAGGCCCCAGGTTAAGGTGATTGC
Source organism: Deltaproteobacteria bacterium (assembly GCA_026388765.1). GTDB lineage: Bacteria > Desulfobacterota > Desulfobaccia > Desulfobaccales > 0-14-0-80-60-11 > JAPLJC01. Next base: position 4,626 of record JAPLJC010000035.1, read on the forward strand.
CCTTTCCATGTACGCCGATCGGCGCTTTGTGGTAAATATGCTCAAGGCCGGGGCCTCCGGCTATCTCTTGAAGGATTGCGCCTATGAGGAACTGGTGCGGGCCATACGAGTAGTAATGGCCCACAAGACCTATCTAAGCCCCGGGGTCACCGACATCGTGGTGAGAGACTATGTGCAAGGGGGCCCCCCGGACCAGGGGGCTTCGGTCTTCTCCCTGCTATCTCCCCGGGAACGGGAAGTGCTGCAGCTGATGTCCGAAGGGAAATCCACCAATAAAATTGCCGACTCACTGCACGTCAGCGTCAAGACCATAGAAACCCACCGGCAGCAAGTCATGCATAAACTGAACATTCACAACGTGGCGGGCCTTACCAAATACGCCATCCGGGAGGGCCTGACTTCAGTGGAGCCCTGAACTCGTCGGACAAGTTAAAGGTGATTATCCAAAGGATCTCGACCGGCTAAGAGAGCCGGGTCAGACCCTGTCACTAACGCCTCCTAAGGCCATGAGATGCGGGCAGATGGCCAAAGACTTATCTCAAATTCCCCAACCCCCACTGTTAATCATCCAGTAGCAATTCCATGATGGGAGCTACGCTTGGCAGGTTCTCCACCCAGAAGGCGGTGACCGAGACCGTGCCCGCGGTTACCCTGTCTCCGCTCAGTTGGAAGGTCGCCCTATCAATGATTGTCGTACCTATTTCCTCAGTCGACTTCAGGGTGACGGTTTGAGCGGTATTCCAGTTGTCCTGGGTAAAAGTCAGGTCCTGGGTAACAGTCAGATTGGCGCCATTCAGGATCTTGATATTCGGATTGCCGCCGTCGTTCTGCCAGGCCACGGTAACCGAGACTTTGTCGTAGGGATTGTCACTCAACTTCACCTGAAACTTGGCAGTCTTCATATAAGGGATCTTAAGCGTGGTCCGGTCCGGCACTATCTGAATCGATTTGGCGATAAAGGTAGCCGAGATAGTATGGTCGGCGGTCACGTTGGTGAAAGTGACGGAAGAAAGCTTGCCCACAGAACCTCCGTCCACCTGCACGTCCTTAATATCGTAACCGCTGTTGGGAGTAATGGTGAAGGGCCGGCTGGTGCCATCGATCACCGGCACCGTGCCGGAGGGCGAGATGGAGCCGCCGAGCCCGGCGGTAGCGGTAATGGTGTGGATGTTTAGCGCAAAGGTGGCGCTGATGGTGTGGTTGGCGATGACGTTGGTAAAGGTGTAGCTGGTCACCGCCCCCACGGAGCCGCCGTCCACCTGAACGTCGACCACCTTGTAACCGGGGTCGTGGGTGATGGTGAAGGTTTGGCTGTCCCCGTAATTCACCTTAGCCCCGGATGGATTGATGGAACCGCCGGCCCCGGCGCTGGCAGCGATGGTGAAGGTGTCGATGGCAAAGCTGGCGACTATGGTGTGGGCTGCGATGACGTTGTCAAAGGTGTAGCTGGTTACGGTCCCCTTGGAGACGCCGTCCACCAGGACATTGGCCACGTGGTAGTGGGCCGCGGGGGTGATGGTGAAGGTCTTGGAGGCGTTGTAGTCCACGTTTACCGCGCCGGCCGGGGAGATGGAACCGTTGGTCCCGGCGCTGGCGGTGATGGTGAAGGTGTCAATGGCGAAGCTGGCCTCAATCTTATGGGCCGCGGTGACGTTGCTGAAGGTATAGCTCGCCACCGCGCCCACGGAGGTCCCGTCCACCAGGACGTCGGCCACGTGGTAGTGGGCCGTCGTCGCCGCGATGGTGAAGGTCTGATCGGCGCCGTAGTTCACGGGCACGGCCCCGACCGGGGTGATGCTGCCGTTGGCCCCGGCGGAGGCGGTGATGAGGTTGGTGTCGATGGCGAAGCTGGCCACGATGGTGTGGACCGCGGTGACGTTGGTAAACTTGTAGGTGGTGACCGCGCCCACGGAGGTCCCGTCCACCAGGACGTCGGCCACGTGGTAGTGGGCCGTCGTCGCCGCGATGGTGAAGGTCTGATCGGCGCCGTAGTTCACGGGCACGGCCCCGACCGGGGTGATGCTGCCGGTGGCGCCGGCCGAGGCGGTGATGAGGTTGGTGTCGATGGCGAAGCTGGCCACGATGGTGTGGACCGCGGTGACGTTGGTAAACTTGTAGGTGGTGACCGCGCCCACGGAGGTCCCGTCCACCAGGACGTCGGCCACGTGGTAATTGGCAGCCGGGGTGATGGTGTAGGCTTGGCTGGCCCCGTAGTCTTTGGTCACTGTCCCGACGGGCGAGATGGCCCCGTTGGCTCCGGCGCTGGCCGCGATGGTAAAGGTGTCAATGGTAAAGCTGGCGCTGATGGATTGTAAAGCTGGCGCTGATGGTGTGGTTGGCGGCGATGGCGGTGAAGGTAAAGCTGGTCTTGGCCCCCACGGAGACGCCGTCCACCAGGACGTCGGCCACATGGTAATTGGCGGCCGGGGTGATGGTGTAGGCCTGGCTGGACCCGTAGTCTTTGGTCACCGTCCCGGCAGGCGAGATGGCTCCATTGCTGCCGGCGCTGGCCGCGATGGTAAAGGTATCAATGGTAAAGCTGGCGCTGATGGTGTGGTTGGCGGCGACGGCGGTGAAGGTGAAGCTGGTTACGGCCCCCACGGAGACGCCGTCCACCAGGACGTCGGCCACATGGTAATTGGCAGCCGGGGTGATGGTGTAGGCCTGATTGGTCCCGTAGTCTTTCGTCACCGTCCCGGCAGGCGAGATGGCCCCATTGCTGCCGGCACTGGCCGCGATGGTAAAGGTGTCAATGGTAAAGCTGGCGGTAATGGAGTGGTCGGCGCTGACGCCGGTGAACTGATAGCTGGATACTGGACCCAAGGAGGTAGTGCCATCGAGCACCACATCGACGATATGATAGCCGGTGTTGGGAGTAATGGTGAAAGTGGGGGTGGACCCGTAGTCCGCGGACACCGTCCCGAACGGGGAAATAGTACCACCGGTTCCCGAGACGCTGGCATTGATAGAATAAGTATTAATGGCAAAGCTGGCGGTAATGGAGTGGTCGGCGCTGACGCTGGTGAACTGATAGCTGGATACTGGACCCAAGGAGGTAGTGCCATCGAGCACCACATCGACGATATGATAGCCGATGTTGGGAGAAATGGTGAAAGTGGGGGTGGACCCGTAAGCCGCGGACACCGTCCCGGACGGGGAGATGGCGCCGCCGTCTCCTGCATTGGCGGTGATGGTGAAGGTGTCAATGGCAAAGGTGGCGCTGATGGTGTGGCCCGAGGTGACTTTGGTGAAGAGGTAGCTGGTTACGGCCCCCACGGAGGACCCGTCCACCAGGACATCGGCGACGTGATAACCATCGTCGGGTTTAATAGTGAAGTTCTGGTCGGCCCCGTAGTTCACCGGCACCTCCCCGGAGGGAGAGATGGTGCCGTTGCCGGTAGCAGAGGCGGTGATCACGTTATTGCGAGTGGAGAGGCGGGCCAGGAAGGCGTCAGAGCTCCCTCCGCCATAGGTCGGGAACGTGGCTTTGGCCAAAGGAAAATTGACGGAAGAAGAAGTTGAGCCGGTCACATAAACGTCGTTGCCGTCCGGGCTCACGGCAATGCCCTGGCCGACATCGGCATTGCTGCCGCCGAGATAGGTGGAGTATTGCAGAGCGGAGCCATCGGGGTTGATTTTAGCCACAAAGGCATCCGACGAGCCAGACAGGCCTGACTGGATTGGATCATTCAGCGGGAAATTGGCAGAGAAGGTAGAGCCCGTTATATAGGCGTTGCCCGCCGTATCCACCGCAATGGCATTGCCGTAATCATTGCCGCCGCCACCCAGATAGGTGGAATAGGACAGGGTCAGGGGACTAACATTAACCAAATCTAAGAGAGGGGCGAATAGTGGGGAGACAAAGTGGATCTTGGCGACGAAGGCATCGTAGTAGCCGCCATTTTGCGACTGCAGGGGATTCTGAGTTGGAAAGGCGGAGGAACTGGTATAACCGGTCACATAGGCGTCGTCATTGGCATCCACGGCAATCCCGTTGACGCGGTTATCGCCATTGCCGCCCAGGTAAGTGGAATATACCAGGGCCGAGCCCTGGGCATTGAGCCGGGTTACAAAGCCGAGTCTGCCGTTCGTTTCCCAGCCGGTGTACATCTGTTGCACGGAATACAAGGGAGGGAAATTGTTGGACGTGGTATAACCGCCCACGTAGGCTTCGCCAGCCGCATTTAGGGCAATACAGTAGCCGGTGTCGGTTTGGCCGCCGCCCAGGTAGGTGGAGTATTCCAGGCCGGTGCCGTCCGCCTTAAACTTGGTGATAAAGACATCGGCATTACCTGCTTTGAATGATTGGAAGGGGCTCCCGGCAGTGGGGAAATTCGAGGATTTCGTATAGCCGGTCACATAAGGCTTGCCGTAGACATCCACCGCAATGGACAGGCCTTCTTCATCGCCCAAGCCGCCCAGGAAAGAGCTCCAGGCGATTTGCCCATTGGGATCGAGCTTGACGACGAAGGCATCCGATCCTCCCATAAAGGACGTCTGAAAGGCATTGGAGCTCACATAGAAATCCCAGGATTTCGTCGTCCCGGTGACGTAAGCATTGCCGCTGCCATCCACGGCAATCGCATGACCGACATCGTCTTCATTCCCACTCAGGTAGGTGGAATAGGCCAGGCTGCCGTTGCCATCGAACTTGGTGACGAAGACATCATCGTCCAGTTTACGCTGCTGCGCGGGGTTAAGAAGCGGGAAATTGCCGGAAGTGGTGTACCCGGTGACGTACATATTGCCGGCCTGGTCCACCGCGATGGCGTTCCCGGCATCAGTCCCGGATCCTCCCAGATAAGTGGAGTAAGACAGCACCGGATCGATGATCACGGGATAATGCCGATCGTAGGACGCCACTTGAATGCCGTATTCTGCCCTGGCCCCATTACGGTGTACCTGGAAGCGGCCTTCCCGGGCCACCCGGTGGCCGGCGATCTCCTGATAGATTACCGGGTGCTTCTGGACGAGATGGCCTCCCTGGGGCAAATGAATCAACAGATCGCCCTCCGGGGAGAGCTTCAGGCTCTTGATGCCGTGATAGCCAAATCTGACCTGGCTGGGGTCGGCCCCCGGCTGGACAATGATGTCATACTCCAGCGTCCGGTCGGCGCCGTAAAATTTCAAGTCGATCCCCGGGTAAGCCTGGCGGTACAGCACCGCTCCGTAAGTGGGAATGTCGGTTTGGGCCTGCGGCGAAGCGCCGCCGCGGTAGTAATGGATCTTCCCAGGTTGCGGTCCCAGAGGAACAATCTCAACTCCGGGCTGCATTCTTAGGGGAATTAAGCTGACTTGCGCCGGCTGCCTGGATTTTTGGGTGCGGTTGTCGACTCCGGCCTCTCCGGAATCCTTCCGGGGCCTTCCCTCTCCCTTTAAAAGGGCGAAGAATATTCCATCCTTAGTGAAAGAGATGGCTTGGCCGGGGCTTTTTTGATAAAAACGCACCCGCTTATCCATCTGCCCCCGGTTCTCGATAAACGAGAGCGGCAGTTTGCTAAAAAATTCCTGGGCTCTTAGCTTCTGAGACTCAGCCACCGCGGGATTGCCGGGAGACGCCTTGGGGACGCCAGCGCCCGTCAGGCTGGGGAGGCTGGCAAGCGGCTGAATACCAGCCGGCCCCAAGATGGGGCCAGGGGGGAGGATGCCCCCGTGAGTTTCGTCGAGGGCGGTGAGGGTGTCATGGAGGGCAGCTTCGTTGCCGCCGGGACTAAAGCCTACCAGGACGAAAGTGGTTAGGCAAAGGACAAAGAATAATTTGGATAACTTAAATAACCTGGAGAAGCATTTACGGTTAGAGGATAAAAAGTTCATCTGGGTCTCCAGCTCGTTGGGTGGCACATTTCGCCTTATTATTGAGAACTAATATGGGTTACCCCTCGATCGCCAAATTACCCTGCTTTTCATGCTTTGATCGGCGGTCTACGCCCCCTTGCCGCGTCTGGCCGAATACCGGATGAGCCGCTACTACCGGGTCAACGATGAGGTATCCCTCAACTCCAGGATAGTCACATGGCCTGGGGGTCGCCTGTTGGTGAGAGGCTCCGGTTAAGGTTGGGTTGCAGTTAAATTACGATTAAACGTTGGCGATTCCGCACCAGCCGACGGGCGACTATCCTTATCTTCTCAGGAGCAAACCCCTCTGTGGTCCCAATCTGGTTCCTGCCAAATTGGAGCTCACCAGCTGTGTGCCTGCCGCCGTAGCTGTCGCCGATGTTGCCACCTGAGTCCAGAGCGCTGAGGACACCGTGCCCGAGGGGAGGCCGCCCATGGTAGTAAAGGTGCCAGAGAGATTAGTGAAAGTTAAGATGCCGCCAGCATAGGTAACCGGCCCCTCCAAGGTGAAGGTTTGGGCGCCGGGAAGGGTGAGGGTCAGGCTCACGGTTCCCGAAAGAGGCCCACCGGCCAGGCCGCTGAGGGTGCCGGTCACAGTAGTAGGAGCGGTAGCAAAAGTATACGGATTGAAAGTCACGTGCAAACCATTGTTCCAAAAAGAGGGAGGCCTAGAGTTCACGGTGATGTTGGCCGTAAAAGTGGTAGTCGCTAGAGTAAAACTGCTGGGCAGGGTAATCATTGCACTGCCGGCGGCAAAAGTGGCAGAGAAAGTGCTGCTGACAGAGCCGAGGTGGAAGATTGCTGTAGGGCTGGAGGGGCTTGAGCTGATTGTCGCGGGTAGGTTCAAAATCATTTGGGAAAACGAAAGGCTGACAAACGCCGGCGCGGGAGGCGGTGCCACAACTGGCGCAGGAGGCGGAGCGATAACGGGGGGAATATAGATGGCTGTTACTACCGCGCTGGGGGATATGCCGCTGGCAGTGCTGGAAAGGGAGGCAGTGGCGACTTCTACGGAACTGGAACTGCTCACCGTGGAAGTGGTGGTGCAGGAGCCCGTAGTCGGGGAACAAACGGCGGGGGAAGCTCCGCCGCCCCCCTGCGGGCTCAAGGTACTGACTATCATCTGGCGCATGAACATCTGCCGGTCTTCGTTCGAGATGCCGTAGGGCAGGGTAGGCGGCATGCCCCGGGTCACCGTAGTGGCCTGCATATTTCCCAGGTCCACGTAACCCTGGCCAAAGGAGAGGGCGACCTTGGCGGCTTTTCTAAACAAATCGCCGCTAATTTCCGGGAAAGCGCTGGCCACCCGGGTCAAACCTTGGAAATTTAAAAAGGTGGAATCGTTGGGACTCAGGCGGACACCCACTTCGGTGCCCCTAACTCCCATGATGGCGGTATGGGTTTTGATGACGAAATCCGGTTGTTCGGCTTTGAAGATCTTACTCACCACCGCCAGGGCCATACCGTGGAAGAGCTGCAGTACGGCGTTGCGCTTGCCCTTGGCCGGGTCGAACATGTACTCTTCGATGGCGATGCGGCTTTCAGGGGAAATGGTGATGACGGTACTATCGACGAAGGTGATATTGGCCTTGGAAAGGGACTTGGTGCGGAGCACGTCTCCCAACTCCACCGGGTCTTCCAGCTTGGCGGCGTTGGCCGGGAGTTGCCCTCCTTTCAGCAGATCAACCCGCCCCTCTACCAGGGTGAGACGACCGACCACTTCAGCGGGGGCCGCCACCACCAGCCCCGTAATCAAAAGCAGCATTGCCGTCACCAGGGATACCCAGGTCTTCATGCCGATCTCCTCTACATCTAGCCGTGAAGTAGTAGGCGATTGTGAGAATCGCACAGCGCATTCTCATAATCGTCATCATGAACTAAGCCTGGGTTAGGAGAGGTAGGTTGATTTTTTGCTATGGGGATTCAATAAATGGTGTTTGGGGCTGTGATGGTTTTGGGGAA
>JAPLJC010000204.1 GCA_026388765.1 Deltaproteobacteria bacterium
GCCAGCAGGGTGGTGGGCACCTGGATGAAGGGCAGGCCCCGCATAAAGATGGAGGCCAAAAAGCCGCTAAGGTCCCCCACCACCCCGCCTCCCAGGGCAATGAGAAGCGAGCCCCGGTGGGCCCCCTGCTCCAAGAGCTCCCGGGCCAGGCGCTGCACCACCGGCCAGCTTTTGGCCCGCTCCCCGGGGGGCATGATGAGCAGCACCGGCTCAAAACCGGCCGCCTCCAGGACTTGCCTCACCTCGGCCCCGTGCAGGCGGGCCACCCGGCGGTCAGAAATCAGGAAGAGCCGCTTGGCCGGACTCAGGGAGGTCAGCAGGGAGCCCAGACGGAGACGCAGACCTGATTCGATGAGGATCCGGTAGCTCTGGTCCCGTCCCGGCAGAGAGAGGTGGACCTCCCTCACTTCCAGCCCCCGGGCCGTAAGGTTTTAATCTCCTCCATCAGGGTGTCGAACTGGTCCGGGTAGAGGGACTGGGCCCCGTCGGACAGGGCCTTTTCCGGTTCATGGTGCACTTCGATGATGAGACCGTCGCAGCCCGCCGCCACCGCGGCCCGGGCCAGGGGGGCCACCAGGTCCCGCCGCCCGGCGGCGTGGCTGGGGTCCACGATGATGGGGAGATGGGATTCCCGGCGGACCACCGGGATGGTGGCCAGGTCCAGGAGATTGCGCACATGGTCGCCGATGGCCCTGACCCCCCGTTCGCAGAGGATGACCCGGGAATTGCCTTCGGCCATGAGGTATTCGGCGGCCATGAGCCACTCTTCCACGGTGGCGTACATGCCCCGCTTCAAGAGCACCGGTTTGCTGACCCGGCCGGCGCAGCGCAGCAGGGAAAAGTTCTGCATGTTGCGGGCGCCGATCTGGACGATGTCGGCATAGTCCACCACCAGTCGCAAAGATTCCTGGTCCACGGCCTCGGTGATGGTAAGCAGGCCGGTCTCTTCCCGCACCTTTTTCAAAATCTTCAGCCCGGCCTTGCCGAGCCCCTGGTGGCTGTAAGGTGAGGTCCGGGGCTTAAAGGCCCCCCCCCGGAAGATTTGAGCCCCTGCGGCCTTTACCCTCTCGGCGATGGTCAGCGCCTGGGATTCGCTTTCCACCGCGCAGGGCCCGGCCATGACCACAAAGCGGCCCCGGCCCACTTCCAGGCCGGGCCAGCTGACGATGGTGTCTTCCCGCTTCATCTCCCGGCCGACCAACTTGTACGGGCGGGACACCGGAATGGCTTGAATCACCCCGGCCATATCCAGGAAGTGGGCCTGATCCACCGGTCCCAGGTTGCGCAGGATGGCCACGGCCACCCGCTCGCCACCGGGCATGGGTTGGGCCGTGTATCCCAGGGATTGGATTTTCTGTACCACCGCGTCAATTTGCGCCGCGGTGGCATCCCTATCCATCACAATGAGCATAGCTTATCTCCAGCGGCACGCTGAAAGGATTCTCCCAAAATCCGGCCTTCCGGCATGTCAGGAATACAAAGAATTGGCGCCCCACCTGGAACCTTATCAATATTTATCAGGGTTCGGTGGCAAAATCAACTAATGGCCGGGAATGACTGAAATTGGGGCAGCCAATTTGGTTTGTCTGCAACCGGGGCGGGTAATTTGATAGGAATCAGTTGACCAGTACAGCGTGATTAGCGGGGCTATAGCCTGAACTCGAAAAGCCTGTGGCTTGAGAAATTGGATAAGTCTTGTTAATAAGGCCCGTAATAATCTTGGTGCCCTGGACGCTGGATTTGATGTCAAAGGCGACAAAGCCCTTTATCGTTGGGGTAGAGCCGCTAGCCACACTGTCGACAAACGGAATTACTACCGTTGTCGGAGGCGTTGTCACAGGGACATTGCCGTAATTGGAGGCGACCACCCCGGTTTGGATATAGATAGTTTCACCGGCTGTTAGAGGGGTGGGGTTGCCGTCGGTAATCAGACCTTTAACGTACGAGGCTCCTGAGCTATTCACCAAGAACGAAGTCCATTGGCCGTTTGACGACCCGGAGCCGATGTCGAAAGGCACCATAATGGGTTGATTCCAATATTGGTCCACGATAGCCTTGGTTACTGCTAATGGAAAAACTGACCCCTTGGGCATGGCTGCGGGAAAAGCGACCGTAGCCACTGACGTGGCGCTCAGGTCTTTGGTAGGGCTAAACCCAAGGACGGGGGCGAAGAGCCACTGGAGCGGGCCGTTGTTCTGACCGGAGTTTTTGGCCACCACCACCTGGATGCCTGGAACCGGGGGCAGCGTTTCCGCAGGGGCGGTGGTGAAAAACAGGCGCTGTACCACACTCCAATAGCCAGACTGCACCGTGCAATCGGTCAATTGGTTTCCGTCCGCATAATTTGCCTTGACAGTATTGATGGCAACCGCCTTAAATCCAGACCAGTTTGGTTGTGGTGGGTTGCCGGCGATGTAAGGCACTAAAGTCCTGGCCCCCGCCAAGGCGCCGGCCTCCGCAGCTTTTTTCAATTCGCTTTGCACCCATGCCAAGTGCCCGATATCAATTGCCAGGGCCGCAAACCCAGCAAACATGATCAACGCCGCACACATAATGACAGCAATCGCACCTGATTGGTCAAGGGTATTAGGAAATCTTTTCTTAATGCCATGATTTTCTAGGCCAGTCAATTTTCTTACTCCAATGCCATAGTTGTGGTAGCCGTGAGGGTTTGAGGATTGGTGAATCCCAGCAAATTCCCAAGGAAAAACCAATTTTTTTGGGCGGTAACCGTAACAGTAAGAGGATCCCCGCTAGTGCCGCTGGTATATCCCGTGCCGGTCGGTGTCGGGACCGTCAAATTAGTAACAGAACCGCCATAATAATTTGTTACATAGCCGGCGATGGTGTAGGGAGAGGTAATATTTGCAGGAATAATATGATTCCCAGTTGAGTCTATTGTAAACCGGGAGCCATATCGGGCTCCTTCCCGGCTGGCATTCGTAATGACCTGTTTTATGTAATAGGCGTCGCCAAAATCTACTATCCCACCGAGCAATAGCAGCAAAGGGAGAAGACAGAGAGCCATCTCAACCGCCGCGACCCCTTCCTGACAGCGACGCCTAAGGCTAAAATGTCGTATTAATCTAAGGAACATCGGTTTACCTTTCCTCAGGATAATTCTGTTACCAGAAGCCTTATCGTTTCATTTCTTTGACCGATTCTTCCAGGCCCTGGCCCGGTATGCTTACTGCACCAGCCAGGAAGCGGCCGCGGCGATCATCGCCACCGAGCCCTTCTGGTTTGCAGACCTGCTCAACCTCCCGACTTGCTCCGCCTCATTTTTTCGAGGCGGCCACGGAAATTATCCCCCCTAGGCCTTCCCCAACTCCTTCGCAGGGAAAATGCCATTCGGTCAATTAAGAGAACCATAGCTGCCGCCCGCAGAGCAACACCATTCCCAGGGCCAGGGCCGCCCCATAGGGAATCTCCAGTCCCCCGGCCTCAACCCGGGCCGGAACTTTTAACCGGGATTGGCACAGGACCCAGTTTTGCAGCTGGATTGAGCCTCGCCTGATCTGGGTCCAGAAGCGCCCCTGCCAAATCAGGACCGCGATAATGATCAGACCCCCGGAAAGGCCCATGTAAAAGAACAGATAGAAGGTGCGCTCCAGACCCAGCCAGGTTCCCAAAGCGGCCAGGCCCTTAACGTCTCCCGCGCCCATGCCCCCTTTAAGGTAGGGCCAGAGAAGCAATGAGAAACCCAAAACCGCACCCCCTAAGCCGTCCAACAGGCCCGACCAGCCGCGGCCGCCCAACTGAAAGCCCAATCCAGCCACGGCTCCTCCCAGGGTCAGGTAGTTGGGAATCCGGCGCCAGACTAGATCCATCCCGGCCATCCACAGGCTGAGCAGCAAGGGCAGGGAAAGTTCGCTATGACAGGCGAGGCGGATGGCGCCGGTGGAGCACAAGTCGGCCACGGATGACCTCCTAAGATTTCGACCTCACTGCTTTTATTTAGGTGCTCATCAATCTTCGGCTGCTGAAAAATATGACCATAAAGCCTCGCACGGAGGTTTTGGCCCACCCCAACCCAGGCCGGAAACCTCCCCTTCTGATTATCTATCGGCATTTATTGGAAAATTCTTTATTCTACTGAACCATTGGACCCGGTTGCGCTCCTCCGGCCTGAGAAGGAGCGGCAAGGGCCGGAGCCCATTTATTACTCGGAGCGGAAAAACCAGTGCTTCGCCCCCCACCATAGCCCTGCCCCCTCAAGGAGGAGGAGCGGCCACCGCCGCCTTTACTGCGGAAATCGCCGGACGCGCTACGCCCTGCCGGACGGACCAGCCTGTGCTAGACAGCCCCTGGCCCCGCCGGCCAAAGAATTGGCGAAACTGATCCGCACTGGGGAGGACTGAGCCATTGGATCGTCCTGGCCGGCAGCGATGGCCAGAAGATCCTGGCCGTCTCCCTGGACCTGGAAGGCTCCCGGCGCTGGCGCCCGGAAATCCGCCAGCGCTTCGGAATAACCCTATAAAGATGAGTCGGGAAGATAAGATTCGGGACCGGCGGTTACCGCGCAGACGACAGATTACCGTCCGAAACCTCCAAGTAAAATTTTATATTCCCGAAGCTTTTCTTGACATTGGCGAAAAAATCCTTATTTAATCGTCTAGAACGAGGGGCGGTAATTAACTTCAAGCTCGAATAAGGAGAGAAATGATGCGACATTCACGTAACTGCTTACTTTTCTTAGTAATTCTATCCCTGGCCTTTGCCATCCCGGCCTTGGCCCAAATGGCTCCAACCGGCGGGGCCAAAGGCCCGGGCCAACAGACGGCTCCGGCCGGCACCATCCGGGGCGGCGCCATGATGCCGGACGATGTTTACACCCCGATATCCAAAGGTTATGACTTCATCCGGGATGGCAAGTATGAGGCCGCCAGAAATGAATTCGCCAAGGCGGTACTACTCGACAAATTTAATCCCTTTGCCCTCAACAACCTGGCAGTTTTGGATGAAAAGGACGGCAAACTAAATGACGCTCTGGCTCACTTGAAGGATGCCACCATCCACTCCGCCGAATACAAAGACAAGGTGGCGCAGACCTGCTTCGCCGGCGGCGGTTGCATGGCGGTTAAACCCGTCCGGGCGGTAGGGGAAACCAGCGAAATCAGCAAAATCATCCAGGAAAATACTGCTAAGCTCCAGGATAAGATTGCCAAAACCGGAACGCCTCCGCCAGCAGGATCGCCCCCCCCGATAATGCCAGCGCCTAAAACGAAGTAAACCCTAGGGGCCTTCGGGCCCCTTCCGCCCCGTTCCTCGTTTTGGGTTAGGCTATTGGGTTAATGAGGACGAAAACCGAGCCACACTCTCAAATCATCTCATTTTGGGGGCCAGCGGGGCGTAAATCCCCTGGCCCTTATCTTTTCCTACGCCTTGGCCGGCCGGCTCTGATCGCTTTATCCCCGTTCGCCTTCACCAGGCATGAAAATGTCGGGGCGAACCTTGGGTTCGCCCATTAATTTAGGGCAAAGACCAGGATCGCCCCTGGTATATTAGCAAAGTAGCTAGCCACCTGTCTCGGTTTCCACGGCAAATGGTAAGATAGGTGCCTGGGCCTAGCAGGTTTTGGCGACGGCCTGCGGCCACCCGGAACCACCATTGGCAGGCGAAGCGGCAAAACTTCTTAGTCTGAGATCGAGCTCTAAGGCCGGGAAAGAAGCTGGTGCAGTTCCCGGAGCCCTTGTTGGGCATTTCGCAGGGATTGCCGGAGCTGTTGGGGCTTGGGGATGTGAGGGGGCAGGTAGGTCTGGTGCGGCGGCAAAGAATCTTCGGGAACCCGCAATTCAGACAGTAAAGAGGTCAGTTCCCGGATTAAATGGAGATAAATGGCGCCCAAGGGTTCGGCGGCGCCATGGCTCAGGGGGACTGGCGGCAAATGCCGGCCGGCTTCCTCCGACTGTTCGGCCAGGGCCTGCGTTAAAGGCAGCTTTGCAAGCTTGGTCGTTTTGCCGGCAAGCTGTTTCTTTTTTGCCATATCTCCAAGAATTCAAGGGTAAGTTGAAAATAGTCCTGGGCCCCGGAAGATCTGGGCTCAAAATCGAAGATGGCCTTCTGGGCAATCTGGGCCTGATTCAGGGCCTCGTTTTTATTGATCATGGTTTTGAAGGTCTTATCCCGGTAAGGCGCCAGTTGCTCCAAAATATATTCATTGGTGATCCGGTTGCGTTTATCATACATGGTGAGGAGGATCCGGAACAGGTCCCCCTCAAACAACTCCTCCATGGCCAGGCTCTTGACCGTCTCCACGGTGGTGAGCAAATCCGCCAGGCCATCCAGGGAATAGCGGGAAATTTGACAGGGAATGATGATAAAGTCGCAGGCGTACAAAGAGTTGGTGGTGAGCACTCCCAGGGACGGAGGACAGTCGATGAGGATGAAGTCGTAATCCGCATCTTTGAGGGATTGGGCCAGGATGGCCTCCCGAAAGACCCGGGTGTAGACCTGCTCCGCCGCCCTGGCCAAATGGATGTGGGCCGGCGCCAAATCAAGCCCCAGAATATAACTGGGTAAGACCACCTCACTGATGCTCAGGCGGGGGACGGTCATCACGTCCGCCATGGAGGCGGTGATGGTGTCCGTATCCAGCCCGATGCCGATGGTAGTATGGCCTTGGGGGTCCAGGTCGATGATCAGGGTGCGGTATCCCTGATAAGCCAGGCCGGCCCCTAAATTCAGGGCGGTGGTGGTCTTACCGGTGCCGCCCTTCTGATTGATAACCGCCACTACATGAGACATGATCCAGCCTTCAGCCCCTTAATCATCGGCAAAAATGGCCTTCTCCCGGCAATGATAAAGTAAGGGGTCAGTGGCGTCAAGGAATATCTGGGTGGTATACGTCTTGGCCTCATCCAAAGAATTCCCGCTCTTCTGGCACACCCCCTGCATTAAATTTTTAGGATTATTCTCAAATTGGTGGGTTCATTATGTCCTCCTCCCTCGAAAGAAGGCGTTTTAGCCGGTTTATCATTCCGTTGGAGGTGCGCTATCAAACTCAATGCCCGGTGAGCGGAGAACTGCGCCAGGGCCAGGGGGTATTAAGGGATATCAGCCTGACGGGGAGCTTTTTCCACGTCGATCACCCGGTAACCTTCCAACCCGGCCAGGTCCTTTCTTTAACCATCGCCGCGCCTCTGCCTTTTCTGGATAATCACCACATTTCCCAATTCACCGCCGCAGGAGAGGTGATCCGGCTGGAACCGCCGGGCCCTACTAACCCCAACTTTGGCGTCGCCATAAACTTCCTGCAAAACCTCAGCTTTGCCCCTGTTTAAAATTTCTGTTATCGTTAATAATAATGTTCATTTACGTGAACCTGGCGTTCAAGTTAATTGGCAATCAGGTTGAGATATTTTAAAGACATGTTCACTTGAATTATTTATTGATTCCATAAATCTTAAAGGTAATTTGAAACCTGCGGATATCTTGACTATGCCCGGGCTTGATCAACGAGTGGCTGTGGCTCTGAGCGGCGGCATGGACAGCGCCATAGCCGCGGCCTTGCTCATCCAGCAAGGGTGCCAGCCATTGGCAGTTCACTTGCGTCTCTGTGACCATGGCCCTCCAGCCGGACACTTGGCCACCCTGGCCCGGGGCCTGGGCCTGCGGCTCAGAGAAATGGACCTCAGGCAAGAGTTTTCCCGGCGGGTAGTGGACTATTTTGTCTCCGAGTACTCCCGGGGCCGCACTCCCAATCCCTGCGTCCAGTGCAACGCGGCCATCAAGTTCGGCCGCCTCTGGGAGTTGCTCCGAGCCGAAGGTCTGAACCGGCTGGCCACCGGTCACTACGCCCGGCTGCAAACCGCGGCGGACGGCGCCCTGGGACTCTACCGCGGCGTGGACCGGCGCAAGGATCAATCATACTTTCTCAGCCGCCTGCCCCGGGAGTTGCTGCCGCACCTCCTCTTCCCCCTCGGGGAGATGACCAAGACGGAGGTGCGCCGCCGTTACCGGGAACTGGGCTTGCCGGTCAACCCAGACTGCCCTGAAAGCGTGGAACTCTGCTTCATCCCCCAGGGCCACTACCCGGATTTTATCCGGGCCCGGCGCGGGCCCGGGACCCCGGGGGAACTGGTGGACCTCCAGGGGCGAACCCTCGGGCGGCACCGGGGTCTGGAGCATTATACCGTAGGGCAGCGCCGGGGCCTGGGAATCCCGGCCCGGGAACCTTATTACGTGGCGGAAATCCACCCCGAGACCAACCGGGTGGTGCTGGGCTACAAAAATGAGGTCAGGTCTCCGGGCCTGATAGCCGGCCGGATCAACTGGCTCATTGAGCCGCCGGCGCAGGACTTGGAGGCTCTGGCGGTCATCCGCTACCGCCATCCGGGCGTAGCGGCCCGGATCACGCCCTTGAGCGCCGCCGCCGCGCAGGTGATTTTCGCGGCGCCGCAGTCGGCCGTGGCCCCTGGCCAGGCCGTGGCCTTCTATCTTGACGACCGGGTCCTGGGCGGCGGTTGGATTGAGGAGAGGCTTAAGTGACAGACCGGTTTGCTGTCTTAGCTACTCGCCTTGCCAGGGGCGATGAGCTGATTACCACCGGCTTTTGTGGCTACTAAGGACGGCAAACTGGCAGTTCTTCTGCTTTGGTGCTGGGGGTTCTCCTACGTTTGGGTCCCCGGCTTGGGGTCTGCTGAACTCATGAACCGCGCCGAGATTCGGAGCAATCTGAGAACCCACCTGGAACACCTCAGCGTCAAGCTGGGGGAGCGCTCCATCTATCTTCCCAAGAACCTTAAGGCTGCCGAAGATTATGTCTTTGAGTGCTTCGCCCAGTTGGGCTATGAACCCCGGCGGCAGAGCCACACCTATCTGAGCCGGGAAGTGAGCAACATCGTGGCCGGAGAGCCGGCCGCCGGCGGCTATTATATCCTGGGGGCGCATGTCGACACGGTGGCCGGCACCCCCGGCGCCGACGACAACGCCAGCGGGGTAGCGGTGCTCCTGGAGACGGCCCGCCTGGCCCGGAGCCTCCCGCCGCCCCGCCCCTGGACCTTCATCGGCTTTACCTGCGAGGAGCCTCCGGCCTTTGCCACTCCCTACATGGGCTCCCGGGTCTATGCCAGGCAGGCCCGTAAGCAGGGGGACAACATCCTGGGTATGCTCTGCCTGGAAATGGTGGGCTACTATAGCGTCGAGCCGGGCAGCCAGGAGCTGCCCCTGAGCCTGCGTCTCCTGGGCTACCCCACCACCGGCAACTTCCTCGGTTTGGTGAGCGATGGGCGCTCCAAGCCGCTGCTCCAGCGCCTGGAGGCCGCCATCAAAGGTGGCTGTGGCCTCCCCACCGTCTCCCTGGCCGTGCCCCCGGGGGTCCAGCTCCTGCTGCCCGAGGTCAGGCTCAGCGACCATGCCAGTTTTTGGGATGAAGGTTACCCGGCGGTGATGCTCACCGACACCGCCTTCCTGCGCAACCCCCACTACCATGGACCGGGGGACGTCATGGCGAATCTGGATCTGGAGGCGATGACCGATCTGGTCCTGGGACTGGTCAATTTTTTGCGGCAGGAAGGGAGATAAGTTTGCCGTAAGGGAGAACCTCCGTGCCCGCGGCATCGCCCGGGCTGGATTAAATTAAAAAATGAACCATGCAGCCGCAAGCCCTAGCCTACGCCACCAAATTCTCAGAAATTATTTCAGAACCGGTTTGCAGCGGCTTCTAAGCGAAAAATTTCCTAATAGCCCTGGTAATTAATTGATTTTAGCCTTACGTTCTAAAATATATATGATCCCATCAACGAGGAGTCTTACAGGGTCAGGCAATCCAGAGGCTCCTATAGAACCATCAGGGCGCTTATATTGATGAACTCGGGCCACCTCTTGATAATTGCCATCGAAGTATGCTACCATTTGGCTCCACGTGCATAAAGGTTGACCTGACTCTACTGGGCAGGGGTGACTTTGGGATTCCACTCGGGCGAATAATTCACCAGAGCAAACACGCCCCCAAAAACACCGACCATTAAAAATTCGCCGAAGTTCTTGTTTGCTAACGCGTTTTCTAGGAAAAAAGGGGGGCATATGAATCTGTCACTTGATAATGAAATCCGCGATAAATTGGCAAGCTATCTTCTCGGAGAGGTTTCTCTGGATGATTTTGAGGATTGGTTTGTTTCTGCTTCATGGAATGTGAATCAGAGCAAAAATCAAGCCGCCATTAACATGGTTTACGAAACCGAACTGTATCTATCTGAATTTTCCGATGCTTTTAGGAGTGAGGATGAATTAAAGAACCTCCTTCGATCAATTGTCGAAAACGTGAATATGGCACCTATTTCTCTCCAAAAAGGCTCTAATTCACAGGTTGAACGATGGTTGATATCTGTGCCTTCGAATATACTATCTTCAGGGGCATCTTTGTAATCGATTTATCATTTAGCATTACATTAAACCAGTATGTTCCTTCTTCTTTTGCTGGCAAAACGTACTGTATGATAACATTTGCCCCACGATGACCACCTTCAAACATTACCGGACCAATAAAACCGGGAAGTTCTTGCCCGGATGGCGTAACAGGCTTTACTTTCAACTCCCATTTTCCTTTAACATCTCCTGATTTAAATGAAATTAATAGAGAAGCAGCAATATTTATTGCTGGCATTAACTCGGGAGTTCCCTCAACAGAGGAAGATACAGTAAATTGATCTACAATGCGGATTGCGCTTAAAACTCCATCTTTTTCTTGAAGCACTTTCTCGCAGAAAACTGCCGTCTGTAAAAAGGGGCCTCCAACGCCATCTTGCATTTTAATCTCCCTCCAGAAAGGATTCTGACACAGAACCAATAGCATAATCGGCCCTTTGCCACAAGAGAATATAAATGGAAATTTCCCACTCTCATGGTATCCCATATCCGCAGTCAAAGCTTCTAAACACATATCACCCCTCTTTCACGGGTATGCTAAGTACAACATTCCTTTTCTAACGGGGGTCAGGGGGATTAGTAAGCGCTTGATAATCCCCCTAAATCCCCCTTTAGAAAAGGGGGACTTAAAACCGCCATTCCCAGGCTTTGCCTGGTTGAGAACCTAGTTACCACCTCAGAGAGGTTTTGAAATAGGTTCTAGGATGGGTAGAACGATCCGCCGGAAAATGATAGAATTCCGCTTAACTTAAAAGAATTAAGGAATATTCATGCCACCAAGAAAATTTATGGGAAAAGTCCACCAGGACCCCGGTGAGGCCCTGGCCAAGGGCTCCCGGGAGGTGATGGCCTCCATCTGGGAAGATTATCTGGCCGCCGTTCTGCAAATCTCCGCCACCAGCGGCCGCTTCAAGATCCTGCGCCGTCAGATCGACGCGGCCGCCGGATTCAAAGAGGTTTTCGACAACTGGAATACCTTGCCGCTGGCGGCCCGGGGCGCGGCCTGGCGCCGGCTGATGACCGCCGCCGGCAACCGGTTTAAGGAGACGAAGGAAACCTGCGTCCGTTGCGGCGAGTGCTGCCGCTTGGGCAGCCCTACCCTGCTTACTCATGATCTGCCCCGGTTCCAAGAAGAAATTCTCACCTGGAACGATGTCTACACCCTGCGGCCCGGGGAGCAGGTGACCAACCGGGAGGGGACGGTCGAACCCCTGCCAGAGGAACGCCTGAAGGTCCGGGAAGTGCCCGGCAGCCGGCAGTGCTGGTTCTATCTGGCGGCCACCGACTCCTGCCGCATCTATGACAACCGTCCGGAGCAGTGCCGCCGCCAGAACTGCTGGAGCGACCCCGCCCGGCCCCCGGCGGTGGCCCAGCTATTGACCCGGCAGCACCTCTTTGCCGAGGTGCCGGAAGTCTGGGATTTGATCAAAGAACACCAGGAGCGCTGCGACTACCGCAAGGTGGCCCGGGCCCTAACGGATTTGGCTGCCGACCGGGAAGAGGCGAGCGAGACCCTGTTCGAAGCCCTGCATTTTGACCATTATTTACGCCAGCTGCTCATCAGCGACTGGGAGCTGACCCCGGCGGCCACCGAGCTGCTCCTGGGCCGTCCCGTGGAGGCTTTCCTGCAAACCCAAGGGGTCATCGCCACCCTCACCCCGGAAGGAGTTTTCAAGTTGGCGCGCCAGGAAGAGACAACTTGAAAATTTCACCCCAGAGACACAGAGAGCCCAAAGATGACGGGAGACCGAGGACGGGAGACGGGAGCCCAACCCCAGTCCTCGGTCTCCGGTCTCCGGTCTTCTCTCTGTGAAGGAGGTTGCCATGATCGAAGAGTTGGTCAAAGGAAACCGCAGCTACCGCCGCTTCCACCAAGGGGAGGCGATATCGCCGGAGACGCTACGAGGACTGGTGAACCTGGCCCGCCTGTCCGCCTCGGCGGCCAACCTCCAACCCTTGAAATACCTGTTGGCCTGCGAGGCCGAGCCAAACGCCGCCATCTTCTCCTGCCTGGCCTGGGCCGGCTACCTGAAGGACTGGCCGGGGCCGGCGGAGGGCGAGCGGCCGGCCGCCTACATCATCATCTTAGGGGACACGGAGATCTCCAAAAACTTCGGCTGCGACCACGGCATCGCCGCCCAAAGCATCCTCCTGGGGGCCCGGGAACAGGGTCTGGGCGGCTGCATGCTGGGCTCCATCCAACGTGACCGGTTGCGGGACCTGCTCAAGATTCCCGCCACGCTGGACATCCTCCTGGTCATCGCCTTGGGCCGGCCCCGGGAGACCGTGATCGTGGAAGAAGTGGGCCCCGGCGGCAGCATCAAGTACTGGCGGGACGATCAGGGAGTGCACCACGTGCCCAAGCGGCGGCTGGAGGATATTATCCTAAGTTAAATATCGGGATGGTATGGAAACTTGCCAGTTATTATAGATATTGGCAAGTTATATATGGGAAGTCAGAGAAGCCTGGGAGGGTCTTGAGAAAATCGGGGCAATGGTTTATATTTTATCAAATGTATAAATCTATGATCAGGCCAAGGTATACTTTTTGCTTAACATGGACTAAGGAACAATCGTCTGATTATTCAGACCGACAATTCGGCTACAAAACAGGATGCTTCTTGGGGTTAAACTCGGGGAAAGAACTCCCCAAAAACCGTTTTTTAACTGCGGTGATCCATTCTGCCGCATAATCCCTGGTGATGGCGATTTTTGCTATTTGATATTTATGACGCATGGGTTCCCTTCAACCAGCCGATATACCGGCCAGACCAGGCTACCTGGACACAGCCATCGGCCCTTGGCCAGTGATTTAACGGAGCTCAATTATGACCTACAGAATCAAAAAAATTGTCTCGGTCATCTGTTTGGCTGCGGCCATTTGCGCCATCACGCTGCTGCCGGCCTCAGGTTATGCCGAAAATCTACGTTTCGTCTTCATGGCCGATAGCCGCGGGGATTACGGCACCCCAATTATCAACACGGCAGCCTTAGACGCCATCAATAAAACAATCGTGGCCTTATCGCCCCGGCCGTCATTTGTGATCTACGGCGGCGACCAGGCCTATAGGGGCTGTATCGACGGCAAATATACTTTCGATGACTTTAAAACAGCCATGAAACGTCTGACGGATGCCAAAATTACCTTATATACGGCCATCGGCAATCATGAACTCTATGTTAAAGGGGCTACCGATGATCAGGGGTTTATATTCACCAACCAAACAGCATACCAGACAGCATTTGCGAGTAATCCCGCCAACGGCCCGGCTGGTTATACCCCCAGTTATGACCATCTGGTCTATTCCTTTGAGTCTCCCGGCGGCGACGCCTTCTTTGCCGTGTTGGATCCTTATTTCCTTACCGCCGATGTCCCCAATCCTGACCTGGGCGGCACGATCGACTCCAACCAATTAGCCTGGCTCCAGGCCCAACTGGCCCAGACCAAGGCCACCCATAAGTTTCTCTTCATTCATGTGCCCTATTACTCTGTGTTCGACGATCCCATCGAACCTACGCCCGATCATGATGCTACTTGGACGCAGTTGTGGAGTATTCTGGATAATAATAACTTTGACCTTTTTTGCTGTGGGCATACGCATCTCTATTCCAGGAAAAACATCAACAGCAGTATTGCCCCCAACCCCCAGCCCACGCCTCCCATTCAATGGAAAGGCAATGTATTTCAGCTGCTCTGCGGCACCTGCGGCGTACGGGTAAGTACCGGTACGCCCAAGGTGAACCCGATTCTGTGGCATGTTTCCAATGCCGCCGACACCTACTTTTTTAGCGTGGTGGATATTTGCGGCACGCAGGTGACGGTAAACAGCTATAAAGGAAATACCGGAGCTTACACCGTCTTTGATACCTTTACCGTGCAATACCCCCTTTCCCCGGTCAACTTCCTGCTGCTGGACTGACTGGCGAACGGCAAAGATTTAGTAATTATCTGAAAACCAGAACGGAGGAACTGCCTGTCCTCCGGTTCTTTTAACTGGAGAATTGCGGGTAATCCCCCAATAGAAGGTTTCTGCTATGACTTGAAACTTATCAAGACCCTGAAAACTTCCCACATCCAAATCATGAACTAAACGCTTCGCGTGGGGTAGGCCTACCGACTCCATGGTCATAATCAAGCCTTAGACCGCAATCCTTGCAAAAGCAAAACCCCACCTTTTTCTCTCGTATCCCCAGATAGTTACGTGTAGTTTCCTCCTTAA
>JAPLJC010000083.1 GCA_026388765.1 Deltaproteobacteria bacterium
GGAAGGAGATCAAAGAGGCGGCGGACCCGGTGGCCAAGCGGGCCGAGATTATCGCCCACTACGAGAACCTGCTCTACAACCCCTACATCGCCGCCTCGCGCGGCTTTGTGGACCAGGTGATCGCCCCCCGGGAGACCCGGCCCAAACTCATCGCGGCGCTTTCGGCCCTGGCATCCAAGCGGGAAACCCTGCCGGCCAAGAAGCACGGCAACATCCCGGTGTAGGGCAGTGGTCAGTTGCCAGTGGCCAGTAGTCAGTAAAAGACTGCTGATTGCAGGTCAACTTTGAACCTTGAACCTTGAACTTTGAACTGGGAGAAAGAGATGCCCATCAAACCGCAAATATTAGCCGCCATCAGCGGGGCCGTCTCGGCCTATATCGCCGCTGAGGAGGTGGCCTGCCAGGCCGCGGCCCTGACGGGCGCGGCGGCCGTCGCCGCCCCCGGGCCGGCGGTCAGCCTCTGGGCCCTGGCCGGCCGCAGCCAGGCCATGCAGCTGCGCCTGTTGATGCAGCGCCGCAGTTTGAGATAAAGAAGCGATCAGCTGTCAGCGATCAGCTAAAAGCAAAATCCTCCTTTCCTAAGAGGAGGTTTAGGAGCGATTTCAAAGGTTTTTTCACCGAAAATAAAAAACCCATAGGTTGGTTTAAAGCTGAAGGCTGACTGCTGACAGCTGAAAGCTTACGACGAAGGAGTAATCAATGGCAGGCAAAAACCCCATCAAGTTCACGGACACCACCTTTCGGGACGGCCACCAGTCGCTGTTGGCCACCCGGATGCGCACCGAAGACATCGTGCCCTTCATGGAACGCTACCGTAACTACGCCGACGACCTGACCTACCGCTTCGTGCGCTACACCGCCGAGGCGGGGGTGGACATCTTCCGGGTCTTCGACGCCCTAAACGACATGCGCAACTGGGAGGTGTCGGTCAAGGCCCTGATGGACGCCAAGAAAACCGGGCTGATGGCCCACTTCCAGGCGGCGGTGTGCTTCAGCCTGACCCAGCGGCGCCTGGGCGGCCCCATCTTCAATCTCGACTACTACGTCGACTTTGCCAAAAAGTCCGAAGAGATGGGGGCCGACTCCTTCGTCTTGAAGGACATGGCCGGCATGGTCTCGCCCAACGACGCCTACGCCATCATCAAGGCCGTCAAGGAGACCATCAAGATTCCGGTGGAGTTCCACACCCACTACACCTCCGGCTCCGGTTCCATGAGTTATTTGAAGGCCATCGAGGCCGGCGTGGACGTCCTGGACACCTGTCTCTGCCCCTTTGCCCTGCGCACTTCCCAGCCGGCCATCGAACCGCTGCTGGTGGCGGTGGAGCAGACCGAGCGCCAGACCGACATGGACCTGGCGAAGTTGATCGAGATCGGCCAGGACCTGGAGAAGGTGGCGGTAAAGTACCGTGATCTGTTGGACACCTCCAAGATGGCCCAGATCGACACCGGGGTGCTCCTGCACCAGATCCCCGGCGGCATGTACTCCAATCTGGTGAATCAGCTGAAGGAGGCCAACGCCCTGGACCGCATCCACGAAGTGATGGCGGATCTGCCGCAGACCCGGGCCGAGCTGGGCTACCCGCCGCTGGTGACGCCCACGTCGCAGATCGTCGGCATCCAGGCGGTGATGAACGTGCTCTTCGGGCGCTACAAGATGGTCCCGGCTGAAGTCAAGGGTCTGGCCTACGGCCTCTATGGCAAGACCCCGGCGCCCATGGACAAAAAGGTCCAGAAGATCATCCTCAAGGGCTACGAGCGGGGCGAGGAGCCCACCACCAAGCGGCCCGGCGAGATCCTGGAGCCGGAGTGGGACAAGGCGGTGGCCGAGACCAAGGGCCTGGCCAAAAACGACGGCGACGTCCTGATCTACGCCCTCTACCCCACCACCGGCAGCCGCTTCCTCAAATGGAAGTACGGCCTGGAGCCCGTCCCCGACGAGGTCAAGCCCAAGACCCTGGAGCAGGTGAAGCTGGAGGACACGGTCTACACCACCATCAAGGGCAAGAAGCTCTTCGCCCAGGTGAAGGAGTATCTCGATTCCCTGGAAAAAACCGCCCCGGCCAAGGGCGCGGGCCTGAGGACCTTCAACGTCTTCGTGGACGGCGCCTACTATGAAGTGGAGGTGGAGTGCACCTCCGGGGCCCCGGTGATCACCAGCCTGGCGCCTGTAGCCGCGCCGCCTGTGGCGGCGGCTCCTAAACCCGCAGCCGCCCCGGCCGTAGCCAAACCGGCGCCCGCGGCCGCCGCCCCCCGGCCCGCCGCCCCCGCGGCCGCGCCCGCCGCCGAACTGGCCGCCGGCGAAGTGCCGCTGCGCGCCCCCATGCCGGGCATGATCATCAGCTACAGCGTCAAGGTGGGGGACAAAGTCGCCACCGGCGATCTGGTCTGCGTCCTCGAGGCCATGAAGATGCAAAACAGCCTCCCCGCTCCGGCCACCGGCGCCATCAAGGCCATCAACTTCGAACCCGGCGCCTCCGTCGCCAAAGACGCCGTCATCCTGGTAATCGCCAAGTAAATAGTTACGAAGAAAAATATGAAAGGCTTAGGGGCGGCTCGCGAGCCGCCCCTACCATTAGGGAGCCAGCCCAGCCTTCCTTTCCCCGCCATCGCAAAATATTCTCTCTCTTGACTTTTTTTATCCTCCTGAGCTTCACGGTGCTTAACTTTTCCCCTCAGCCCCCGGTCTAAAAAGGTAAAAGCAGAAGAAAACCCTTTTTGGGGAGGATAAGGTTGTGAATACCTGGAAGCGACTTTTAAGAAAAGTGAAGGCCCCGCAATTCCTGGTGGTGCTGCTGCTGATGAGTTCTTTAATAGGGTGCGGCGCTACCACCCCCAACCAGAATCCCTACATGCTAACCGGCGCCGGTCTGGGCGCCGCCATGGGTGCGGCCCTGGGGATTGCCTCCAGTCCCAATAATCCCTGGAGAGGCGCCGCCATCGGCGGTCTGCTGGGCACTGCCGTAGGTGGTGTGGGCGGCGAGGTGTATGGGCGTTCGGTTAATCCGCCACCCTATTATCAGCCTCCGCAGCCCAACTATGGTCCGCCTCCGGCCGCTTATGCACCGCCGCAACCGGGCTACAGCTATGCGCCGTCGCCCCCGACTTATAACTAAAGTAACCTTTCTGGAGAGGGGAAATTATCGTGCACGCCTGGCCCGGAATAATCGTGATGCTCACCTCGCTTAGCCTGCTCATGGGCTGCGCTTCCAGTCCTTACGTCGGTACCGGCGCGGCCCTGGGCGGCGGCGTGGGAGCCCTCGCCGGGGCCGCCATCGGCAATAGAAATCCCTGGGCGGGGGCCGCCATCGGCGGCCTAATCGGGACCGCCCTGGGCGCTGGCGCCGGCTATCTGGTGCAGCAGCGGCAGACGGCGCCACCCCAGGGCTATTACCCGACCCAGCCGGGCTACGGTGCTCCGGCCCCCTATGGTTACAGCCAGCCGGCGCCTGGTCCGGGGTACGGCTATAATGCGCCGGCGCCGGCGGCGCCCCCCGGCCCCAGGTATAGCGACAACACCCCAGCGCCGGCGGCGCCGCCCGGTCCCGGCAACAGTTGGAACACCCCGGCGCCGGTGACCCCCTCGGGACCAGGATATGGCAGTAATACGGGGTCGCAGGCCTACAGCCAGGCGCCCCAGCCGTCCAATGCCAGGACCCCCATTAGCCCGGCACCGTATAATTATCAGTCTATGGAATAACGGTCTGGCCGGCCCATCCCGGACGAAGTGAGGCGTCTCGACTATATCAGGCGAGAAACTCACTTGCGCCCGGGATGGCAGTTTAATGGGACAAAATTTAGTCAGGTCTGATTAATCCGCGGTTGACTTCCGGCCCCACCTAGTTTGAAAAATTTAATAATTTGGGGATTGGCGGCACAGGCACCCAGCCTGTGCCGGAAAAAGCGGCGGGCGAGACGCCTGACCTACCCCTGAAAATTAGTTAGCCCCGGCCGCTCCGGTCATGGTATGATCGAATCCGGCCAGCAGCCAACCAGCGCCAAATCCCGGATCTCAACTTGACTGAGGCAATCCCGTTTCAGGAAATTTCCCTGACCGCGGTGGACCTGGAGGACTATACCTTTACGGTTCCCGCCGGCGTTGACCTGTCGCGGCTACTCGCCTCCATGCGGGGGGTGGGCCTCTTGAATCCGCCCTGGTTGCGGGCCCGCGCCGATGGGCGCTGGCAGGTGGTGGCCGGCCGCAAACGCCTGCAGGCCGCGGCGCAATTGGGCTGGCAGGCCATCCCGGCCCGGCTTCTTCCCCCCAGCACTCCGGAGTCCCACTGTCTGCTGGTGGCTCTCTACGACAATGCCTTTAGCCGGAGCTTCAATCTGCGGGAGCAGGCCTTCATGGCGCGGCGGTTGCTTTCCCACTGGGACCGGGTCGCGGTGGCGGCCAAATTTTTGCCCTATCTGGGGCTGCCGCCGTCCGCGGCTCACCTGGACCGGCTCCTACAGGTGAGCGCCCTGGCGCCGGCTTTCCTGGAGCTTTGCGCCCGGGGCCGCCTGGCCCTCACCGCCGCGGCCTCCCTGGCGCAGTGGCCGGCGCCGGACCGGGCGGCGGCCCTACCGTACCTTTCCGAGCTGCCCTTTAGCCAGAGCAAGCAGGAGCAATTTTTGGAGGCCGTGGAGCTCCTGGCCCGTCGCGAAGGCGTCTTGCCGGGGGAGGTCCTGTCCCGCCAGCACCTGCGGCAGTATCTTCACGACCCGACCCTCAATCCGCCGGAGCGGGCCGAGGCGGTGCGGCGCTGCCTGAAACGCTGGCTCAACCCTAGGCTGAGCGCCGCCCTGGCCGCCTTTCAGGAAGCCCTGGGCCGCCTGGGCTTGAAGGGTCACCCCAGGGTCCAGCTCCAGCCGCCGCCCGTCTTTGAGGGGCCGGATTTCCACCTGGAAATCAAATTTCGGGACGCTCCCGAGTTGCAGCAGCTTCTGGAAGAGATCGCCCGCCTCACCCAACGGGAAGATTTCGCCGCCCTGACCCGAATGTAAATCAGCTATCAGCGGTCAGCTTTCGGCTTTCAGCTTTCAGCTAAAAGACCAAGAATGATATGGAAAGAGGACGGACCTTATTTTTATGTAACTGCTAATTGCTAATGCCCAACCGTTAACTGCTAACCACCACCTTGCATCCCCCGCAGTTATAATTATCTTTAGTGAGTCTCGCCACCCCTAGGCCGCGGCCTGAGCGCCGGCGAAAAAATGTGCAAAGGAACCTGCCATGGCCGAACTGCGCCCCAACCACCTGCTTAACGCCGCCAGCCCCTATTTGCAGCAGCACGCCTATAACCCGGTGGATTGGTACCCCTGGGGGCCCGAGGCCCTGGAGAAGGCTCGCCGGGAAGACAAGCCCATCTTCCTGAGCATCGGCTACTCCACCTGCCACTGGTGCCACGTCATGGCCCATGAATGTTTCGAGGATGAGGCCATTGCCGCGGTCTTGAACGAACACTTCGTCTCCATCAAGGTGGATCGGGAAGAGCGTCCCGAACTGGACGAGACTTACATGAATGTGGTCACCGCCCTCACCGGCCACGGCGGTTGGCCTCTGAGCGTCTTTCTCACCCCGGACTTGAAGCCGTTTTATGGCGGCACCTATTTCCCCCCGGAAGACCGCGGCGGCCTGCCCGGTTTCCCCCGCCTGCTGCTGGCCCTCAGCCAGGCTCACCGCAAAAACCAGGAGCAGATCCAGGAACTGGCCGGCCGGGTCATCACCTACCTGCAAACCCTCGGGGAGGTTTCTCCGGCTGGGGCCGAGCCGTCCCGGGAGGGGCTGGACCGAGCGGTCCAGCGCCTGCTCCAGGAGCACGACCCGGTCAACGGCGGCCTGGGTGGCGCCCCCAAGTTTCCCCGCTCCCTGGAGTTTGGCTTGTTCCTGAACTATTTCCACCTGTCCCGGGACCACGAGGTGCTGGATAAGCTGGGCTTCACCCTGGAAAAGATGGCCCGGGGCGGGATTTACGACCAGTTGGAGGGCGGTTTTCATCGCTATGCCGTGGACGCCGCCTGGGTGGTGCCTCATTTTGAAAAGATGCTCTATGACAACGCCCTGCTCGCGCCTCTCTATCTGGCGCACCATCAGCTCACCGGCAGCCCCCTGAGCCGTAGAATCGCCGCCGAGACCCTGGACTTTGTCCTGCGGGATCTGGCAGCTCGCCAGGGCGGCTTCTATTCCGCCTGGGATGCCGACAGCGAAGGGGTGGAAGGCAAGTACTATGTCTGGGGTTTTAGGGAAGTTGAAGAGGTGCTGGGCCACGATAAGTCGGCCCTGGTGGGCACAGCCCTCGGGGTGAGCCTGGATGGGAATTTTGAGGGGAACAACGTCTTGACCCGGCCCCGGTCCCGGGAGGAGTTGGCGGCCCATTTCGCCATCAGCCGGCTAGAAGTGGAGCAAACCCTGGCGGCGGGAATGGAGGCCCTACGCCGGGTCCGGGCCCAACGGGTGCCTCCCCACCGGGATGAAAAGATTGTGGCCTCCTGGAACGGCCTGATGCTGGCAGCCCTGGCCCAAGGGTTCCAGGTCCTGGAGGACCGGCGTTATTATGAGGCTGCGGCCCAAGGGGCCCACTTTCTCCTGTCAGAAATGTTCCGGGAAGACCGGCTCTACCGAAGCTGGATGGGGGGCCAGGTGAGCGTCCCGGGTTTTTGCGACGATTATGCCCACCTGGCGTACGGGCTGCTGGAGCTTTACGAGGCCGACTTCAACCCGGCCTGGCTGGAGGCGGCCCGGCGTCTGGTGGAGCTGCTGGATGAGTTGTTTTTGGACCCGGAATCCGGGCTCTATTTTTACGTGGCCCGGGACCGGGAGACCCCATTGGTGCGGGCCAAGAGCCTCCATGACCAGACTCTGCCCTCCGGCAGCTCCATGGCGGCCAGGGTCTGCCTCAAGCTGCACCGCATCACCGAAGAGGTCCGCTACCAGGAGCGGGCCCTGAGAATCCTCCGGGTTCTCCAGACCCAGGCCCAAGAGAACCCCTGGATCTTTGCGCACCTGCTCTCCGTGCAGGCGCTTTCCCTCCTGCCGCCGGTGGACCTGACCCTGGTGGGCGACCCCGGCGATACCGGGACCCGGGAGCTGCTGCAGGCCGTCTACCGGGTCTTTCTCCCGGAGCGGCGCCTGCTCTTGAAGAACCCGGCGGACTCAACGGCCCTCGAAAGGCTGGCCCCTGCGGCCCGCAGCTACAGCTCACCGGACGGCGCCCCGGTGGCCTACCTTTGCCACCATTTCACCTGTCTGCCGGCCATCCAGGCAGCCCCGGAGCTGGCCCGAGAATTGTCGCGGCTCAGGCCCGGCGCCGGCGGGTCTGCTTCCTCGTAATTGATTAAAAATTGTAGATAATTAGGCTTGCCTGCTTACGGGCGACCCATCCGCTCGCCACGGTCCGAGGCGATCGTTGGCAAAACTAGCCTGAAAATCAGCTAACCAAAAAAAATTGCTTTCCGGGCTTATAAATGCCGGGTGCAGATCATCTAACCATAAAAGAGCGCTTGCAAAAAAGGCAGCTTTTTTATGCGGTAGGAAAAACCTCAGAGACTGATCTGACATCATGCGGGAGGCACATATGAAAAAGTTAGGCGTTATTCTGGTGCTGGCCATTTTGCTGGTTGGCGGCGCGGTCGGCGCCATCTCAACCCCTTCTTATGCTCAGGGCTACAACTATCCACCCCCACCCCAGAATCAGTACGCGAATCCGTGGGTGGGAGCCAATACGCCGTGGGTCTATTACAATGGCGACTGGTTTTTGAATGGAGTCCTGCAGTACTTTTTCGGTCCCAGATACGGGTGGGCCCCGTATTATTCCTACGCTCCCACCTATATCGTCAGGCCCGGTAAGTGGTACGGTTCGAACTGGAATACCTGGTATCAAAGACATCCTGACCACTGGGAAAATTTCCACCGAAATTATCCCTATTGGCGCGGACACCGCCAGGGTCGCCGTTACGATCAGAATTTTTATAATGAGCACCATCATGGCCAGGGCGGAGGTTGGCATAAAGGCCATGATGGAGGCCCTGATAGAGGCCATGACAGAGGCCATGGTGGAAGGGATTAGGAACTGGTCGGGTGGTGAAGCTTAGGTACCGGTCGCAAAATTGTCGTTGACCGTATATCCTTGCTAATAATTGGTTAAAGAAAAAGGCCCCGATTCGACTCGGGGCCTTTTTCTTGATGGACATTTTGAACTAAGCAGCTCTTGGTTAATGCAGTTATAGAGCAGTCTACGCTCGTCGTAATTTGGCTGGTCCCGCCTCCAAATCCCGGGCCACAGGCGTTAGGGTGGCCGTCCCCGGCCGCCTCGGCTCAAATTACGGCGCTTAGACCGAGCGCAGCAATGCTGTCCCCAGGGCTACGGTTGCCACGATGAGGATAACCAGGACGGTAACCAGGTTCAGGTTTCTGAATTCCATGGCAAAACCCCCGCTTATAAGGAGAAGTATTCATAGGAAAGGCGCGAGTAGGGCACCCCCAGCTCTCCCAAGAGCCGCATCAGACCCTTGGTCATGACCGGCGGACAACAGAGAAAGAAGGTACTCTTCGCCAGACGGTCGCCGCAGAGGCGCGCCAGCTTTTCTCGATCCAGGTGGCCCCGTTCACCCGTCCAGGCCTCACCCGGCCGGCTCAAAATATGCGCCACCTCAAGCTGCGGTCGGTCCCCGGCAGCCATTTGGGCCAGCTCTTCCCGGAAGACGATGTCACCCTCCTCCCGGTTGGCGTAGAGGAGCAGGACCCGCCGCTCAGCTTTCGTATCCCGCAGGTGGCGCAGGTTGCTCATCAACGGCGTGATGCCGATCCCCCCGGCAATGTAGACCAGGTCGAGGGCGGCCGGATAGTGGACATAGGAGAAACGCCCGAAGGGCGCCTGGATCAGGGCGGTGTCCCCCACCCTGGTCTGGCCGATGGTGGCGGTGAAATCGCCTGACTCTTTAATGGTCGAGGCATGGTAGCCAGGCTCGGTGGGACTGGAGGAAATGGTAAAATGGTGCTCCTCCTCCGGCAACCCCCGGCCCCGCAGCAGGGTGACGAACTGGAACTGGCCCGGCAGAAAAGCGAAGCGCCCCTCTCCCGGCGGCGGCGCAAACTTCAGGGTCCAGACCTTGGGGGTTTCTTGCTGGACTTCGATGACCCGATAAGGGTGATCCCTAAGCCTCAGCGGCCGCACCAAGCGGTGATAAATGAACAGCAAAATGGCCCCGGCCAGGAACGTCACCCACAGGACCTGCATGGGCCGCACCTTGAGATCCTCGCTGGCGTACCAGCTATGCACAAAGGCCAGAACCAGGACCAGGGGCCCCAAAATATCATGGCAGCGGCGCCATTTTTCGAACTTGATCCCCAGCCGCACCCGCCAGAGGCTCACCGCCACGT
>JAPLJC010000245.1 GCA_026388765.1 Deltaproteobacteria bacterium
CTGGGCTCCCTGCTGACCTCCCTGAGTCCGGCCAAGCGGCTCTTCCTGATTTCTGACCGCCGGGTGGCCCGCCTGCACGGGGCCGAGGTGAGGCAAGTCTTGGAGGCGGCCGGCTTTGAGCCGGTACTGCTCACCATGCCCCCCGGGGAGCGGGCCAAGAGCTGGCCGGTGGTGCAGCGCCTGGCCCGGGGGCTCCTTTCGCAGGGGGCCCACCGAGGCTCGCTCCTCATCGCCCTGGGAGGCGGGGTGGTGGGTGACCTCACCGGCTTTTTGGCCTCCATCTTTATGCGGGGCCTGCCCTTCATCCAGGTGCCCACCACCCTGCTGGCCATGGTGGATGCGTCAATCGGCGGCAAGACGGCCATCAATCTTAAGGAAGGGAAAAACCTCCTGGGAACCTTTCATCAGCCGCGGCTGGTGGCCAGCGATCCGGGATTTCTGCAAACCTTGCCGCGGGCCGAGTTCCTCAACGGCCTGGCCGAGGTTCTCAAGGCCGCCTTTATCCGGGACCCCGATTTGCTGGGGCGCCTGGCGGCCGGGCCGGCCCGGCTGCTCCGGGATCCGGAGGACCTCACTGAGGTAATTTACCGGGCCGCGGCCATTAAGGCCGAAGTGGTGGCCCAAGATGAGCAGGAGGCTGGCCTGCGCCGCATCCTCAACTTCGGCCACACCCTGGGCCACGGCCTGGAGCAGGCCTCGTCTTTCAAGCTGTCCCACGGGCGGGCCGTGGCCTGGGGCATGCTGGCGGCTTTCAGCCTCTCAGAAAAGCTGGCGGGTTTGCCCGCGGCAGAATCCCGGCGCGGCCGCCAACTCATCCGCGACCTCGGGTTTACTCGCCGTTCCCTGCCGCCCCTGGACCCCAAGGCCGTGCTGGCCGCCTTAAGCCGGGATAAAAAACGTCAGGAAAACGGGGTGGTCTTCGTGCTGTTGCGCCGCCTGGGGGAGGCGGTGGTTCGGGAGGACGTGCCTATGCCGATGGTGGGCGAGGCGTTGGCAGAGATTATGTCGCGATGACCTATCGGAACCTGGTACTGGCGGTATTGCTGGTATTCTGGCTAGTGGGGCCGGGTTATGGCGACAGCCCCGGTACGGGGCCAAAAGGTGCAACCATGATGGAATCAACCCCTTTGCGAATGCAGCCCATCGGCCTGGTCAAGCAGCAGGGCGACCGGACCTATGTGGAAATCGAGCCGCAATATGCCGCAGCCCTTAAGGGCCTGGAAGGCTTCTCGCACCTCTGGGTCGTGTACTGGTTCCACGAAAACGACACTCCGGAGAGGCGGGCCACCCTCCAGGTCCATCCCCGCCGGGACCCGGCCAATCCCCTGACCGGGGTTTTCGCCTGCCGGGCCCCGGAGCGCCCTAACCTTATCGGCCTCACCGCGGTCCGCATTGTGAAGCTTACCGGGAATGTCGTGGAGGTGTCCGGCCTGGATGCCCGGGACGGCACCCCCATCGTCGACCTGAAGCCCTATATCCCCAAGGGCGACTCGATTCCGGAGGCGACTACCCCGGAATGGGTGAAGCGCTCCAAGCAGCCGGTCGATTAGCAGCTAGTCGCA
Organism: Deltaproteobacteria bacterium; assembly: GCA_026388765.1. GTDB lineage: Bacteria > Desulfobacterota > Desulfobaccia > Desulfobaccales > 0-14-0-80-60-11 > JAPLJC01. The sequence continues at coordinate 1,563 of JAPLJC010000245.1, forward strand.
TTCCTGCCCTTTTAGCCCCCGCCGAGAACCTCGGTCGATAAACGGATCATAGCTTCGACTATCATGCCTTTCAAAGAATTTGCGGATAATGGCAAGATATCGAGCGGTCAAATCTGAAATGAGGAAGGTAAGAGGGGGTTGAAGATTGGGGCGCTCTAAGGCAGGTCGACTACTGGAAGTTCGCGTGGACTTAGGGTCAGTATCTCAGTCCTCCGAGCAGTAAGGTGCACCGTATCTTCCAGCTTCAAGGTCAGGCCAGCCGGCTCCATCAGATGCATTTCAATGGCCAGCACCATCCCCGCCTGCAGGACGGTATCGCCATGTCGCGCCAGCAAGGGCGGCTCATTGAGTTCCAAGCCGATACCGTGTCCCACAAAATGAGCCTGGGCCCCGGAGGCAAAAGCCATAAAGGCCCCCCCGAGGTCCAACTCTACCGCCCGGGCCTGGGCCAGGGCGAAGGCCTCTCCGGTGGTCAGGCCGGGACGCAGGCGCCCGATTAGATGATCCGCCACCTCTCGAAGCTGCCCAAAAAGGTCTGAGGCTCTCGCCGGCGCCTGGCTCACTGCATAAGTTCGGCTTTGGTCCGCATGGTAGCCTTCGACACAAGCCGGGATATCCACCAGCACCAAATCCCCGCGTTTTATGATCCGCCGAGAAGGTCCGGTCGACACCGCACTGCTCAGTCCTGCGCCCGAGAGGGTAAAAAGCGTGCCGCTGGTGTGACGCAGGTTGGGGCCTGAGGCTAAGGGGCCGCGGCTCATCACAAAGTCAGTAAGCCGCAGAAAGAAACAACCTTCGTGACCCGCCAGGCGTTGAGCATTTTCCACGGCGGCGGCCAGCTCCAGCTCGCTCAGGCCGGGGCGCAGGCAGGAGAGAGTGGCCAGGTGCCCTGCCTGAATGGCGGCGCAGGCCTTTTTAATACTCTCGATCTCTCCGGCATCTTTAATCATCCGCTGTTGCAGGACAGCCGCGGAAAGGTCCACCAGTTGACGCCCGCCCAGGGACCGACTAAGGCTCTGGGCATGAGGGACGGTAAGCATATCGAGCTCAGTCCCCACTTTCTCCCCGGTGCCAGGGGCGGGAAACAGACGCGCCATCGTGACCTGCGGTTTCCTTTCGTCCTGAATCCGTGCGGCCTCCAGTCCGGACTCGCTCCGGGCAATATCATATCCCCGGCGAATCAAAAGCCGGTAGTCGTCCGGCAAAACCACCAGGTAGGCGGGCTGGGACGTCCCGGTGTAATAGTAAATATCCCGGGAGTAAAATAAGATCGCCCCGGCCAAGTCACGTTCACGGATGGCTTCTTGCAGGCGATTTATCCGCAGATCAAACTTCATGGGACCTTCCTGGCGCTCCGGCAATGGTGAAAATGGAGTGAGCAAGTTAAAGCTTTAGAACCTATTTCAAAACCTATGGGGCGGCAAAAATGTTCTCATCCAGGAAAAGGGCAGGAAAAGCGGTTTTAAAGTCCCCCTTTCATAAAGGGGGATTTAGGGGGATTATCAAACGCTTATTAATCCCCCCTGCCCCCCTTTAGAAAAGGGGGGTGAATTTTTGCCAACTTAAACTGCCTCGCCTGATTCAAAGATGACGCCGAAAACGGTTTTGAAATTCTATTGGCTTGCCAAAAATTCAATAATTGTCCTGGTGTCTTGACCCGGGCCGAATACTTCCAAGACCCCGTGGTCCAGCAGTTTCTGTCTATCCGCGGAGGGCACGATACCGCCGACAATGACCTTGATATCATCAGCCTGCTGTCTCATAAGTAACTCGATAATCCGGGGAACGGTCACCAGGTGGTTCCCCGAGAGGCTGCTGATGCCGATATAATCCACGGCTTCTTGTACGGCGGTGGCTACCACCGCGGCAGGAGACATATTGCGCCCCAAGACGACTTCAAAACCGGCATCGCACAGGGCTTTGGCGACGATGATGGCTCCCCGCCAGTGGGCGTCCATGCCAACCTTGGTAATCAATATCCGTTTACCGCTCTTCGCCATATGAATCTCCTTGACGCCGCCTTCAGGCCCTCACAGAGGCAGGGGCGGGTCCCAGACGCCCCATTCCTGCCGGAAGATGTCGGTGATCTCCCCTTCAGTGGCATAGGTCTTGACCGCCTGGATCACGGCAGGCATGAGGTTTTCCAGCCGACGGCAGGCCAGGCGGACATTTTCTAAAGCCAGTTGCACCGCGGCGCCATCCCGGCGGTTTCTCAGTTCCCGTAACTTGGACTTCTGTCTGGGGCCGGTTTCCGGACTGCAAAAGATCTCCACCGGTGGCTCGTCTTCGACCTTGAAACAGTTGACTCCCACCACCAGCATCTCTTCGGTTTCGATGGCCCTTTGATAGGCCACGGCCGAATCAGCAATTTCAGCGTGGACCCAGCCATTCGCCACCGCGGCCACGATGCCCCCCTGTTTCTCTATCTTGCCGAGGTAATCTTCCACCCGCTGCTCCATTTCGTTGGTCAAGCTCTCGACGAAATAGGACCCGCCCAATGGATCGACCGTGGAGGTGACATTGGTCTCATGCTGCAAGATCTGCTGTGTCCTCAAGGCAATGAGCGCCGAGGCCTCGGTGGGAGTGCAGAGGGCCTCGTCATAGCCGTCGATATGCACCGATTGAGCCCCTCCCAGGACGGCAGCCAGGCCATGGTAGGCGGCTCGGGCGATGTTATTTAAGGGTTGCTGGGCCGTTAGAGCTGAACCCGCGGTCTGGACATGAAAGCGGAACTTTTTGGCTTTGGGTCCCTGCGCCTGAAACCTTTCCGTCATGATCCGGCACCATAGTCTCCTGGCGGCGCGATATTTGGCAATCTCTTCAAAAAAATCATTATGGGCATTGAGGAAAAAAGAAAGGCGCGGGGCGAATTCTTCCACCGCAAGCCCTCGCCGCACCAGTTCCTCCACGCAGGCAATCCCGTGCGCCAAACAAAGTCCCAACTCCTGTACGGCATTGGCGCCCGCTTCGCGGTAGTTGTAGCCGGCAATGCTGATTGGGTTCCAGCGAGGCACATGTTTTACACAGTATTCAATCACGTCACAGCTCAATTTGAAGGAGTACTGCGGCGGCAAGGTGTGCATACCGATGGTGACCGCGGTTTCCAACAGGAAATCATTCTGCGTGGTGCCCTGGAGCAGCTCGACAGGAATCCCCCGCTGTTCCGCCAGAGCCAGATACATGGCGAATACGGGGACGGTCCCCACCGGCTGACAGGTAACCAGGGAAACGCTGGCTTTATCCAGGGGGATGCCCTCGAACAGCAGATGCAGGTCTTCGAGACTGTCAACCGCAACTCCACCGCGGCCGACATCGGCCTCCGCGTCCGGATGATCGGAATCAAAGCCCCGCAAGGTAGGATAGTCAAAAACGCTATTAATGCCCGTGGCTCCGTGGGACAACAGGAGCTTATAGCGCTGGTTGGTTTCCTCCGGGGATCCGAACCCTGCCAGTTGGCGCATCGTCCAAAGGCGGCCGCGGTACATGGTCGGATGAATCCCCCTGGTATAAGGCGGCTCACCGGGGAAGCCGAGTTCCTTCTGGCCATCAAAATGAGGCAGATCGTCCTGGGTATAGAAGGGCTGCAGCGGGATTCCGGACAAGGAGAGGAATTGCCTCTTTCTCTCCAGCTGAAAAGGATAACAGCTCTGTAACCAGGCTCCCTTATGGCCTCCGGGTGACGGCTTGTGCTCCGGCATACTCACCTCCTAACGCTTTTGGCTGCTCCCCCGGAAAGGCTGGCCCCAGGGCCTGGAATAGCTCTATACATGCAGATTTGGCGCTGATGGCAGGCCTACCCGGTTGACATTTTTTGGCGGTTATGCGACTAATGAGTCATAATACGTAACCGATGGGTAACTTATAGAAAAAACTTTCCCGTCTGTCAAACTGTTTTTGCGGTCTTCCCATAAACTCAGGAGGCTGGCCCGGGACGATGAGATAACCCTTGGGTAAGGAGCTTAAAAAATGGCACGGACTCAAACCGATTTCAAGGGCCTGGACAGAAGTATCAGGATGCAAAAGATCGTTGAGGCAGCTACCGGCCTTTTTCATCGAAAGGGCTTCAAAGCAGCTACCCTTGATGAAGTGGCCAAAGAATTGAATTTAACTAAAGCAGCCCTGTACAATTACATTCCCAGCAAAGACAAACTTCTGTCAATAATCTACAGCCAGGCCTTTGAAAAGATATTTAACCGAATCTATGAAATCTCCGCCTCGCAGGTCTCCCCTGAAGAGAAACTCAGACAAATCATCCGGGATCATATTTGTAATATCATCACCAGTGATATCGCCATGTTTTCCGTCTTCTTCGCGGAGGAAAATCAGTTTCCCAGCAAAGATTTCCAGAGGATCCGCACCGAGAAAAAGAAATACACCAAACTTGTCATGAAGATCATTGAGGAAGGTATTGAAAAAGGGGTATTTAAGCCCGTCGATGCCAGACTACAGGCGTATGCCATCCTGGGGATGTGTAATTGGCTCTACAAATGGTACAAACCGCATAAGGAAGTTTTCTCCCCCGAAGAGATCGCCGACCATTTCATAGCCTTGCTGGAAACTGGTTACCTTGCCAACCACCAGCGTGAACGTCAGATAGACTCTCTGCCATTAGCAATTCATCATGATAAAAGAGAATCAGTAGTAGAAAAACCAACCTACCTGGAACTTAAGGTCCTTTGTGACCAACTATCAAGTCTGGTTGATAGACTCGGGAAATAACTATCAGGGAGTTTGGGTCAATCCCCCGATCTCTCCAACCTTCGGCTAAGATGGCCCAGGGGAACGATCAGGACATAATAGGGAACCAGGTAAAGTGCAGCCAAGACCGAAATTAAGGGGTCATTGAAATAATTGCCTAAAACGATGACCAGGACGTTATTAATCCAGCCCAAAGCCCCGCCAGCCGCAACCCTTTCCAGGGGCGAAGATGACCAGAATAAAACCACCCCGGCGCTGGCCAAAACCACCGCCAAGCCAGAGCCAACCAGCACCGAGATAACTACCTCGGCATGATGAGCTCTTAAGAAAGGAGTGTAAAGACCAAAGGCGCCCAGGTTCATGGCTGCAAGCAGGACCAGAGAAATGGGGTAAGACTGCTCGTCTAACCAACCTGAAATTCTCGGCAGCAGCCGCCGAAAAAAAACCGAGACCAGTAGCGGAAGAAAAATCAAGACCGCCATGAATCCGGCGAGGCCTATCAGGTCGAACTGCAGTTCTCTGCCAATCGAGATTTTTACCAGCAGCGGCAGGGTCAAGGGCAACAATAAAGTGGTGACCACGGTCATGGCCAGTACCAAAGGAATGTTGGCCCCTACATAACCGGAAAAAAAGGGAGCTGACAAACCGGTGGAGACCCCGGCCAACAAGATTAGACCTAGAGCATAGGCCGGCAGAAATTTGCTGGCCAGGGGATAGATTAGCAGGGGTATAACTATCAGCTTGGCCAGAATTAACAGGGGCAGCTTGAGGGAATAGCGCTGCAGCGTGTCCCAAATTTCCGACGGGAAAACCTTAAGGAAGGCCAGGAATAACATGCCCATCAGGAACCAGGACAGGAAGGGGGCTAACTTGCGGGTCTCATTCGGCCAAAGCACACCTGCTGCCATGCTGCCAAAGACCACGATCAAAAGCCCTAGATCCTTAATTCTGAGCATCAATGGCATTACCAGGTAATGGCAATTTTTGTCTCAGCTCCCTTGTACTTTTAAATTTCCGGGCTTGAGCACCGCATAGGCTAGCCTCAGCACCGGGGTTGATACACCGGTTTGCCTGCCCAGCCGGGGCACCACCCCGATCATGGATTCGAGTTCACTTGGCCGGCCTGCTTCCACGTCACGTTGCATGGAGGTTTTCATGTCGGGTGCGGCGTTATCGATGAACTCGAGCGTTTTAGCCACTAAGTCTTCTTCAAGCGTCACGCCCCTGGCCTGCGCCACGACAGCCACTTCTCTTAAAGCCTCGGTCAGGACTTCCCTGGTCTCCGGAACCCGCCGGTATTCTCCTATGGTGGCGCGGGTGAGACTTCCTAAGGCGCTTGCTGAAGAGATGAACACGAATTTAGTCCACAGGACCTTTAAGATGTCATCGCTCAGTTCCACGGCTAGGCCGGTTGCCTGCAGGGTCTCATAAATCGTCTTGAGGCGCGCCGTCATCTTACCATCGAACTCTCCGAGCACAACACGGCGGAATTGGCTGTACTGCCCAATAACCCCCGGGGCTTCAATTGCGGCTGAAAGCCAGGTTACCCCACCTACGAGGTGCTCCCTTCCCACATAAGCCCCAATGCGCTCGGCTGCGTCTATGCCGTTTTGCAGCGGCACCACTACCGTCTCTTTACCGACTAGCGGTTTAATGGCTGGCGCGGCAACGTCCGTATGATAGGTCTTAGTGGTAAAGAGGATTAAGTCTACCGGCCCCACCTCTGCGGGGTCATCAGTTGCCTGGGCTGGTGAGACCAGGAAATCGCCATGGACGCTTTTTACTTGCAGACCCTTTTCGCGTATAGCCTGAAGATGTGCCCCGCGGGCGATAAAAATCACCTCCTGGCCTTTCTGACTCAGGAGTCCGCCATAGTATCCCCCCACTCCACCTGTACCCATGATTGCTATTCTCATACCCCCTCCTTCAAGCAGCTTTGAGCCGGGATTATTAGGTAGGTTATCACCTCTCCACGGTTTCTCATAGGGTCACCCTTGATTTTACCGGTCGGACTTTGGTGCAGATACAAGGGTTCCAAAACCCTTTTTCTCAGTGCGGTGGCCAAGACTGCTGCATAATCTCGGTTAATAAAAAAAATAACATTGACAAGATCTTATTGGGGCACTAAGATATACTCCCATAGGAGAAATAGGCAGTTTTTTAGAATCTAATAAACCGAAAGGAGGTAACCGGCGCGGAGTACGATAAACTTAACCGTGGATAAGGGGGGAGAATTTACTAACCAGACTAGCACCTTTCAGCGGCAACTTGCGGTTGCGATTAAGCGCCCGGAAGCCGGGAAGTAAGCAAGGTCGCTGACATCGGGCATAATGTCCAGGGGGAGGATATTATGGGGAGGAGAAGGGTTATCGAGTTGTGCATGGAAAGTCCGCTATACTTTACCATGCCGTTGCGAATGAGACTGGAGCTCGTCAAAAGTCGCGAACTGTTTCATTCGGCCCAAGGGTTGCGGGAGGATTTGCTGAATTGGGTCAAAACAGGCCTGTTCGACCTCTCCGCCAGGGATAAAAACCGTCCTTCATGAATAGATAACCTGACCTTAACCTCGAAGGCGGCCTGATGGCCGCCTTTTTGTATTTGAGGCCCTCCCTTTTCTTTCCCGGCAAACCGGGCAGTGAAACTCTAATCCATCAGCAGCAGGTTGAGCCCCGCCAGCGACGCGATGGGCGTCAGCAGGCAGGGATGCCCTTGTGAGTCTGTCCCTATGATATAACCGTGTTTGTGGCTGATGTCACTGACACCGCTAATGGTGACGCCATGCGGCAGATTCACTACCAGCTTGTTCAGGTCCTGGGTCCCGCCGGCGGGAGTCCAGGAGAAGGGTTTCTGGGAGACTGAATCCCCGCCAATCACCTGGTTGGCGTCGCTCAGGCCGACAGCAGAGCTATCATAACCACTAGCACCAACAATATACTGCAATGCACCGGTTTGGTGATTCCAAAAGAAGGCGCTCCCCATTCCTATACCCGTAACGGGGTTTTGGCCCATCACGTTGCCCTGGTTGTTAATGGCATAAGCGGTGCAGGAATTCGGGAGGGAGACCGCCAGGTCCTGGGGCGTAGTTTGCCCGGCGTTCCAGAGGCAGGCCCTAGAATTCCCCTGGGCGTTGCGGGCACTGCCGACAATCTGGCCGGCATTATTAATTCCATACGCAAAACTGTTGGTTCCTCCCAGGGTGCCCAGGTCAACCGGCTGCTGCGGCGCCGTCCACTTGCAGGCATGGGTATTCGTACCGAGGGAAGCGCCGACGACCATACCGCTATCATTTATGGAATGAGCGACACTACCGGTATAGCCGGCCAGGAGGCCCAGGTCGGTGGGGGCTTGGGAAGGATCGGTCCATTCACAGGCATGATTTGCGCCCGAAGAGGTTTGCGCCTGGCCGACGATCTGCCCCTGCTGATTGATGGCATGGGCGTAGCTGTTGGTGCCACCCAAGGATTGTAATAGGGTCCATCCCTTGACCGGATCCCAGATAAAGGCTCCATGAACTGCGGGGCTAACATTGTTATTCTGGTAATAGCCCGTTAACTGTTTGGCATCGTTAATCGCCTCGGTATAATAAATTACTCCCGAAGGGATGCCCCCGGCGGGATTGATGTCCTGATATTTATATAATGCCGCTTCCAGGCTGCCGGCCAGGCAGAAGAGCGCCAGGCACACCGCCGCCACCATCAAACAGACTCTTTTGTTCATGACCCCTCCTTCAGGCGCTAAAGCGGTTTTATTCATCTAAAAAGCTTAAAACATAACTTCAAGATTATGTCAATAAAGAAAAATGTCCCGGTAATTGTGGTCTGCTCCCCGAAAATTGGACCATTCATAATGAGAGAATTTTGCTAAGATGAAAATATCTCTTAAATGTCCCTAACAAATTGCCGGTCAGCGGAGCAAAGGCATTGATGCGGCCATCCCCAAAGTTGGCCACCAACAGAGCGTTGCTGAACGTGCCAAATTTTGCCGGGGCCAGGGCCAGCCCCCAGGGAGAATTGAGAGGGCCTTGGGAAATCAACCGCCTTTGTAAGTTTCCATTCAGATCAAAGACGTTCACGTAACCGTTGCCAGGGCCGGGGACATCATCGTGCTTTGTCGCATCCTGGAGAGCATAGGTGACATAAAGGCTGCCACCAAGGTTTTGCACATTGAACGGGGCGTATCCGGACGGGAGATTGGGATCGGAAAAAGAACCGGGTAGAACAACGGGACTGAAATTGCTGTTAAAGACGTCAATGGCCCCGCGGTGAAAATTGGCGACATAGAGGAAGTTCCCCGCGCCGTTGTTCCCCAGGGCCAGTCCTTTATAAACGGCCCCGGCAGCCGAATTATCCACTAAGAGGGTGGCAGTTGTGCCACCTTTCCATCCTGAAATAGTACCATCCTCGGTGGCGAAGATAAACAGGTAGCCATTAAACGCCGAGGTGCCATTGAAGACCTGGACAGTTGGCGTCGCCGGACCCGTTCCCCCCGTGGGCGGGGGGATGATTACCACCAAGCCTTGAGGGGTCCCGGCGCCATTATACAGGGTCGAGGTCCCGGTGCCGTTATTAGAAACCCAGAAAGGTCCGGTGGGGGCATAGGATATGCCCCATGGGTTCACTAAGTTTGGATCAGTAAATTTGGCCGGAACAAACCCGTCGGAGACCAAGTTGGTCTGCACATAGCCTCCCGCCAGCGCGGGAAACGCTAAAAACGACAGAGCCAGAAACAAAACCAGGCAGGCAAGGGTACAGATTTTCCCGGAAAATCTCAACGTCTTGGCCATAGAAATTTCTCCTTGATCAAAGGGGAATTCCCCAGGGGTCTGCTGAGGGGGTGCTTGCCCGCCAATTCCCTGCCACCGGCGAAAAAAGCCAAGCTACCTTTCCCGGCTGCCCGGCAGTCTCATTCAGATAGGGAGACCCGTGGCTTTCCGTCCCCGCCTCACGACGGGTTTGGCTTTTTTTGGGCTGAGGACATAAACTAAGTATGCTTTAAAGTTATGTCAATTAATTTAGGTTGTATTTTTTGGGGAGTGGAGAGGGCAATTAATGGTAAAGATAGATGTTTCAGGCGCTCGCTCACCGAAAATTGGATATCTTGGGGAGCCAAAAACGATTGTGTGCGGGTGGCGGCTATCTGCTATTTATACGCGGTCTAAATCGAAAAAAAGATTTTCGATATGCTAATCATAGCTGTATCTTATCTTGTCGAATTTTTAGATTTTAGCCATTAAGGTCAGATTTAATCTGATTTCGATTTGATGTCGGTCAATCCAAATCAATATTAATTGTTCTGCATTAATTGTTCTTCGTTTAAAGTGATTTCCCAGGTCATAAATCTGAAACCATCACTACCTGACCCCAGGCTCGTCTTTCCGGGCCACGGGACCCGCGGCCGCCGGAATGACCGGGGACCGAAGACCGGGGACCGGGATTACCCATCATCCTTGGCAAAATATGTGATTTATA
>JAPLJC010000089.1 GCA_026388765.1 Deltaproteobacteria bacterium
GCCAGGACCGTGATGATGTTCTGGGCAAAGTAGTGGTGCGGCTCGAAGAAGTCGCCGTCGTCGACGATGGCCCGAATCACGTCGTGCATGTTGTAGGACGCCGCCGGGCTGTCGGGCACGATGGCGTCCAGGGCCGGCTCCTCCCGGTGGGCGGGATCGCTGCTGGGGCTAAACGGCGGGTCCTCCATATTGTTGCTGGGCAAAAAGGAGAGCAGCTTTTTAATCTGCTCGATGGCGTCTTGGTCGGACTCGCAGGCAAACTGGGCCACGCCGCTCTTGGCGTTGTGGGCCAGGGCGCCGCCCAAATCCTCCTGGCTGATCTCTTCGCCGGTGACGCTCTTGATCACGTCCGGGCCGGTGATGAACATGTAGGAGGTGTTCTTCACCATGAAGATAAAGTCGGTCATGGCCGGCGAATAGACCGCGCCCCCGGCGGTGGGGCCCATGATCGCCGAAATCTGGGGGATGACGCCGGAAGCGATGGCGTTCCGATAGAAGATCTGGCCGTAGCCGGAAAGCGAGTCCACGCCCTCCTGGATGCGGGCCCCGCCGGAGTCGTTGAAGCCCACGCAGGGCACCCCGGCCTTCAGGGCCAGGTCCATGACCTTGCAGATCTTCTTGGCGTGCATCTCGCCTAAGCTCCCGGCCCGGGCGGTGAAGTCCTGGGAAAAGGCAAAGACCGGGCGGCCGTTAACCTGGCCGAAGCCGGTGATGACGCCATCCGCCGGGATCTCGATCTTTTCCATGCCGAAGTTGACCGAGCGGTGGGTGACGAACATATCGGTTTCCTGGAAGGTCCCGGGGTCGAAAAAGAGGTCCAGGCGCTCCCGGGCGGTGAGCTTGCCGCCGGCGTGCTGCTTCTCCACCGCCTTGGCCCCACCCATACCCTTCACCTTCGCCTCCCGCTCCTTCAACTCCTGGATCTTCTGCGCCACTGTCTTCATAAACGACTCCTTCTCCACATAAACCCGTTGCCCGCAACGTTCTCGATAAGACTGCAAGAATTCCGATTAGCAGAAGCTGGTGCGCTGGCGGGAAGATATCTCAGACTATTGAGATTATTTTCTTTCCGGGGTCATGTCAACCGGAATCTGTGAATTATTTCTCTTGAACGCGGTTTTCCTTAAAGATGGTTTTCAGTTTTCAGTTTTCGGTTGTATGATGACGCCGATGACCATTTTGCCACCCTATCAACAGCGCAGGCAAAGCCTGCGGCTACCGAAGAGAGGCAACCGAGATGAACAGGCCGCAAAATTCGCTCCAGGAAGACGGCGTGCACCGGACCACGGTGCGGGTGCGCTTCGGCGACACCGACCCCTACGGCATCGTCTATTTCGTCAGCTATTTCCGCTATTGTCACCGGGCCATCGAGGAGTATTTACGGGCTTGCGGCCTCAAGCCCGAGGCAACCTTCAAGAATGTCCGGGAGGGCTTCGGCCTGCCCATCGTGGAGGCCTGGTGCCGCTTCCGGCGGCCGACGCAATATGGCGAACTGCTCAGGATTGAGACCCGCATCCAGGAGCTGCGCTCCAAGGCCCTGATCTTCCGGTTCGAGTTTTATCCCGAGACGGGCCGGGAACTGGTGGCGGAGGGCTCGGCCAACCTGGTGGCCATCGGCCCGGATTGGCGGGCGCAGGAGTTGCCGGCGCGGCTTAAAGAGGCGTTAACGGGAAACAAATAAGGGCGACCCGGCGGGTCACCCCTACGGAAAATCGTGGCGGGCAATGACCATGCTAGATTTTCTTCTTCACTACCAGGACCGGGCAGTGGGCCTGGCCGATGACCCGTTCGGCCACGGAGCCCATCAGGAGTTTGCGCAGGCCGGTGCGGCCGTGGCTCCCCATGATGATGAGATTCACCTTCTTGGCCTGGGCAAACATGATAATGGCCTGGTCGGGCTGTCCCTGGGGTACTGCGGTCTCTAAGGTCACGCCCCGCCTGTCGGCATCGGCCTCCATCTTCCGCACCACCTCGGTAGCCGTCTTGACCTCGCCGTCGGTGGCGGCCACGGTTATCCCGGTTAAGTGACTCCCCATCCGCTGGGTGATGCTTAGAGCCTCCTGCCAGGCCACGGCGCTGAAGGGGGAGTCGTCGCAGGCCACCAGGAGGCGCTTGAATTCCAGGGTCGCGCCTTGGGGAACCACCAGGACGTTGAAGCGGCTGTGGCCGATGACCCGGGCCGCGACGCTGCCTATCAGGAGCCGGGCCAGGCCGGTCAAGCCGTGGCGGCCCATAATGATCCAGTCCGGCTGGAGGGCTTCGGCCTCCTCCAGGACGCCTTCATAGGCGGAGGCGCTGGTGCGGAGGCGAGGCTCCAGATCCACCCCCAGCTCGGCGGCCTTGCCGCGCCAGGTCTCCAGGCGGCTCTTCACCGCGGCTTCCTGGGCCGCCTGCATCTCCAGGTTAATTGTGGCCGGCGGCAACAAGTCCGGGGTCTGCAATTCATACATAGGTATGAAAGATAAGACTTGGAGGAGGAAGACCTTGCAGCCGGTGGCTTTACCTAGCTCCAGGGCCACGGTAACGGCTCCCTGGCTGTCCGGGGACTCATCGGTGCAGACCAGCAATTTTTCCAGGTGGGCGGGGGAGGTCATGGAAACTCCGGTTTTCTGTTTTCTGTTTTCTGTTTTCGGTTGAAAAGACCAGGCATAGATCTGAAAGAGCTAACTATCTATCACCTTTAGGCAAATTAAAGTGCCAAATTAATTTAAAAATACGAGATTCTTCGCTCCGCTCAGAATGACCCAATTATTGGCAACGGTTAGTTTCCAACAAACTGTCAATTCCCGAAAACCCTTAGTTTCTCTTTACCACAGAATACCGAAAACCGGAAACCGGAAACCGTCATTTCTTCTTTACCACCAGCACCGGGCAGGGAGTCTGGCCGATGACCCGCTCGGTGACGCTGCCCATGAGTAGCTTCTTGAAGCCGGTGCGGCCGTGGCTGCCCATAATGATGAGGTCCACATGATTTTCCAGGGCCACCTGGATGACGCCGTCATCAGCCGCCAGCCCCTGAGGCGAGAAGCCCTGGAAGGAGACCCCTTCCCGGTTGGCCGCAGTCAGCATCCGGTGGACGATCTCCTGGGCCTCGGGAATCTCCCCTTCCTCCCGGGCCACCACCACGCCGAGGAGCTCGCTGCTGGCCCGGCTCGCCATGGCGATGGCCTCCGTTAGGGCGGCGTCGCTGTAGGGGGAGCCGTCCGAGGCGATGAGCAGGCGCTTAAAGCTCAGGGCCGCTCCCTGGGGCACCACCAGGACGTTAACAGAGCTCAAACCGATGACCCGGGCGGTGACGGAACCCATGGCCAGGTGTAACAGGGCAGTGCGGCCATAGCGCCCCATGAGGATGAGACCGGGCTGAATCTGGTCGGCCTCCGCCACGATGGCGGCAAAGGGCGAGACGCTGTGGACCACCCGGTATTCCAGCTGTACCCCCCGGAGTGCAGCCTCGGAGGCGGCGACGACCTTCTGCCGGTGGATCTCCTCTTCCAGGCAGACCCGCAGGTCCGGAGCCACGGCCTCGAATTCGGGGACGATTTCCACCAACTGCAGCGCGTAAACCTTGCTGCCGCAGGCCTGGCCCAGGGCCAGGGCCTGAGTTACCGCATTGCCGCCCTCGTCGGAGCCGTCGGTGCAGACCAGCAGGCTTTCCCACCGTCCAGGACAGGTTATGGCCTTTTCAGAGTTCATAGTTGTAGGATAAAACCTTGGGGGTGGTTTAACCAGATGTTTTTAAATGAAAATAAGAAAAAATTATTAAATTTGCCTGGTGGGCCGGCCCTAACGCGGGTGGCGGGCGCGGATGCCCGCCTTACTGAGATCTTACCTGACGGCTAACTTTGCTCCGTCGCCTCCACCTGGCCGGGGCGCTCGTAATGGCCGGTCAGGAAACGCTGCGCCAGGATCTCGGGCATGGAGTCGTCGCTCATGAGCATGTCCATCTGGCGCACATAGGCCATCAGGCGCCCCAGGAGGTCCAGCCGCTCCTCGGTTTCCGCCGCGGGCCGTTTCCGGAAGCGGGCCCGGATGATGTCGCCGTGAATCTCCATCTCAAAGCCCAGATGCTCCAGGACCATGGCGATGAGCCGGATACGCCGGATGCGCCGGGTGTCGTCCGCCGCCCCGCCTTTGAAGGTGAAGTGGATGTAATTGTTCGCCGGCACCTCGCCTAAGTAGCTGTCCACGCTTTGGAAATGGTAGCCCAGGCGGCAGGCGTAGTTGACGTAGTTGGCCCCGACGATGGCATAAGTCTTGTCCCAAAACTGCTCCGGCGGCCGAATGGCCGACTGGCCCAGGACCTGTAAAAACCCGCCCAAGTTCACCGGCACCGGTCCGGCCCAGGTGATGTCCGGGTGGCTGATGCCCCGCCAGAGAGCCCGCATGGGCCGGGAGATGACCTTTTCCGGCGGCACCGGGGTATCGTAACCGGCCAGGCCGTCTCCCAGGTCCACCAGGTGCAGGTTAAGAGGCAGGTCGGTCTTGAGCTTCAGGAGCTTGAGGGCCGGCACCCGGCCCTG
>JAPLJC010000019.1 GCA_026388765.1 Deltaproteobacteria bacterium
CTGCAGCAATAACTGGCCATAGTCATTGACCAATTGGAGACTGCCGTTTAGCAGCGTGAGATAACTGGCGCCATCCCTACCCACCCGCAAATTAAATTCAGTGCCCCGGATGGCCGCCGTGACCGCCGGGGTTTCCACGGCAAAGGGGAATTTTTCTTTATTGTTGCGCAGCCAAAGTTCCCCATGAAGAACCTTATAAAGGCTGCTGGGAGTTTCACCGGCCTTGGCTGGCGTGACTTCCGCATAACCCAGCCGCGCTGAAGGGGCCACATTATTTAAGACCAGCAGGGTATTTTCATTGAGTTTAAGCTGGCTTTCATCGACGCACAAGATGGCTGCCTTGGAATCAGGGCCGGTCTGGACGGCATCACCGACGAAGAGATCCTGATTGAGCTTGCCCGGTTGCCAAACCTGGCTCCCGGCTAGCGCCACAGCTACCGAGCCTTGAAGATTAATCAACTTTCCGGCAAGCGATGAGTCTGCCCTGGCTTCAGAACGCGATAGCAGCCACAGACCAAGTATTAAAAGGAAGGTGAGCCAGCCCCAGGGATGTTTCAAGTCTCTCGCTAATCTTCGCAATTTTATAAACCTTTTTAGGGATAGGGCGACAAGCTCTGCCCAGCCATTCATAAACGCGAGAGAGCCTGCAATAGGCAAAGAGTGTTCGTCCTTAAACGACCAAAGGACGATTATGCAGTAATGGCTTCACTTACTCCTGAAGCACTTTGTCACCCTCCATACCGGGCCAGAAGATTGGCCAGGGAAGTCCTCGTGGAAATACCGGGATCCCCCAGTGGCCCCTCTGGAAGAAACCTGAGTAATCTGATGAATTGGCTTACCTGGGAGTTACAGGAAAACGGGCGGGGCCCGCGGGCCCGAAACCAAAAAGTCCGAGTTGGTAATGATAGAAGCGGGGCTGATAAGGGGAGTTAATCGAACTTGGGTAGCGCAGTCCGTAAGCTGGGGCAAGGAAAAGCAGCCATAATCCTGAAGGCTTGAAGACGCCCGGCAGATGGGACAGGAGTCCCTGTCGTGGTAAGGCCCAGGCGGTCTTTCAGGATGGGATCCGATGGCCAGGGGTCCGGCTCTGGGGTCCCCCTGAAAGGCGGGCAGTAATGGCGCGGTCAGGTGGCTATAATAGACCGCCGGCAGGAGAAGATACGGCAGGAAGGCGAAAAGGCAAATGAGGGACAGCAGGGACGGTTGCCTGTAGACGAAAGCCCTGTTGGGGTGGCTCTCCATCCCCGCCTCTCTGGTGAAGGCTCAAAGCGCACTCAGTTCCAGTAGGGCTATAAAGTTGGCATGAATTGAAATGAATGTCAATAACTTTATCAATAAGTTTCATCTAAATACTATTTTGTTCATGCAGCATATTGACGATATATTATGGCGCAGGTGCCATTCAGACCGCCAATCAGTCTGCTCATCATTTTAGAGCAAGGACAGCATGCAGCATTTAACGGAGGCTTAAAGGAAAACAAGAAACAGGAAGCGCCGATATCTTGCCAAACCTGACAACTATGGCTATCTTTTACTGAAGTTCAGATATGATCTAAAAATCTTTCTCAAGTACCCAAAATTTTCTCAAGTTCTGTGCCAAGGTGAGATGCCATGGAAGACAAAATCGAACGGGAATTCTTGCGCCAGGAATTGGCAGACTATTTAGAAAATCTGGCCCGACAGGTGCGAAGCGGTTCATTTCTAGTGCAAGGTACACAATGGGGAATGCCGGAGCGGCTCGAAACAAAAATTGAGTTGAAGGAGAAGAAGGGTCGTGTCAACGCGAAGGTGCGCTTCCGGTGGACAGTTTTGAATGAATATGACGAAAAGACGCGGGCCAAGATGGTGCGCCAGCAGGAGGATTTTAAAGAATTAAAGAAGCAGTTAGCCGAGGTGTTCGGCGAGTTGTTGAAATCGGCTGAACAAGAGGTATTCCCAGCTGAAAGTAAGGTGATGAAATTTGTGGAACTTTCCAAGGAGTTCTTCGGCCTCACCGACCCAGACTGGGAGAGTGAGATGCAGGAATATTTGGATCATGTGGAGAATCTCCATCTTGCCTTAAAAAATAAGCAGATAGAGATGTTCCACCACGAACTCCGGGATCTCAAAGTAAGGGTAAAAGCCTGTCACCAGGAATATCGCTAATGAAGCCTTCTAGACACATACAGCCATAGGTCTTACTCGGACTAATCCGCAGGCGCCGTATATCCAGATACCTCCTATGTGCAAAGTCAAATTTCAAAGGTACCACGGTATCCGGTCAGAACCCAAGCCAGTTCAGTTGGGACCGCTCTATATCTTGCCAAACCCTTCACTTATCACCAACCCAGCAAACCCTCCAGATATGTAGTAGGCGATTGTGAGAATCGCACAGCGCATTCTCATAATCGTCATCATGAACTAAGCCTGGGTT
>JAPLJC010000090.1 GCA_026388765.1 Deltaproteobacteria bacterium
CAGATAGTTGCGGAAACTCGGGGCAAGAAAGCCTATCAATCAATCATTGATTTTGGGTCAGGGAGGAAATTCCTGGTGCGTGCGATTGTGGCTGACGAAAATGATCCGCCTGTCGTGATAACGGTTTATCGCACCAGCAAAATTCACAAATACTGGAGGATGCCATGAAGGTAACCTATGATCCCGAGGTGGACGTGCTGCGCTTTCTCTTCAGCAACGCCCCCATTGAAGAAAGCGATGAAGATAAACCAGGCGTCATCATCGACTATGACAAGAATGGCAACATTGTAGGGATGGAAATTCTGGATGCTTCCAAGCGCATGGATAACCCACGGGCGGTGGATTATGCAGTGATGGGGTAAGTTTGAAATAGCCCCTCTGCCTATAACGCCGCATGAAGAATGCAAATAAATTAAGGAATGATGATGTTGAAAGATAAAATCACCGCCATCGTTTTGGCCGCGGGGCAGGGCACCCGGATGAAGTCCAGCCGGCCCAAGGTTTTGCATGAAATTTTGGGCAGGCCGATGTTGGCCTACCTGATCGACACCCTGAAAGGCGTCGGGGTGGCGGATATCGTCCTGGTGGTGGGCCACCAGGCGGAGCTGGTCCAGGAATCCTACCGGGATTACGGGGTGCGCTTCGTGGTCCAGGAGCCGCAACTGGGCACCGGTCACGCAGTGCAGGTGGCCTGGCCGGCGGTGCCGGCCGATACCAGGACGGTCATGGTGTTGTGTGGCGATGCGCCGTTGATCTCCGGGGAAAGCATCCGGGCGCTCAACCGGCTTCATGATAAAACCGGGGCGGCGATCACGGTGCAGACCATCGAACTGGACAACGGCGCCCATTACGGCCGGGTGGTGCGGGACCGACACGGCCAGGTGGCCGCAGTGCTGCAAGCGAAAGACTCCCAGGACCGCCCCGAGATCCTGGCCATCCGGGAGATCAACACCGGGGCCTATTGCTTTGACGCCACCTTTCTCCAAGACGCCTTGGGGAAAATCCTCAAGAGCCCGGTCACCGGCGAAATTTATCTCACGGATCTGATCAAGGTCGCCCGGGAGCAGGGGAGGGGGGTGGAGGCCCTGGTGGACACGGACCGGGAAAACCTGTTGGGCATCAACAGCCGGGCTGAGCTGGCCATGGCCACCCAGACCGTGAAACGGGCCATTAACGCCCGGCACCTGGACCAGGGAGTTACCCTCATTGACCCCGAAGCCACTTATATCGAGTCGGGAGTGGCCATCGGCCGGGACACCGTCATTTATCCCAACGTCTATCTCCAGGGCGACACGGTCATCGGCGAAAATTGCGTCATCGAAGCTACCGTGAAAATCGTGGATTCAACCCTGGAAAATGACGTCCATATCAAGATGGGCTGCGTCATCACCCAAAGCCGCCTCGGGACCGGCGCGGACACCGGCCCCTTTGCCCATCTGCGGCCCGGCGCCGACCTGCGGGCCAAGGTGCACGTCGGCAACTTCGTGGAGGTGAAGAAATCGGTGCTCCATGAAGGGGTCAAAGCCGGGCATCTCACCTACCTGGGCGATGCCGACGTGGGCGCCGGCACCAACGTCGGCGCCGGCACCATCACCTGTAACTACGATGGCGAGAAAAAGCACCCCACCATCATCGGCGAGGGGGCCTTCATCGGCAGCAACACCGCCCTGGTGGCGCCGGTGACCATCGGCGCCGGGGCCTACGTGGGGGCCGGCTCCGCCATTACCGAAGACGTGCCGGCGGGGAAGCTGGGGATCGCTCGGGCCCGCCAGGTGAACCTGGAGCGCCGGCCTGTCGGCAATAAAAAGAAAAAGTAGTCAGTAGTCAGTAGCCAGTATTCAGTGGCTCTCGGGCCCTTGGTTGGTAAAGAAAAATAGCCAGAATTGTTTTGCGGTCGGGCTGCAGTTAATCAAGCTATAATAACTTGAGAGATTTTCGGGCAACTGCTACTGACTACTGGCAACTCAAAAGAGGAAATTATGTGCGGCATTATCGGATATCTCGGGCCCCAGGAGGCTATGCCCATCATCCTGGACGGCCTTAAGCGCCTGGAGTATCGGGGCTACGATTCGGCGGGGATGGCGGTGATCAGCGATCACACCCTGGCCATCCGCCGCAGTCTGGGCAAGTTGATCGAACTGGAAAAGGTGTTGCGCCAGGAGCCCCTGCCGGGCCAGGTGGGCATCGGCCACACCCGCTGGGCCACCCATGGCCGGCCCTCTGAGGCCAACGCCCATCCTCACCTGGTGGACTCCATCGCCGTGGTCCATAACGGCATCATCGAAAACTACCTGGAGGTCAAGGAGCAACTCCTTAAAGAGGGCCACCGCTTCTCATCGGAAACGGACACCGAAATCGTCTCCCACCTGATCGCCAAGAATCTGCGCCAGGGAATGGAGTACCTGGAGGCGGTGCGCCGGACACTTTCGACCATCCGGGGCTCCTACGCCCTGGCCATCGTCAATGCCCAGGAGCCCCGGATGCTGGTGGCGGCCCGCAAGGAGAGTCCCCTGATCCTGGGCCTGGGAGAGGGCGAATATTTCCTGGCCTCCGATATCCCGGCCATCCTTCCTTATACCCGGCGGGTGATTTTCCTGGAGGACCATGACCTGGTGGTGCTGCGGGATGAGGGCTTCCAAATTTTGGATCGTGAAGGGCAGCAGGTGGAACGGACGGTAAACCATATCTCCTGGAGCCCGGCCATGGCTGAGAAGGCGGGCTACAAGCACTTCATGCAAAAGGAGATCTTCGAGCAGCCCCGGGCCTTGATCGACACCTTCCGGGGCCGGATCAACCCGGATTCGGGTGAGGTGATCCTGGAGGAAATCGTCCTCAAAGACCAGGATATCAAAGATCTGCGCAAGATTTTTCTGGTGGCCTGCGGCACCTCTTACCATGCCGCGATGGTGGGCAAATTCTACCTGGAGAGCCTGTGCCGCCTGCCGGTGGAGGTGGATCTGGGCTCGGAGTTCCGTTACCGTGAACCGTTGGTGGATTCCCATACGCTCCTGATCCCCATCTCTCAATCGGGCGAAACCGCCGACACCCGGGCGGGACTCACGGCCGGGAAAGAGCTGGGGGCCAAGACCCTGGCCATCGTCAATGCTGTGGGCTCCAGCATCGCCCGGGAGGCCGATGCGGTGTTTTACACCCACGCCGGACCGGAGATCGGGGTCGCCTCCACCAAGGCCTTCACCACCCAGCTGATGGCCCTCTACCTCATCGCCCTGTTTTTGGCCAGCCGCCTGGGCCGGATTACCCGGGACCAGGTGCGGCGCCGCCTGAGGGACCTATTGAAGTTGCCCAACTGGGTTCAGGAGACCCTGGACCTGGACGTACAGATCCGGGAGATCGCCCAGCGCTACATGGAGGCCCGCAACTTCCTCTACCTGGGGCGGAGCCTCCATTATCCCATCGCCCTGGAAGGGGCCCTGAAGCTCAAGGAGATCTCTTACATCCTTGCCGAGGGCTACGCCGCCGGGGAGATGAAACACGGTCCCATCGCCCTCATCGACCGGGAGATGCCGGTGGTGGTTCTGGCCACCCGGAGCCCGGTGCTGGAAAAAATCCAGGGGAATATCGAAGAGGTGGCGGCCCGGGGCGGCCGCATCATCGCCCTCACGGAAGCGGACAATTACCAGGTTCAGGAACGGGTGGAGAGCTTCATCCCGGTGCCCGGCGTGCCCCTGGAACTCTCGCCCATCGTCCTGGTGACTCCTCTGCAAATGCTGGCCTACCACATTGCCGA
Organism: Deltaproteobacteria bacterium; assembly: GCA_026388765.1. Lineage (GTDB taxonomy): Bacteria > Desulfobacterota > Desulfobaccia > Desulfobaccales > 0-14-0-80-60-11 > JAPLJC01. The sequence continues at coordinate 3,749 of JAPLJC010000090.1, forward strand.
TCTCAGAGGCACCGATGTGGACCAACCTCGCAACCTGGCCAAGAGCGTCACGGTGGAGTAAAAGATTAACCGCAGATGCACGCAGATAAACGGGGATTTTTATCTGTATCCATCTGCGGTTAATTCATCTTTGCCGCACCAAAGCAAAGCGCGGCCGGCGGATGGATTCGCGGTGGCAGAGGGGACAGCGGGAGGGGATGGTGAGGCGTTCCCG
>JAPLJC010000226.1 GCA_026388765.1 Deltaproteobacteria bacterium
GAAGGGGTGATGGGGCTGTTCGACGGCTATGACGGGGCCAGCGAGGCCGGGTCCACGGCCCAGATGGCCAAGTGGCTGGGGCTCCCGGTGCTGTTGGTGGTGGACGCCCGGGCCATGGCGAGGAGCGCCGCGGCCCTGGTGCACGGCTTTGCCAGCTTCGATCCGGACCTGACCCTGGCGGGGGTGGTCTTCAACCGCATCGGCGGTGCCGCCCATTTGCATTATCTGGAGCAGGCCCTGAGCCAGTTGGCTGGCATAAAATGCCTCGGCGGCCTGCCCCGGGAAGCGCACTTAACCATTCCCGAAAGGCATCTGGGCCTGACCACCGCCGAAGACCATCCCCTGGAAGAGCAACACCTGGAGCACTTGGCCGATTTTCTGGAAGACCACCTGGACCTGGACGGGCTTCTGGCCTCGCTGCCGGTGATAGCTATTCCCCCGGAAGCCCCGCCGCCGCCCGTTGCCCGCACGGTGCGCCTGGGAGTGGCCCGGGACCAGGCCTTCTGCTTCTATTACCCGGAAAACCTGGAGCTGCTGGCCGGGTTCGGGGCCGAACTGGTGCCGTTTTCGCCCCTGACGGCGCCGCAACTGCCCGAGAACCTCCATGGCCTCTATCTGGGTGGCGGCTATCCCGAGCTTTTCGCCACCCAGTTGGCGGCCAATGAGGGTCTAAAACGCCATATTAAGGAGCAGGCCGCGGCCGGCCTGCCCGTTTATGCCGAATGCGGCGGGTTGATGTATCTCTCCCAGGAGATTCAGGACCTGGAGGGGCAACATTACCCCATGGCGGGGGTGCTGCCCTTGAAGGTGCGCATGCTCAAAAAACTTCGGGCCCTGGGCTACCGGGAGGTCACCCTGACGGCCGCCGGCCTTTTAGGCCCGGCGGGCACCAGGGCCCGGGGCCATGAATTCCATTACTCGGAAATCGCCGCCGCCGCCGGCGAACTGCCCCGGCTCTACCGCCTCACCGCCCGGCAGGGCTCCGAGGCGCCGCCCGAGGGCTACTATATCAATAACGTCCTGGCCAGTTACGTGCACCTGCACTTCGGCAGCAATCCAGAGGTGGCCCGGCAACTGGTGGCCCACTGCCTTGCCTATAAGGAGCGAATATGAACTGGCAGCCACGCCTGCCCCGGGAAATCGAGGCGGAGAGTTTTCGCCGCATTGAGGCCCAGGTGGGGGCTCATAATCTGCCGCCCGCGGTCTGGTCCGTGGTCCGGCGGATGATTCACACCACGGCGGACCTGGACTACCTCCAGACGATGCGGGTCCACCCCCAGGCCATCGCCGCCGGGATCGCGGCTTTGCGCCAGGGCTGCGCTTTGGCCACCGACACCCGCATGTTGTTGGCGGGCATCGGGAGCGGCCGTCTGGGGAAATTGGGAGTGACGCCCTTCTGCCTCATGGACGACCCCCAGGTGGCTAAAGAGGCGGCCCGGCAAGGAACTACCCGGGCCGCCGCGGCCATGGAGGCCGCCCTGCCTCGGCTGGCCGGGGGGATTGTGGCCATCGGCAACGCCCCCACCGCCCTGCTGCGCCTCATGGAATTGCTGGACGCCGGAGCCCCGCCCCCGGCCCTGGTGGTGGGACTGCCCGTGGGCTTTGTCAACGCCGCCGAATCCAAGGAAGCCTTGAGCCGGCAGAATTATCCGTTCATCACTGCCCTGGGCCCCAAGGGAGGCTCAGCCGTGGCAGCCGCCGTAATTAATGCCCTGGCCATCATGGCCCTGGAGGAGATGGACTCATGACCCCGAAGATCGGGACCCTTTACGGGATTGGCGTGGGACCGGGTGACCCGGATTTGATTACCCTGAAGGCCGTGCGGGTGCTGCAGCGCGTCCCCCACATCTTTGCCTCGTGCTCCACCAAGAACAGCTATAGCCTGGCCCTGAACATCGTGCGTTCCCACTTGAATGGCGCCGGCATCGAACATCTCCCTTTCCCCATGACCCGGGACCCCCAGGTTCTGCAAGAGGCCTGGGAGAAAAATGCCGGGCGGGTGCTGGAAGTCCTGGCCTCAGGAACGGACGCCGCCTTCGTTACCCTCGGGGACCCCCTGACCTACTCCACTTTCGGTTACCTCCTGAAGACCCTGAAGCGCCTCAACCCGGAGGTGAGTGTGGTTACCATCCCCGGCATCACCTCATACAGCGCCGCGGCCGCCCGGACCCACATCCCGCTGACCGAGGGGGAGGAATCCTTTGTCCTGATCTCCGGGGCCCAGGGCGCCGCCCGGCTGCGGGAAGTCGTGGACCGGAGCGACAATATCGTCATGCTGAAAACCTATCGCCACTTCGAGGAGATTTACCGCGCCCTCGAGGAGTTGGACCTCCTGGACCGGGCCACCTGCATCAGCCGTTGCGGCCTGGACGGCGAGACGGTGGTGGAAAACCTCCGGGACTTCAAAGGGCAGCCGGTGCCCTATCTTTCTATGATCATTATCAAAAAGAAGGGTAAGGGTTATTGAAGGCAATCAGAGAAACCTCGGGCGGCTGGGGGCGCTGGGCAGTGTTCCTGGTTTTCGGCCTCCTGGCGGCCAGCTACTGGCTGGGCCTGTGGCCCGGGGTCCATCACCTCACGGCCAAGAAGGTCTACCAGCAGCTGGCCTGGCCGCTCTTGCGGCTGTTGATCTATATGGGCTTGGGCCTGCTGCTGGGGCAGGCCATCGAGTCCCTGGGCTGGGCCGCCAAACTAGGGAGTTGGGCCGCCCCCCTGCTGCGCTGGGGACATCTCCACCGGGAGAGCGGCGCCAGCTTCACGGCCGCCTTTTTCTCCGGGATCCTGGCCAATACCATGCTGGTCACCCTCTACCAGGAAGGCACCATCAGCCGCCGGGAAATGACCATAACTTATCTGTTCAACAACGCCCTGCCGGTCTATCTGCTGCACTTGCCCACTACTTTCTTCATCATTTTGCCCTTGACCCGGCAGGCCGGCTTGATCTATCTGGGGCTCACCCTGGCCGCCGCGGTGCTCCGCAGCGTCGCCCTGCTGTTCTATGCCCGCCTGCGGCTCCCGGCGGATACCAAGGGCGAAGGCGAGGTCGCGGTGCCGGCTCCCAAGATGAAGGAAGGCTTGGTCCAGGAGATTTGGCAGAAGTTCCATCGCCGCTTTTCCCGGGTGATTCTCTATACCCTGCCGATCTATTTTTTTATCTTCATGCTCAACGATTGGGGATTTTTCAAGTGGCTCCAGGATGCCGCCGCCTCTCACGTCTCCCTGAGCTTTCTACCCATGGAGGCGGCCAGCGTGGTGATCTTCAGTGTGGCGACGGAATTCACTGCGGGCATAGCCGCGGCGGGCGCCTTTTTGCAGGCCGGGGCACTGACGGTGCCGCAGACCGTGATGGCCCTGATCCTCGGCAACATCGTGGCCACCCCGGTCCGGGCCTTGCGGCACCAGCTGCCCACCAATGTGGGGATCTTTTCCCCGAAATTGGGGACCGAGCTCTTGCTGCTGAGCCAGGGCCTGCGGCTTCTGAGCCTGCTGGTGGTGGCCGTGCCTTACGCCGTCTGGAGCGCGGGGGCTTAGAGGATTTGGTGGCACAGGCTTTCCAGCCTGTGCGGGATTTTTGCACAGCCTGGAAAGGCTGTGCCACCAGTTCATCAAACCGGGCGGGGAAATCCCGCTACATATCATCAAATTGGTCTTGCCTTTTCTCCCTCCCCCTTGAGGGGGGAGGGTTGGGGTGGGGGTGAAAGAAAAGATTTTGAAAAATCAAGATTCACTCACCTATCCGGATATGGCAAAGCCCCCTCGACCCCGCAAGGAGTTGCGCTCGGGTTTTTCCACCGGCAGCGCCGCCGCAGCCGCGGCCCAGGGGGCCTTATATGAGCTGCTGGGGCTGCCCTGCCCCAAAAGAGTGGAGGTGCAGCTGCCCGGCGGCGGCAGCCTCACCATCCCATTGCATTACCATAGGCGACAGGGGGCGCAGGGCGAGGCCGCGGTGGTCAAGGACGCCGGCGACGACCCCGACGTCACCAACGGGGCCGAGATCGGCGCCCGGGTCTGGCGGCTGGACCGCAGCGGGACCAAGGAAGAGGTCGTCTTTCGGGGAGGGGCAGGGGTCGGCCGGGTGACCAAACCCGGGCTGGTCCTGGCGGTGGGCGAGCCGGCCATCAACCCGGTGCCCCGCAAGATGATCCGCCGCAGCCTCGGCCAGGTGTGGCAAAAGTTTTGCCCCGGCCAACCCCTGCGGCTGGGGGTGGAAATCTTCGTTCCCGGGGGCGAGGAACTGGCCCGCCACACCCTGAACCCGCGGCTGGGGATCGTGGGCGGTCTCTCCATCCTGGGCACCACCGGGCTGGTAAAGCCCTTTTCGCATGCGGCCTACCGGGCCACCATCGTCGCCAGCCTCAAGGTGGCCCAGGCCCTCGGGCTTAACAAGATCGTCTTCACCACCGGGGGCAAAAGCGAGTCATATATGCAGGTCCAGCTGCCGGAGCTGCCGGCAGAGGCCTTGGTGCAGATGGGCGATTATGTCCGCTTTGCCCTGAAGACCGCCGGCAACCTGGGCTTTGTAGAAATCACCGTGGGGGCCTTTTTCGGCAAGGCCTTGAAGATTGCCCAGGGTTGGGGCCATACGCATGCCTCCCGGGGGCTTGCCGATCTGAAGCAACTGGGCCGCCTGGTCCTGGAGAAAACCGGAGATGCGCGGCTGGCCCAGGAGGTCTCCCAGGCCAACACCGGCCGCCAGGCCCTGGAAATTCTGCTGGCGGCCCGGGCGGTCCCGGTCGTGGCTGCCGTGGGCAGCCGCCTGCTGGCGGCCTTGCGGTCCTTTGCCGGGTCCGGCCCGACGCTGGCTGCGGTGATCCTGGATTTCAACGGACTCCCTCTCTGGCAGGGGGAAAGTCCGCGGGAAACGTAGCACAGGCTATAGCCTGCCACCAAAGATTTTTACATATTGGGAAGGAATGCCGGCATATGAAAAAAATATTGGAAGGCGACGAGCTTGAGCAACGTGCCCGTGAACTCGGTGTTGATATTCAAGGAGACCTAATTACTCATAGCTCGTTAGGAAGGCACAATCGGGCCAGTGATTATGAACTTCAAAGGCGAGTTAATGAGGCAGAGCGGTCTATTCGAGAATCCAGACTATGGAAAGTGGCCCTTATATCTGCTATTGCTTCCGTGGCTAGTGCTACTGCGGCATTACTTGCCGTGCTGTCAAAATGTAGATAGAGGAAAATCTTTTCGCCAATCTTTGGCTTTAGCTGACTGCTGAAGGCTGACCGCTGAGAGCTAAAACATGATTCCAGTACAAGTAGTGGGTTGGGGCATGTCGCCGGAAGACCTGACGCCCAAGGTCAGAGAAATCATCCGGAAGGCCCAGGTGCTGGTGGCGGGGCGGCGCCTGCTCGATTATTTTCCGGACCATCCGGCCCGAACGATCCTCCTGGGGAAGGACCCGGAAGGCACCCTGGCGCAACTACCGGCCCTGGCCGCGCAGCAGCGGGTGGTGGTGCTGGCCTCCGGCGACCCTAATTTTTACGGTATCGGTCCCCTGGTGGTGAAGGTCCTGGGGGCTGACCGGGTGGTAATCCATCCCAACGTCACTGCAGTGCAGGCAGCCTGTGCCCGGCTCCGGTTGCCCTGGCAGGATGCCACCATTATCAGCCTGCACGGGCGCTCCTGGGCTTCCCTGGATGAGGCCCTGAACCGGGCGGTCGGCAAGCTGATCATTTACACCGACCCCGAGCACACCCCCGGGGCCATTGCCCGGTTGTTGCTGGCCCGGGGGCAAAGTGAAGCCCGACTCTGCGTCCTGGAAGACCTGGGCCGGGCCACGGAGCGCCTCACCTGGCTCAGCCCCACCGAGGCCGGGGAACGGGAGTTCTCGCCGCTAAATCTAGTGGTGATTCTGCCTGGGGCCGAGGCCGCGGCTGCCAGGATTGAACCCCTGCACCTGGGCCTGCCGGAGGAGGCCCTGGCGCATGAGAATGGCCTCATCACCAAGGCCGAGGTCCGGGCCGTGGTCCTGGCCAGGCTGGCGCTGTATCCGGGTTTGACCCTGTGGGACGTGGGCGCCGGTTGCGGTTCGGTGGGCCTGGAGGCCAGCCTCCTGATCCCGGGCGGGCAGATCATCGCGGTGGAGCAAGATGAAGCCAGGGCCGCCCAGGTCCGGGCCAATGCCGCCAGGTTTGGGGTCCAAAACCTCAGGGTGGTCTGCGGCCGCGCTCCGGAGTGTCTGGCGAGCCTGCCGGCTCCCCAGCGGGTCTTCGTCGGCGGTGGCGGCCAGAATGTGAAGGAAATCCTGACAGCAGTCATGGGGCGCCTGGAAAGGGGAGGTCGGCTGGCGCTCGCCGCCACCCTGCTGGAGACCCTGGAGACGGCCCGGTCGGTCCTGACCCAAGCTGGCTGGGAAGTTGAAGTCACCCTGCTCCAGGTGAGCCGCTCGAAACCCCTGGCCGGCGGGACTTTTATGCAGGCCCTGAACCCGGTGTGGATTATCACCGGTTATAGTAATAGTTAAGTGGCACAGGCCTCCGGCCTGTGATTAGCACAGGCTGGAAGCCTGTGCCACTAAGAGCAAAATGCAAACATGGAAGAAGAATTTATGACTGAAAGCCATCCCGTCATTTTTCTGGGAGCCGGGCCGGGCGACCCGGAGCTGATCACGGTCAAAGGGCAGCGGGCCCTGGCCCAGGCGGACGTGGTCCTCTACGCCGGCTCCCTGGTGTCCCCGGCGGTCCTGGGCTGGGCCAATGCCGGGGCGGAACTGATCGACACCGCCCCCCTAAATCTGGAACAAATAGTCGCCGCTCTCATCCAGGCCTATCGGCAGGGGAAGCAGGTGGTGCGGGTCCACTCCGGGGATACCGCCCTGTTCAGTGCCATCCAGGAGCAGCTGGAAATCCTGGAAAAGGAGGCGATCCCCTGCCGGGTGAGCCCCGGGGACACCGCCGCCGCGGCCGCGGACGCGGCCCTGGCCCAGGAACTCACCCTGCCGGAGGTCACCCAAACGGTCATTCTGACCCGGGCTGCCGGCCGCACCCCGGTGCCGGCGCGGGAGGCCCTAAGGGAACTGGCCCGGCACGGGGCCACCATGGTCATTTATCTCAGCATCAAGCTCATCGATCAGGTGGTGGCGGAACTTACCACCGCCTATGGTCCGGCGGCCCCGGCGGTGGTGGCCTACCGGGTGAGCTGGCCGGATCAGCAAATCATCCGCGGCACCCTGGCCGACATCGCCGAGAAGGTGCAGCAGGCCGGCATCGAGCGTCAGGCCTTAATTCTGGTGGGGCCGGCCCTGGCCGCCCGGGAAGGCAGCCTCAAGGCCGTCTCCAAACTCTATGATCGGACCTTTGCCCATGGCTTCCGCCCCGAAACCAATGATTAGGGTGGTGGCCCTCACCCCCCAGGGCGGGGTCCTGGCCCGAACCTTAAGCCGGAGCCTGCCCGGCGCCGGGTGCTGGCTGCCTCGCACCCGGGCCGGCGATGACCCCGAGATCAAGACCTTTGAGCGCGTCGCCCAGGTTTTTCAAGAAGCCTTTCAGCAAGGTGAGGATCTGGTCTGCGTCATGGCTACGGGCATTGTGGTGCGGGGCATCGCCCCCCATCTCCGGGGGAAGGATGGAGACCCGGCGGTGGTAGTGGTGGATGAGGCCGGCCAGTTCGCCATCAGCCTGCTCTCCGGCCACCTGGGGGGGGCCAATCAGTTGGCCCGGCAGGTGGCGCAAATCCTTCACGGCACTCCGGTCATCACCACGGCGAGCGACGTCCGGGGATTGCCCGCCCTGGACCTGGCCGCGGCCCAGGCCGGACTGGCCATCGAGAACCCGGCCGCGGTGCGCCAGGTGCAAATGTCTCTACTGTCCGGCCTGAGGCTGCGCCTGGTGGATCCGGATGGCTACCTGACCCAGCTCGCCGAACAACATCCCGAGCTGTTTATTGGCGAAAACGACCTGGACACGGCGCTGGCCGGGGGCTGGCCCGGGGTCTATGCCGGTTTCCGGGAGCGCGCCTGGCCCCAACACTGGCTGGTGCTTCGCCCCCGGAACCTGGTTATCGGCCTGGGCTGCCACCGGGGCACCCCGGCGGCGGAAATCTTGGGGTTCATCAAAGACACCTTCAAGAAGGCCAGGCTTTCTTTAACGTCCCTTAAAGCCCTGGCCACCATCGAGTTAAAAAAGGAGGAACCCGGCCTGAAAGAAGCAGCCGCCAGGCTGGGAGTGGAATTCATATGGTTTACCAAGGAAGAATTGCAGACCGTCAAGGTGCCCCATCCCTCGCCGCAAGTGGTCCGCCTGGTGGGAGTGGTCAGCGTCAGCGAAGCGGCGGCCCTGAAGGCCGGGGGGCTGGAGTTGATCCTCCCCAAGCAGAAGGGCGCCAACGCCACCCTGGCAGTGGCCCGGGTCGCCTGACGGTCGTCAGCCTGGGACCCGGCTTCCCGGCCTACCTCATTCCCCAGGCCAAGGCGGCCCTGGACGAGGCCCAGGTGGTGGCGGGCTACCGCACCTATATCGACTTGATCGAGCCCTTGCTGACCCATCAAGAAGTGGTGGCCACCGGCATGAAGGCGGAAGTCAAACGCTGCCAGGCGGCCATCGACCGGGCCCTGGCCGGAGCCCGGGTGGCCCTGGTCTCCAGCGGCGACGCCGGCATCTACGGCATGGCCGGGCTGGTGCTGGAGATCTGCGCCGCCCGGAGCCTCAAAGTCGGCCCGCCGGAGGGGATAGGCGAGGTGGATTTTCACCTGGAGGTGATCCCCGGGATCCCGGCCCTGGCCGCGGGCGCCGCCCTCCTAGGGGCCCCGCTGATGCACGACTTCGCCGCCATCTCCTTGAGCGACCTGCTGACCCCCTGGGGAACCATTGTCAAGCGTCTGGAGCTGGCGGCCCAGGGGGATTTCGTCATCGTGCTCTACAATCCCAAGAGTAAGAAACGGCACTGGCAACTGGGAGCAGTCCGGGAGCTGCTGCTCAAGTACAAGGCCCCCGAAACCCCGGTGGGCCTGGCCTCCCGGGCCATGCGCCAGGGGCAGGAGACCACGGTGACCACCCTGAAGGACCTGTTGGAGCATCCGGTAGACATGCAGACCATCGTCATCGTGGGCAACTCCCAGACCTTTACTTACGGCCCTTACATGGTCACGCCCCGGGGTTATCTGAACAAATATCAGGTTGGGGAAGACCAATGATTTTTTACATAAAACAGAAAACCGAAAACAGAAAACCGCCTTTATGAAATACCGCCCCTTAATGATCCTCGGCTCCGGCTCGGACGTGGGCAAAAGCATCGTGGTCGCCGGCCTCTGCCGCATCTTCCGCCAGGAAGGCCTCCGGGTGGCGCCCTTCAAGGCGCAAAATATGGCCGTGAACAGCTTCATCACCCCCGAAGGCGGCGAGATGGGCCGGGCCCAGGTGACCCAGGCCCAGGCCGCGGGTTTAGCTCCCCACGTGGACATGAACCCCATTCTCCTCAAGCCCAGCAGTGACGTGGGCTCCCAGGTGATCGTCCACGGCCAGGTCTACGGCAACTTTTCGGCCCAGGAGTATTACCGGCACAAACCGCGCCTGGTGCGGAAGGTGATGGAGAGCTTTCGCCGCCTGAGCCGGGACTACGAACTCATCATTTTGGAAGGGGCCGGCAGCGCGGTGGAACTAAATCTGAAGAAAAATGACCTGGTCAACTTCAGCATGGCCAAAAAGTCCGGCGCCGCGGTCATCCTGGTGGCCGACATCGACCGTGGTGGGGTCTTCGCCGCCACCATCGGCTCCTTTCTCCTGCTCACCCCGGCCGAACGCCGGCTGCTGGAGGGCTTTATCATCAACAAGTTTCGGGGGGATGCGGCCTTATTCCAAGAGGGCGAAAAGATTATCGAGAGCCGCACCCGGCGCCCGGTCCTGGGGGTGCTGCCTTATGCCCCGGATCTGGTCATCCCCGAGGAAGACAGCGTCGCCCTGGGACGTAAACGCACGATGAGTTCTTGGCCCGCAGCCGACTCCCTCAAGGTGGGGGTGGTGCGCCTGCCGCACCTCTCCAATTACACCGACTTCGACCCCCTGGAACAGGAACCCGGCGTCTCGTTGCGCTACCTGGACCACAGCCACGAATTGGCCGGGGCCGACCTGTTGATCCTGCCCGGCACCAAGAACACCATCAGCGACCTCCTGTACCTCAAGGAGACCGGGCTGTTTCAGCAGATTCAGACCTACGTCCGGGGCGGCGGCCATCTGGTGGGTATCTGCGGGGGTTACCAGCTTCTGGGGCAGGAGATCCAAGACCCCCTCGGGGTGGAGGGGCCCCCGCGGACCGAGGCGGGCCTGGGGCTACTGCCCGTTATCACCACCATGGCCGGGGCCAAGACCACCACCCAGGTGCAGGCCCGAATGCCCGGGGCTGTCGGGCTGATCCTCGATGCCTATGAAATCCACATGGGGGAGACCACCCCCCGGGGCGAGGGGCAGCCGGCCTTCGAGATCATCAGCCGCAATGGCCGGCCCGTGCGGGTGGAAGATGGTTGGGTCAGTCCCGACCGGCGCACCTGGGGCACTTATCTCCACGGCCTGTTCGACTGCGACGACTTTCGCCGGGGTTTTTTGGGCCGATTAACCCAGACCCGCGTGCAGGCCGGGCCGGCGGCCCCGGCCCTGTCCTTCCGGGACTTTCAGGAGGCCCAGTTGGACCGCCTGGCCGACTTGCTGCGACAACATCTCGACCTGGCCCGCATTCGGGCCATGATCCAGCCGTAGGGTGCGTCCTACGCACCATTTAGTTGGTAGGGCGGGCGTCTCGCCCGCCGCATCTGATGAGCCCAGGCGGAACGCCTGTGCTACCATTAAAGACTCTTATGAATATTAACCACACCATAACGGCAACCACCCCCCCGCATGGGGGTGATGTCTACCACCTGGCCCGCACCCTGGGGCTCGACCTCGCCGACCTGCTGGATTTCTCGGCCAATATCAACCCCCTCGGATTTCCGCCGGGAATCGCGGGGGCCATCCATCAGGCCTTGTCGGAAATCGTCCATTACCCGGATCGCCGCTGCCTGGAACTGCGGCGGGACCTGGCGGCCTATCACCATCTCACCCCCGAGCAGATTCTGCTGGGCAACGGCTCCACGGAACTCATTTACCTGGTGGCCCGGGCCCTTTCGCCCAGGCAGGCCTTGATCGTGGCCCCGGCCTTCAGCGAATACGAGCACGCCCTAAAGGTGGCGCAGGTCCCGGTAGCCTTCCAGATCACCAGCGAGGGGCAAAATTATACCCTGGCCGAGCCCCTGGATCCAAAGGGGGCGGACCTGGTCTTCCTGGCCAATCCGGCCAGCCCCAGCGGGGTTTTGCTGGCGCCGGAGCTTTTGCTGGCGGTGGCGGCCGCCCTCGATGCCGCCGGGGTCTACCTGCTGCTGGATGAGGCCTTCATCGATTTCGTGGAGCAGGCCTCTCTCAAGACCCACCTGGCCCGGTTTCCCCACCTGCTGATCCTGCGCTCCTTTACCAAATTCTATGGCATTCCCGGGATGCGTCTGGGCTGCCTGCTGGCTGCCCCGGATCTCATCGCCCGCCTGGCCGCAGTCCAGGAACCCTGGTCGGTAAGCACCCTGGCCCAGGCTATGGGCCGGGCCTGCCTTCAGGATCTTGATTACATGGCGCGCTCCCGGGTCCTGGTCAGCCAGGAGCGGGATTACCTCCTTGCCGGACTGAAATCCCTGCCGGGGCTGCGGCCCTTCCCCAGCGCGGTAAATTACCTGCTGGTGAAAATCACCCGCCCGGACTGGACCGCGGCCAGCCTGCAAAAGGCGTTGCTGGCCCGGAAGGTCGTCATCCGGGATGCCGGCAATTTTCGCGGTCTGGACGAACGCTTCTTTCGGATCGCAGTGCGCCGGCATGAAGAGAATAAACAATTGTTGGAGGCCTTGAGGCACTCCTTGACTTAAATTGAGGATAGAGACGGAAGACGGGAGACGGGAACGGAGTTTTGGGTGGCACAGGCTTTCTAGCCTGTGCGGATTTTGGGCAGCCTGGAAAGGCTATGCCACCAACCAGCCTCTCCGGTCTTCGGTCCCCGGTCCCCGGTCAATAATCGAACGCTTCTTTCGGATCGCAGTGCGCCGGCATGAAGAGAATGAACAATTGTTGGAGGCCTTGAGGCACTCCTTGACTTAAATTGAGGATAGAGACGTAAGACGGGAGACGGGAACGGAGTTTTGGGTGGCACAGGCTTTCTAGCCTGTGCGGATTTTGGGCCCAGCCTGGAAAGGCTGTGCCACCAATAAGCCTCTCCGGTCTTCGGTCCCCGGTCATTAATCGAGACACTATGGGCGGATCATGAGGCTGGCCTTTATCTTTTTAACCGCTTATCTGTTGGACCTGGCCCTGGGGGACCCGCCGCACTGGCCCCATCCCGTCCGGCTTCTCGGGCGCCTCATCGGCTACTGGCAGTCCGTCCTCTACCGGCCCCAGGTGATGGCGGGGGCGCTCTTCTGGCTGGCGGTCATGGGCACCACCTTTGCGGCGGCCATGTGGGTCTTGGGGATCGCCGCCCTGCTGCCCACTGCGGCCGGTGCCGTTCTCCTCACTTACTTCCTTTACGCCGGTTTCGCCACCAAGAGCCTCCACCAGGAGAGCCGCCAGGTGGAACTGGCCCTGGCCTGGGGCGACCTGGCCGCAGCCAGAGCCCGGCTGGCCATGATCGTGGGCCGGGAAACGGCGCAATTGGAACCGGAAGAGGTGCGACGGGCAGTCCTCGAAACCGTGGCGGAGAATCTGGCGGATGGAGTGGTCGCCCCCATGTTTTTTACCGTGCTGCTGGGCCTGCCGGGGCTCTTCCTGTATAAGGCCGCCAACACCATGGACAGCATGGTGGGCTACAAGAATTTGCGTTATGCCAGGTTCGGCAAGGTGGCGGCCCGGGCCGACGACCTCCTCAACCTCCTGCCGGCCCGCCTGACCGCCTTCCTCATGGTGCCGGCCGCCAGACTGGCGGGCCTGGACCACCGGGGGGCCTGGCGCATCCTCTGCCGCGATGCGGGGAGATCCAGCAGCCCCAACGCCGGCTGGCCCGAAGCCGCCCTGGCCGGGGCCCTCGGGGTGCGCCTGGGCGGGCCCAGCACCTACTTCGGCCGCCTGGTGGACAAACCCTTCATCGGCGACCCGGCTAAACCCCTTACCGAGTCCCAATACCCCCAGGCGATCCGCCTGCTTTACGCCACTTCCCTCCTCATGGCCGGGCTCACCTTCGCCGCCCTGCTGGCCAGCGGCGCCGGCGTCTGGGGGTTATTGTCCCTGGTCAGATAAAGGCTGCTATGGAGATCATATCTTCAACCATCTGGAATTTTATATAAGTATCTATCATGACAAGATATAAATTTCCATTGATCTTTTCAGCATATTGTGCAAACCTTTTTATGCTCAGAAAAAGCTCACCCCCCCATGAGATGAGGACGGAAGACCAAGGGTCTTTTGGTCCGCGGGAGACGGCCTGCTTGCCTGGGAGGGGGAAGCTTAGGTCCTTTTTTCATTGGGCTGCCCAAAGCCTGGAAAGCGACGATGGACCGCCGGCAAAAACCCACTTTTATTTTGACGGTAGCCAGAACTGGTCGGGTTCTTTCTTTGGCCTGTATTAAGGTTGTCATGTAATTCGGCTACGATAGAGGAAACCTTCCTGGGTTAACCTTAATAAGAGATCCATAAAACTATTCTTTGACTACGATTGACCGAGGTTGCCGCATAATCTCATTTAGGTCCTTTGCCGGGAAAGGAGTCGTCACATGAAGCTCAAGGTATGGCTGGCTATCGTGGCAATATGTCTGGCAGGCTTTGTTCAGGCCGGCAGCGTGGGGGCAACTTCTTACTTTTACCGTGACATTAACCCCCAGGGTGCCTCCACGACGGGGACTTATCAATGCATAGCAATTAACGACGCGAAACAGATAGTGGGATGCATATTCAGTGTTCCTCAGGCATTTCTCTGGACTTCCAACAAGGGATACACGCTGTTGAAACCCCTGGGCAGCAACACCGGCTGCTTGGCCGCTGCCATCAATAAGCAAGGACAGATTGTCGGGTCATCGGTTAACGCTAACGGTTATTGGCATGCCTGCCTCTGGAATGATCCGGCCCAGCCCCCCATCGAGCTGGTCAGCGCAGACGACCCAACCCACAGCGGCGCCAGTGGCATCAACGATGCCGGCCTGATAGTGGGCTATTATGGCGATCCCGCGCATAAGCATGCCTATAAGTGGACTGCCCCCATGCAGGGAACCGATCTAGGCACCCTGGGTGGTAGCACCAGCACGGCGACAGGGGTCAATAATGCCGGGCAGATTGTTGGTGAAGCGGCCGATGTTCAGGGTATTACCCGGGCCTGCATCTGGAACTCGGGCAGCCAGTCGCCCCAGAGCCTGGGGCTAACCGCCCTTTTGAGCAGCGCCTATTGCATCAATAACCAGGGGAATGTGGTGGGCTATTATTCTCCTTCGGGAATAGGAGATGATGACCAGGCCTTCTATTGGGATCAACACAGTATCATTGATATCACCCCTGAATTATATTATAATTTTGCCCCCGGCATCAGCGATGCCAATCAGGTGGTGGGTTGGCAGGCGCAGCAGGGTTTCACCGATCCGACGATCATCTTTTGGAATCCCGCCAAGGGCAAGCAGGACCTGAACAAAATGATTGTCAACCTGCCGAAGGGCGTCACTATCCAATTCCTCGATGCCATCAGCCCCAAAAAAGGCTATCTTGCAGGAACTGACTCCAGATGGCACGTCTGCCTGCTGACCCCGTTAGCGGCGCCGTCGGCCAACAGCCTGCTCCTGTTGGAATAGTGTTTTCTACGGGGCATTTTTGGGAGAAAAAGGGAATACCGTCAGGCGCAGACCACCTTTTTCCTAAGCCATCGCTGCTCATAGCTTTTAGCTGATTCTTTATTAACCTGAATAGCATCTCACTGCTATTTATTTGCAATGTAAAAAAATTTAATAATGCTTCTATATGGTTATCAAAGTTGTA
Source organism: Deltaproteobacteria bacterium (assembly GCA_026388765.1). Taxonomy (GTDB): domain Bacteria; phylum Desulfobacterota; class Desulfobaccia; order Desulfobaccales; family 0-14-0-80-60-11; genus JAPLJC01. The sequence continues at coordinate 14,961 of JAPLJC010000226.1, forward strand.
TCTTACTCGCCGTTAACATTTTATCTTTTAGTCCTCTATGTCAGATTAAATCTAATCTTGATTTGATGCTGGTCAGCTCCAGCCTGGTTTAATACAAAAAAACCTTGCCTTAGCCGAAGCACCAATGACGCCTAATATCTCCTACCACTCAATCCCCCGCCTGGCCTTGATCCCGGCCTGGTAATAATGCTTAATCGGCCGCATTTCGGTGACCAGGTCCGCCAAAGCCACCAATTCCGGCGGGGCCTGCCGGCCGGTGAGAACCACCTCCACCCCCGGCGGCCGCAGCCGCAAGGCCTCCAGCGCTTCCTCCAGGGGGATGAGGTTGTGGGTCAGGGCCAGGTTAATCTCATCCAGGATCACCAGGTCGTGGTCGCCGGCGGCCAGCACCTGGCGGGCCAGGGCCCAGCCTTCCTGCACCAGGGCCAGGTCAGAGGGCGCCGGGGCGCGCAAATTGACCAGTCCCGGGCGGCCGAAGTAGCGCAGGGTCACCTCCGGGGCCAGGCGGGCCACGGCGCGGGATTCGCCGGTTTGCCGTCCTTTCATGAACTGGATGATATAGACCTTAAAACCCTGCCCCGCGGCCCGCAAGGCCAACCCCAGGGCGCAGGTGGTCTTCCCTTTGCCGTCCCCGGTGTAGACCTGGATCAAGCCTTGGGCTAAACGTTCGTTTGGCATAAATGAAATTAGTGGAAAAAAATGTGGCACAGCCGCCTCGGCTGTGCTGCACAGGCGGGGCGCCTGTGCCACATGGGACTCCTGAAAAACTATAGGATGTGTCAGGCCAATCCTATCTTTGGCCCTGGCTGATAGCTGACTGCTGAAAGCTGACAGCTATTTCCTACTCCGCCAGGACGAACTTGCCGTCCTTCACCTGGACCAGGACCATGGAATCCACGTCCAGGCCATTGTGGTCCTCGGGGGTCAGATTATAGACCCCGGAGACCCCGACGTAGCCCTTGGTGCCCTCGATGGCATCGCGGAGTTTCTTGGGGTCGGCGCCCGCCTTTTTCATGGCGTTGGTGACGAGGTAGATGGCGTCCCAGGCATAGCCCGAATGGGTATTAATGGGGAACTGCTTATCATACTGAGCATCCGTGTATAGCTTGATGAATTCCTGGATCACCTTTTTCTGGGGATCCGAATCGGGCAGTTGCCCCACCGCCATCAACTTGGTGGCGGGCATCCGGTCCCCTTCCGCCGCCTTGCCGGCCAGTTGGATATATTCCGGTCCCGGCTGGCCATGGCACTGAAACAAAGGGGTGCTAAGGCCCAGTTGAGCCTTGTTCTTGGCCACGATGGCCCCGGCCGGGCCGATGGTCCAGACGATGATGGCCTGGGGCGCGGCGTTTTTAATCTTGGTGAGCTGCGGGGTCATGTCGGTGTCCTTGGGACCGAAGGATTCCTCGGCCACGAAGGTCACCCCGAAGTCCGGGGCCAGCTTCTTCAGCCACACGGCCCCGTCCTTGCCGAAGGGGTCCGAGGCGGTGAGCAGCGCCACCTTGGTCAGCTTCTTCTCCTTCAGGTAACCATAGAGCTTCTTCACCGCGGTGCTCGAGCGCTGGGGCGACTTGAAGACATAGGTGAAGGGGCCGGTCTCCTTCATAATGGGCGGGTCGCCGCCCACGGTCATGAAGGTGGGCACCCCGGCTTCCTCCACGATCTTCTTCACCTGCATCCCCTCGCCGGTGGAGGTGGGCCCGATGATGGCCGCCACCTTGTCCGAGAAGATGAATTTCTTGGCGATGCTGGCCGCCTTGGCCGGGTCGGACTCGGTGTCGCCCACGACCAGCTCAATGGGCTGTCCGTTGATGCCGCCTTCCTGATTGATCTTCTTCACCACCATTTCCGCCACCAGCTTGGTGGGGGTGCCGATGGGGGCCGCCGGCCCGGACAGGGCGAAGAAGGCGCCGATCTTGATGGGTTCCGCCGCCGGGGCCGCCACGGCCAGGGCGCCCACCAGGGCTATCGCCAAAATTATTGCCAGTTTGCTTTTCATGAATTTAGTCCTCCTCTATGATCCCAACGATAATTATTTACCTTTACCACAGAGGCACAAGGGACACAAAGGAAAGGACAAAAAAATGATTGTTCCGGCGGACGCAAGCAATTTTCTATGGCTCCCTGTGTCTCCGCGGTGCCAGCTTTTATCCGGTCTTCCGGCCCGCCAGAATGAGGATGGGATAGGCGAAATAAATCTCGTTCCCCTGCCAATGCGCCCCCAGTCCCAATTCGTCTTTGCCGACGTCTTCCCGAAAAATCCTTCTGATTTCCTCATCGTCGCCAGGGTTCGGGAAGGAGGCCTGGAGATGGGTTTCCAGGTGCCTCTCCGACTTGACGAATTCGGTCCTCACTTCCCTTAACTTCAGTTCCTCGGCCATTTGCAGAAACTCCGCCGGCGTCAGATGGCTGGTATGGGAGGGATCGCGCAGCTTTTCCACCCGGTCGAAGGCCCGCCGTTTTTCCGGCGGCAGGGCGATATCGGCCACCAGGACCACCCCATTCGGGCGGCAGACCCGGACCATTTCGGCAAACACCGCCTGGGGGTCGATGAAATGATGAAAGGTATACCGGGTAATCACCAGGGAAAAAGAGGCGTCCGGGAAGGGCAGGGGCAGGACGTTGCCGATCCGCCAGGTCAGGTTGGTGAGCTGCCTCTCCCGCTGGATCTGTTTGGCCCGCGCGATCATGGCCGGGGTGAGGTCGATGCCGGTGACGTGCTGAGCCCGGGCTGCAAAGGCGCAGGCCACCAGGCCGGGGCCGCAGGCCACGTCCAGGACGTTGTCCTCCGGGCTCACCCCGGACATCTCCAGCAGCAGGTTCAGGAAGGACTCCTTGGAGTGGGCCTGCTGGATGGAGAAAGGCACGGCCTGCCGGGTGAACTGGTCGATGATGGCGGCGTCGTGAGCATTAGGTAGCGCAGGCGTCTCGCCTGTGCTGTTTTGGGCTGTGCCTTTTATCTCATCGTTCTTCATTTTCCTTGTTGTCCCTTGGTGGTGTTAAAAATGGCTGGCAAGTCGGGGCTAAAGGCCCCGCCTTGCCAGCCTCTTATGCGGGTTGGGAGGGGGGGGTGTGGGGGGAGGGCAGGGGCGGTTTACGAAAATCCCTGGCCCTCCCCCCACAAACAAATAAAAACACCGAATCCTCAATGCGGTTGTCAAAAACCCGCTGGCTCTTGCGCTCGGTGCGGGGCAGATCTCCATAGCCCATCACCTCCACCTCCGGGGTCACCAGCAGCTTGCGCTTGAGACTGTACACCACTTCCCGGCCCAACTCGTCGACCCGGCCCGCCTCCACCCCGGCGCCCCGCTCCACCTTCAGGAGCATGTGGTCCCGCCCGTGGTCGTCCCGGGAGAGGTGGATCTGGTATTCCGAGCCCAACCCCGGAATCCCCGACAGGATGGAGTCGATGCCGGAGGGGTAGATATTCACCGCCCGGAATTTGAACATATCGTCGGTGCGGCCGCTGAGCCTGGAGT
>JAPLJC010000094.1 GCA_026388765.1 Deltaproteobacteria bacterium
AAGACTCCAACAGCTTTGGGCAAAGCCCAGTGGCGACATTTTTCATTTTTCAAGCTGCCATCGCCCATGCAAAAACCTAACCGAACACTGCTGGGGCAGGGGGGATTTTCATTTTGCGGGGCTGAGACCTTTGTCATTCATCAACGCCGGCCCCCCGATCAGGGCCTGGTTGCGTAAATGGTATTAATCGGCTGGTTATGCTGTTTAATGATAATATTAACCCCCGCCGCGGCCGGGGCTGAGGAGGCCTTCCAAAAGCCCACTCCGGGCCGCGTCTGGCAGTTCCCCGCCGACCACGGCTCCCACCCGGCGTTCAAAACCGAATGGTGGTACTGGGTAGGACATCTGAGATCCAAAGAAGGTGAATCTTTCGGCTACCAGCTCACCTTTTTCCGGGTGGCCTTGCGCCAACCGAACCCCCAGGCCCGTTCGGCCTGGCGGCTCAACACCGTCTATTTCGCCCACCTGGCCGTCTCCGATCCGGCCGGCGGCCGCTTTCTATTCCGGGAAAAGGCGGGCCGTGCAGCCCTGGGGCTTTCCGGCGCGGCCGCGGGCCACCTCCGGGTCTGGATCGACGACTGGCAGGCGGAGCAGGTGGGAGAGGCCATGCACCTCCAAGCCCGAAACGAGGGTCTGGGGCTGGACTTGACCCTGACGCCCCTTAAACCCCCGGCCCTGCACGGCGAAGGCGGCTTCAGCCGCAAGGCGGCCCAAGCTTCGGCCGCCAGCTACTACTATTCCATCAGCCGCCTGGATACCAAAGGGCAATTGACCTTAAACGGCCGCACCTTGGAGGTCAGCGGCGCCAGTTGGATGGACCACGAGTTTTTCAGCGGCGCCATGGCGCACGAATTGGTGGGCTGGGACTGGTTCGCCCTGCAACTGGACGACGGCCGGGAAGTGATGCTGTATCTCTTGCGCCACCCGGACGGCAGCCTGGACCCGGCTTCCTCCGGCACCCTGGTGGACCCCGTCGGGCAGACGCGGCCTCTTAAGTTAGCCGATTTTCAGGTCAAGGCCACCGGCGTCTGGAAGTCACCCCACTCCGGGGCGGCGTATCCGGCCGGTTGGCAAATCGCCATTCCCGGTGAGAGCCTTGATCTCACCCTGACGCCCACCCTGGCCGACCAGGAGGTCAGGGCCGGGGCCCCGGCCAAGGTGAGCTATTGGGAAGGACAGGTGCAGGTTCAGGGCCGGCAGGAGGGCCGGCCCAGCAGCGGCCGGGGCTACGTGGAACTCACCGGCTACGCCGGCGCCATGGGAGGGCGGTTTTAAATGCCGGGGGAAAAGGGGAAAGGGATAGAGGTCAAAGGACAGATAGAAACGAGCCAGTCATGTTCAAAGGGAACACCCAAAAACTTGAAAATCTTTGCAATCAGAAGGTTTAAGTTCCCCCTCCCTTGAGGGGAGGGGGTTAGGGGGAGGGTGGCATTCGCCTGTCGTAGCTTCACAGATGACGCCACCCCCACCCCAGCCCTCCCCCCTCAAGGGGGAGGGAGTAAACCGGCTGCAGCTTCAATAGTTTTTGGCTTTGGCGTGCAAACATTTTCGAGCCGGAAATCGGTTTATTTTATTACCTTTCCCCCTTTTACCCCTGAATATTAAAGGGGCACGGCGGATGATCGCCGGCCCCCAGTATACCCCCATAAAGACAAGAAGGGCTCCGGCGGTTCCCACCGGAGCCCTCTTATCTTCTATATATATAACCCTTAATCGGGCGTTAGCGCGTCAGCCAGCGGTCGTTGCGCACCGTCAGGAAGGCCCAGGGCTGGACCCAGTTGAGGAAGAAAAAGGCGAAGTAGGAATAGAGGATGCCGTAGATGAACTCCAGGTCTCGTTCCTGGGAGATGTAGTAGTACATCCAGACCAGGGTGAAGACTCCCAGGCCGGCAAAGAATTTCACCATGACGATGGGGTAGAGGAAGAAGGAGAACAGCAGCATCCCCAGGAAGAGGTAGGTCAGGGGAAACTCAATCTGGGTAATGAAGAAGTCCATAATGGGCAGCAGCCAGTGTTTTTTCCGGTAGTTGCTGAAGATGAACTTAACCTGGACCCAATTTTCCCGGAAGTTGCTGCGGTCCCAACGCAGGTACATGCGCACCAGGCCCCGATAGGTTTCCGGGACCATGGTATAGACCACGGCGCTGCGCTGGTAGACGGTGAAGTAACCCTGGCGCAACACGAGGTTGGTGAGGGCCCGGTCCTCGCCGATGTTGGCCGGCAGGCCCATGAAGGTCTGGCGGCGCCATTCCTGCAGGACGGGTTTCAGGGCCCGGCCCCGGTAGGCGGACAGGGCGCCCGGGGTGCAGGTGACGCAGCCGTACATGGATTGGGAGGCCCTTAAGAAATCGAAGGCCAGGACGAAACGCACCGCCAGCATCCGGGCCATGAGGCAGCGAACCCGGTTGAAGACCTTGACGTTGCCGGCCACGGCGCCCACCTTGGGGTCCTGGAGCATGGGGGCGATGACCTGCCGCACCGTGTCGGGCTTGATGATGCTGTCGGAGTCGATGGTGACGAAAAATTCGCCCCGGCCCCGGGTGAAGCCGGTATAGAGCCCCTCTTTCTTGCCCCGGTTTTTGGGGAAGCGGATGGCCTGGATGAGTTCGGGGCAGCGCTTCTGGGCCCGGTCGATATAGGTCCAGGTGTCGTCCTTGGAGCCGTCGTCGATGCAGATGATCTCGAGGCGATCCGCCGGGTAGTCGGAAGCGGCGGCGGCATAGATGGCCTTTTCCACCATAGCCCCTTCGTTGTAGGCCGGAATGATGACCGTCACCCGGGGCAGGGGTCCTGGGGACAGCGGGTAAGATTTATAGCGCCACCAGAGGACGGTGCGCACTATCTGAAAGGCCAGATAAGCCAGGGTAAAGCCCGCTCCCAGGGCCATGATGGGCGAGCCGAAGCTCTTGCTGCTGAGGAGCTGGAGGTAGCCGTTGAAAGAGCCGACCTTAATGGAGACGACGAAACAGACCGACAGAATCAAAGGGACCATGATCTTGAGGATCAGGTCCAGCACCTGGATCCGTTGCTCTTCTTTGTTCCGCCATTTGCCCTGAATCCAGGCGGCGGCAGTAATAGTGGTGCGCATATGTGGACAGACCTCGTTTAGGCAATTAAATTCAACCGTCATCTTAACTATGCAAATGACTTGCCAAAAAAAATTAAAAAAATAACGGCTAACCTGTGGAATTAACGAGGTAATTAAATTGGACAAATTTGTCCGAAGTTTGGTCGCGGCCGAAATTTCTCTACTTGAGAGAAGAGCTGGGAAGCATGATAAAAATTTCTCAAAATGATAAAAAAGCCGCCTGGGTTCAAATAAATTCAGCGGCAAAAGACGAAAGTCCCATGGTCAGGGGAGGGGCGGGGTTAAATAATTTTGTTTTGCAGAAAGCAGGGAGATGGCAAAAAGGAAAAAGGGGTCAAGCTCGGGGCTACAGCGGGCCACTTGAAAACGGCGTAATGGGCTGATCTCACTGTAAGCGGGAAAGCTTTTATTGTAAACGAGACCAAAAAAGAAACGGTTTTTCCGCTGCCGCTCAAAGCCTTGGTTCACTTCTTAAAGATCTTATGGTAAATAGATTACGACAAACGGCTAGTTAACCTGGATGCAAACCGGGCCTCCGGATTGCCAACCAAAAGGAAACGTATGGAAGACAAGCGGAAACCACCCTCGGCGGAAGAGACAGGGGGGCTGAAGTTATGCGAGCTGGGCCAAGAGGTGGTCATTTCGGCCGGCAGCCGCGTCGTCAGCCAGGGGGAAACCCCGGAATTTTTCTACGTGATCCAATCCGGCCGTTTGCGAGTCTTTCGGGAGACCGCTGACGGCATCCAAACCAACCTGACGGAATTGGGAGCCGGGGCCTATTTCGGCGAAGTGGCCCTGGTAACCGGCCAGCCCCGCTCCGCCTCGGTGGAGGCCTTGACCGAAGCCCGGCTGATTAAAGTCTCCCAGGTGGAATTCGACCGCCTGTTGGATCAGAACCCGAAGTTGGCCCGCCACATTATCAATCAATTGGCCACCTGGCTGGTGACCGGAGACAGTCGCCTGGAGAAGGAAGTGGTACACCAAGTGAAGCTCCGCCAAATCTCCTGGTTCGACTACGCCCTCATGATTGGTTTGAGCATCGCCCTGGGTCTGGTCTTCAATATTTATAACGACAATAAGATTCCGCTCATCTACGGTTGGGGCGAAAAGGACAACATCCCCGAAATTTCTCTGCAGCAGGCCCGAGAAGACTACCAGAAGAACCAGGCCATTTTCGTCGATGCCCGGAAAAGCGCCTTTTATGACCAGAAACATATTAAGGGCACCTTTTTTAACCTGCCGTTGATCTTGACCGATATGATGTACCCCATGTTTCAGTTCACCCTGGAACAGACCCCCGGGGCCAAGGACAAGACCATCATCGTTTACGGCGGCTCCTTCAGCCGGCGGTTCGACGTCGAGTTGGCGCGCTTTTTGAAAAACAAAGGCCTGGAGAAGGTAGCGGTGCTGAAAGATTACTCCGGCTGGGAGAACGCCTTTCCCCTGGAAGAGAAACCGCCCAAGGAAGCAGCCAGCATCTCACTGGGTCTGGCAGGTCTGCTGGAATGGCTGCCGTTGAGTATCTTTGTGCTCATCTTAATCCCCCCCATACGCCGCAGTCCTTACCTGTCGGCGGCTTGCCGGCTGCTCCTGGGGGTGATCTTTATTGCCTTCGCCTTGAGTAAAATTTTGCGGCCGGCGGTCTTTGCCTTGAATACGGTGGATTACGGGATGATGCCCGCCTGGGGGGTGAACCTCTGGGCCCTCGCCCTGCCCTGGGCCGAACTGGTGGTCGGTCTGTTCCTGGTCCTGGGCATCCGCACCAGGGCCGCGGCCACCTTGATCGGCGCCATGGAGGTCACCTTCATCATAGGATTGGTCTGGGCCATTTTGCACCATCTGCCCATCAACTGCGGCTGTGTCGGCGAAGTGGGTGAACCGGTGAACTGGTTGAAGGTCCTCAAGAATACCGGCGCGCTGGTTATGACCATCCAAATCTTCCTCTACGATCGCTTTTTTGTGCTGGATCGGGGAGGGTTCATCTTACGGGACAGAAAAATATGAAGATCAATTTTCTTAAGTTGGGGACGATCCTGGGTCTGATCATTTTTGGGCTGGTCCTGTGGGGCTGTGGGGAGTCTCGCTCTCCCTTCGCCGGAACTTATCGCTCCGTGGAGACCTTCGCCGGCAAAAATTATGTGGAGCTCGACCTCAAAGAGGATGGCAAGGGGACCTGGACGGTGGCCGGCAAGAGCACGGATTTCACCTGGGTGGTCAATGACGGCAAAGTCTGGATTTATACCAAATCTGGCGCCATCCTCATCGCCACCCCCACCGAAGGCGGAAAAGTATTGTCACTGGACATGACCGGCGACTGGCACCCCGGTTGTCCCCCTAATGCTTGTACGACCTTTAAGCGGGTCCAAACAGGAGGATAAGGCAATTTTTAATTTCGCGTCCCCAGGGTCCAAGATTAAGGCTTGGAGCCTGGTGGGGATATTTGTCCTGGCTTTGGGAGGTGTCCTCAGCCCCCGGATGGGTTGGGGAGCCGGCGCGGTGGAAGTGCGCCGCCTGGGGTTGAGCAAGGTGGGGGAAAACACCCTGTTGACCGTGGTCCTGGATCGGCCCGCGGAGCCCCGGGTCACCACCGCCAAAACCCAGGGGAAACCCCAGTTGGTGGTGGAATTCCCGCAGGCCCGGGCCGGGCAACTGCCGACCCGCCTGGAGGGGGATGACCTGTTGGTGCAACAAGTGCAAATCCAACGCGCTGCCCCAGGGGGCGGGGTCCGGATAAGCCTGGACCTCTTCCCGGATCAACCATTCGCCTTCTGGCGGCAGAGCCGGCCCGGCGCCGGGGGCCAGACCCTTTTTATCCTGGGCCTGAAGCCCGACACCTCAGCCCGCAGTCTGGCGCAGATGCGGCCGCCGTTGCCCTCGGAACCGGCGCCCGCAGTTCCCGAAAGCCCGCCGGGACCGGGACTGGAACCGGAAAGGGACTCCACCCAGCCGCCAGCGGAGCCGATCCCGGAAGAAAGCCGGCCAGCGCCGTCGGCCGGGAACGTCGTGCCCGGCAGTTTCTCCGAGTTGCAGCGTCTGCTGCCCAAGGCCGGGACCTTGCTGCAAAGTCTGGAGAGGGACGGCTGGACCGTCGGGGAATCGCATACCTATGATCGTCCGGGACAGCGCTTCAGCCGCGATTTCGTCCTGAGCAACCCGAAGTACCCGGAACTGGCGGTAAAGATCGCCTATCTCCCTGCCAGTGGGCCGGGCACCCCCAATATCGGCATCGTCAGCCTCTGCACCGACAATATCCAGGGAGAGACTGCAGCCAAGTATCAGAATCTGCGCCAGTGGAGCTTCAATCGGATTAAAAAGGACTTTGAGGATATCGGCGATTTCTTCGAAGATGCGCTCAAACCCTTGCGAGTGAAGCTGCGGGAAGAGACCAAGGCCCTGACCCTCAAGGACGCCGCGGTGTTCCAGAACTTCCTGAAGGCCGCCTGCCCCGGCAACCCCCAACTGGCGGACAAGGTCATGAGTCACGTGCGGGAAAAAGTGAACCCCCGGTTCGAAGGGGTGCAGTACACCGTCTCGGAAAATCCCCTGATCATTCTCAATCAGGTGGATTTCCTTTACGTGAAGGTCTATTTTCTGGATTCTCAATGAGGAGTTGAACTATGGCCAAGGAGATCACCATCTTCGGCAAACAGTCCTGACCTTTTACCCTCAAGGCCCGGGAGGCCAAAAGCAAGGAGGGTTTGCAGGTCATCTACCGGGATGTCGTGGCGGATTCCCAGGCGCTGGAGGAGATGTTACGCCTCAGCGACGGCAATCGCCGCGTCCCGGTGATGGTGGAAGGCGGCCAGGTGAGCATCGGCTTCGGCGGCTCTTGAAGAGTCTGAGGCAGCCGCGGTCGCGGGTGACACCTGACTAAGACGGGATGGCAGTTGGTGGGGCCAGAGAGCGCCGGGGCGCTCCTGGCCCTTCTTATGCGGATCTCCTTTTTAACGACTCCTCAACTTTGAATTCTCAGTAGCGGCATTCCTTCGGCCAATCGCGGCAAAGCGCCCTTCGTCTCCCACTACGGGCATTCCAGATAATTTTATATTCCTGTAGGATCAATATGTTAGCCAATCTGGAGCTAAACCTTTTTATATGCTTGCCGATATAATAATTACGGGTGGAAGGCTGCGAAGGGAGGTAAGGGGGAAAGATCGGTGAGGCTGCCGAAGGAGAAAGTAAACTATTGATAGCGCTCTTGGCGCCCAATGGGGAAAAAATTATTCGCCAACCCAAAGCAGGCAAAATGGGGTGGCGCCGGGCCGCCCCCTAATTTTTCTGAAAAACCAGGGGGACAATTTAGAGCCCTGGTTAACTGGAGATTTAGATTAATTTAATGTTGATATAACCACAAAATATATCAAGATAAATTGTCTATATTAGCGCAATCGGAAAATCAAAAATTCAACCTAGAAAAAAACCCCACTGAAGAGAGAAAAATAAGAAATTAAAGGAAATTTCCCCCATTAGAGGAGGAAAAAGGCCGCTTTCAGCCCATAGATCGCCAAGAAAAATAGAATAAAATTGGCTTATGGGGGAATTTATACTGAATAATAAGATAGTTATAACAAATTGCGAACTTTTTTCTTGACAGTCATTTTATTCTTGTGATATACGGTACAAACAATCACAGAGGTCCTTTTGGTCGAGCGCTTGCACTTAACCAATGGATTGATGGGGATGGGAACCTGAGACTGGGCGGACGTTAATACCGGGGGTTGTTCTCCGGCGAAGCGACCCAAGGCCGAAGGCGCAAAATCACTACCAAAGAATTCCGGGGCTTTGGCCCCAATTTTTTCCTGGCGGTTCCTTTTCTAAATTATTCCCCAGCCATCCGAAGCAATCCTGAACTGTCTGCAAAGGGAGGGAACGATGAAAACGATGGCGATAGTCTGCCTGTTAGGGGTCGGGGTAGTATGCACCCCCCGACCTACCATGTGCGTCACCATGTCCATAGTCACGGTCACGGCTTATCATAATTGCCCCGGTTCCAAAACCCCAGGAATTACTGCCTCGGGGAAAAGGGTAAGAGCGGGGGTCATTGCGGTCAGCCGGGATGTGGAGAAGAATTTGAACCTGGATTTCGGTGACCAGCTCTTGTTGCACGGCCTGGGAGTCTTTGAGTTTCAAGACCGGATGGCCTCCCGCTGGCGCCAGAAGGTGGACATCTTCATGGACTGCGAAACCAAAGCCTCCCGTTTCGGGGTGCGGCGCTATGTGGTCCTGGTCAAACTGGCCTGACCCCGCCTAACCTTACTTAACCCGCTCAATATAGTTGCCGGTGCGGGTGTCAACCCGGACGCGGTCCCCTTCGCTGATGAACAGCGGCACCTGCAAGGTGGCGCCGCTTTCCAGGGTGGCCGGCTTGGTTCCGCCGGCCGCGGTGTCGCCCTTGAATCCAGGTTCGGTCTGGGCCACCTCCAGTTCCACAAAGTTGGGTAATTCCACCGCCAGCGGCGCCTGATTGAAGAAGAGGACCTCGACGTTCAGGTTGTCGATGAGGTAGAGGCGCGCTTCTCCCACCTGCTCCTCGGTGAGCATAATCTGCTCGTAGGTCTCGTTGTCCATCATGCAGTAGCGGTCCCCTTCACGGTAGAGATATTGCATTTCCCGTTCCATGAGGTCCGGTTTTTCCACCTTCTCCCCGGAGCGGAAGGTCTGGTCCACCACCCGTCCGTTAAGCAGGTTCTTCAGCTTGGTGCGCACGAAGGCGCCACCTTTGCCGGGCTTGACATGCTGAAAATCCACGATGATATAAGGCGTTCCGTCTATTTCAATCTTTAAGCCTTTTTTGAACTCGGCAGTAGAATACATAAGCGCAACTTTCCTTCCTTAAATTAAATTCAAGCTAACCGGGCGTGGGGCGCCAGGTCCTTGGGACCGGCCGGTACTCCCGGGGCAAACCCGAGAGTCGCGGAAATTTAGCGGCTAATCAGTTAGTCCGGTCACTGGGCCTTTTGGGAAATGGGCTTGGGCGCCCCCTCCAGGGATTCCCAGGTCCAGGCCTTTTGGGCGCTGTCAGGGGGGCCACCGGGTTTGATCGCAGGCTCATCCTTAGACACGGCACCGGCCGGTGTGGATGCCTCAGCAGGTTTGCTTTGGCGGTCGGGAGGCAATTGGAAGATTATTTCGTTTTTCTTGACGAAATTCAACTCCCGCCGAATGAGGTCCTGGATCATCTCCGGATCGTGCTGCAGACGGTCGATGGTGCGGGCCAGCCGGGCGTTTTCCTCGGCCAGCCGGGCGTTCTCCTGATCCAGGCGCAGCCGTTCATGCCGAGAATGGTAAATCTGGTAGAGGCCCCGATGGCTGAAGAGCACCACTGCGACCGTCACCAGCCCCAGGAAAACGGCCACCCCGGCCAACAGTTTGCGGCTGCCCTTGACCTTGGCGCTCTCGACCGGCGTAGTCGGTGAAGTCATGCTTTCCCCCCCAACCAGACTTCTGTACTGATATTGCCTGAAAATTCCACCTGATGCAAGCAAAATTGCCTGCTTGGGGGCGTCTGGGCTGGGGAAAACGTTTTTTTACCGCAAACCGGACTAATAAGGGAGGGGGAAGAGAGAAAGGTTTTAGCGGTGCGATTCTTGGTTAACCTCTTGGCCTGGTAACTTTTTAAGCCGATTTTTGCAGCGAGAGCCCCGCTATTGACAAGGCTGGGGAAAAGCCATAGCTTCTTACATATTCATTGCGGAGCGAGATATGCTGTCACTAACACCATTGGCCGCCACCGGCATCGGTTCGGTGCCCTTCATTGACCCTGAAGAGACGGTGTCCCTGATCATGGAGACCCTGCCGCAGGTGCCCTATTGGCCCCAAATGGTGCGCCTGGGCTTTTGGGAGGAGATGACCGCTCAGGCTGGCCGGGGACTGGCAGCCTTGAAAATCGACGAGGCGGCCCGCACCGTGGAACTGGACCCTGGTTTGCCCCGGGATGAGGCCCTGGCTCAATTTTATGAGGCGGTCCTGGCCGGCGAGCTGGAACCGTTTGCCATGGAGGAAAAGGAGGCCCACGGCTTCTATGCCCTGCTCAGGACCGTGGCCGCCGGGAAGAGCCCCTGCCGGGCCTTGAAGGGCCAACTGGCGGGACCGGTGACCTTTGCCGGCATGGTCAAAGACCAGGACGGCAAGGCCATTCTCTTCGACCGGGAACTGACCCAGGCGGCGTGCCTGGGCCTGGCCCGCAAGGCCGCCTGGCAGGCCCAAAAATTCCGGGAACTGGGTAAAGATCCGGTCATCTTCCTTGACGAGCCTTACCTTACCGGATTCGGCTCCGCCTATTTGCCTATTTCGCGGGCAGAAGTCCTGGAGATCCTTAACCCGACCATCGAGGAGTTGCGGCAAGCCGCCGGAGGGCCGCTGGCCGTAGGTATGCACTGCTGCGGCAACACCGATTGGAGTCTGTTGCTGGAGGCCCCCATCGATATTCTCAGCTTCGATTCTTACGGATACTTTGAGAGCCTGCGCTTATATGAAAAAGCGTTAACGAAATTTTTCGACCGCGGCGGCTGGCTGGCCTGGGGACTGGTGCCCACCGGCGCGGAAGAGTTCAAGAAGCAGACCGCCGATGGCCTGTGGCAGCACTTCAAGCACCAGGTGGAACAACTGGCGCTGGACCTGAAGACCGGCCCCAAAGACATCCTGTCCCGGGCCCTACTCACCCCGGCCTGCGGCATGGGGTATTTAACCCCGGACGAAGCCCGGCGGGGTTTTAAGGTCCTGGCGGACCTGAGCGTCCGGAGCCAGGAGTGGCTGACCTCCCTGTAAGGCGGTTTTCGGTTTTCGGTGGCAAGATAGAGATTGATAGTCCATAATAGCGGCAGGGAAATTGTCTACCCTGGGGATCAGTGAACGAAAGGTAGCCGCAGGCACCCTGACAAAAAAAACAAAAAACCTGCGCATTCTAACCTTGAAGCTGGAATCGTATCCTGGAGACCGTGAATGAAGGTCAAAGAAGTGATGGTCAAGGAAGTGGCTACCCTGGATGTCAATGACGAACTGAGTCTGGCCAATGATATTATGCGTTTAGGAAGGATTCGCCATCTGCCGGTGGTGGAGGGGACGCGGCTGGCCGGGATCATCTCGGAGCGGGACCTGTTTCGCTCCTCCCTGGCCCAGGCTCTGGGTTACGGCGGCCAGGCCTCCCGGGATCTGATGAAGACCCTGCGCATCAAAGATATCATGGTGCAGGAGGTGACCACCATCTCCCCGGAGGCGAAGGTGTGCGACGCCGTCAGGACTATGATGGATAAAAAGATCGGCTGCCTGCCGGTGGTGGAGAACGACCGCCTGGTGGGTCTGATCACCGAAACCGATATCTTGCTGCAATATCTCAAAGACTGCGGCGCCGATATTTAATTTAAGCAAAAAGCCCTAAAGTTTAGGTAGTTAGTTGAAACAGGTACGATTAACTTTTTCAACTACCCCTCTTCAAGGACACCTGGTAAAACTCGAGCGTCCTGGCTAAGCCGACTAGGCTTCAAACTCATGGTGGTTTGAAGATAGCCCTTCCCAAAGGCCTCCGGAGGCGATTCCATGGCCACAGAAGGTTTCAAACGCAAGCTCACAGCCATCCTCAGCGCCGACGCGGTAGGTTACAGCCGCCTCATGGGTGAAGATGAGGCGGCAACAGTGAGGGCCCTGGAAACCTATAAAAGGGTCATATCCGATTTGATCCAGCAGCATCGAGGCCGGGTGGTGGATGCTCCCGGGGACAACATACTCGCCGAATTCGCCAGCGTGGTGGATGCGGTGCAATGCGCCGTGGCGGTGCAGAAGGAGATCCAGGCCCGTAACCTGGAGTTGCCCGAGACCAGGAGAATGCAGTTCCGCATCGGGATTAACCTGGGGGATGTGATCGAGGAGGAAGGTCGCCTCTATGGTGACGGGGTGAACATCGCGGCGAGGCTGGAGTCCCTGGCGGAGCCCGGTGGGATCTGTGTCTCCAAGACCGCCTTTGACCACATCGAGACTAAGCTGCCAATGGGGTACGAGTATCTGGGGTGCCAGACCGTCAAGAATATCGCCAAACCGGTATGCGCTTACAAGATCATGATGGAGCCAAAGGTAACGGTAAAGACTCCGGCTCAGGCCAAGCCGAAGGAAGGGGCAAGGCGCAGGTTTAGGCTTATCGCCCTCGTAAGTGTCCTTCTCATGGCGGCGGGTGCCGCAGTTTTCTGGCGGTTCGCCTTTCCCCCTGCCGGACCTAAGGTGGAGAAAGCCTCCCAGCAGCGCATGGCCTTTCCCCTGCCTGACAAGCCTTCCATTGCAGTCATGCCCTTCCTGAACATGACTGGGGAGCAAAACCAGGATTCCTTCTGCGATGGGTTAAGCGAAAGCCTGATAATGGCCCTCTCCAAGGTGCCAAATCTATTCGTCATCGCCCGGGAGTCCACCTTCAGGTACAAAGGCAAAGGGGTGAAGACCAAACAGGTGAGCGAGGAGCTTGGGGTGCAATACGTGCTGGAGGGGAGCGTGCAAAGGGCCGGGGACCGGGTGCGGGTCACGGCGCAGCTCATCGATGCCCTCACGGAACATCACCTCTGGTCAGAGCGCTACGACCGAAGCCTTAAAGACATCTTCGACCTGCAGGATGAGATTACCATGAAGATCCTCACGGAACTTCGGGTGAAGATCACCGGGGGCGAAACCGCGCGCGTACAAGCAAAAGGAACGAACAACCTTCAGGCTTACTTGAAATATTTGGAAGCAGTTGGGTACGGATATCAAATGAACAAAGAAGCGAATGCAGTGGCCCAACGGCTTTTACAGGAAGCCGTGCGACTGGACCCAAATTACCCAATGGCCCATAGTTATCTATCCGGCATTCTCGGGCAGGAAGTATGGCTCGGTGCCAGCGAATCGCCCCAAGAGACGCTCTCCAATGCCATGAAAGAGGCGCAAAGAGCCATCGAACTGGACAACTCCTCGGCTGAGGCCCAAGCTGCTGTTGGCCATGTCTTATTGTTGTTGCGTCAGCATGATAAGGCGATTGAAAGCGGAGAGCGGGCTGTGAGGCTTGACCCCAACAACGCTAGAGCTATCTTCTATCTTGCCATGTCCCTGAACTTTTCTTTTAGGAATGAGGAGGCCATACCTTTGCTTCGACAGGCCATTCGACTCAATCCTTTTTTCCCCCAGCTGTACAATATGTTAGGCATAGCTTATCGTGAAACCGGAAGATATGAGGAGGGGATCGCGGCAGAAAAGAAAGCCCTTCAGCTTGCCCCCAATTATTTGCTTGCCAATATTACTCTGACCACTTTGTATAGTTACGCCGGGCGCGAAGATGAGGCCCGGGCTGCCGCCGCGGAGGTCCAGCGCCTAGACCCCAATTTCTCTCTAATAAGGCACGCCAAAGATACCCCATGGAAGGAAGGGCCAAGAAGGGACCGCATCCTGGACGCCCTGCGCCAGGCGGGGCTGAAGTGAGGATTTCGGGGCTGCTGGTCCAAAATATTGTGGTTTAATACCGTTTTCCGTTTTACGTAAAGCATAAACATAACGTGAACGGGGCTTGAGGATTTACCCCCCAAGCCCCGTTTTCGTCCTCATTCTTTTCTGAAAACCGCTTTAAATATAGGTCAGCCACTGCTGGTACTTGGGGTCCTTGCCCTTAACCACGTCAAAGAAGGCGGCCTGCAATTTCTGGGTGATGGGGCCGGGTTTCCCCGCACCGATGATGCGGGCATCCACTTCCCGGATGGGGGTGACCTCCGCCGCGGTGCCGGTGAGGAAGGCTTCGTCGGCCAGGTAGAGCTCATCCCGGGAGAAGATGTCCTCCCGCACGGCAATGCCGAGGTCCTGCGCCAGGGTGATGATGCTGGCCCGGGTGATGCCGGAAAGCACCGCAGTTATCGGCGGCGTGCGCAGCACCCCGTCCGAGACGATAAAGATATTCTCCCCGGAGGCCTCGGCCACGTAGCCGTCGGTATCCAGCATCAAGGCCTCGTCATAACCCAGAGAGGTGGCTTCGCGTTTAGCCAGGATGGAATTGACATAGTTGGCCGTGGTCTTGGCCTTGGTCATCATGACGTTGACGTGATGCCGGGAGAAAGACGAGATCTTGGCCCGGATGCCCCTGGCCAACCCTTCGTCCCCCAGATAGGCGCCCCAAACCCAGCTGATGATGGCCACCCGAATGGGGTTATCCTGGGGATGCAGGCCCATGACCCCGTCGCCCACGAACACCAGGGGCCTGAGGTAGGCCGATTTCTGGCCGTTGCGCCGGAGGATGTCGCAGCACACCTGTTCGATCTGGGTGCGGGAGAAGGGTATTTCCATCTGCATGACATGGCCGGAATCGAACAGACGCCGGACATGCTCCTTCAGGCGAAAGATGGCGGTGCGGCCGTCCTGACAATGGTAGGCGCGGATGCCCTCGAAGACTCCCAGGCCGTAATGCAGGGAGTGAGTCATGATGTGCACTGTCGCTTCATCCCAAGAAATGAATTCGCCGTCCAGCCAGATAAACTTCGCCTTGTCCACCATCTTTCCATCCTCCAGAAAATATCTTGTTGCAATTTTTATCGTGTCATAGGGCACTTGTCAAACGGTTTTCCCCCAGTTTTATTTGCCTATGGGTCTCCTTTTCCGGTATGATGTGGCCTGGCCTGATATAATTTCCCGTAGGAAAAATAGGGACACTTCCTATTTTTCTAGCCAAAACCTGATTATGCCGGGGAAAAAATTGGAAAAATAGGAAGTGTCCCTATTTTTCTTAACGAGGATATTTTTGCATGACTGCGCCAACAAAAGTTGGGGTCATCGGGGTCGGCTATCTGGGCCGCTTTCACGCCGAGAAATACGCCCACCTCAAGGACGCTGAATTAATCGGAGTGGCCGACCTCAATGAAGGCCGGGCCCAGGAAGTGGCCGGGGCTCTGGGGGTCCGGGTCTTTACCGATTACCGGCAACTCCTGCCGGAAGTCGACGCGGTGAGCGTTGCCGTGCCCACTTCCGTCCATTTCCCCGTGGTCCAAGACGCCCTGGCGGCCGGCTGCCAGGTGCTGGTGGAGAAACCCATCAGCGTCACCGTGGCCGAAGCCGACGAACTGGTGCGACTGGCCCGGGAACGCGGCTTAATCCTCATGGTGGGGCACCTGGAGCGCTTCAACTCCGCCATGGAGGAGATCAAGGCCCGGGTGACGTCACCCCGGTTCATCGAAAGCCACCGCTTGTCGTTTTTCAAGGAGCGGGGCACTGACGTGGACGTGGTCCTGGATTTGATGATCCATGACCTGGACCACGTTCTGAACCTGGTGCCCTCCCCGGTAAAAGAGATCCGGGCCGCGGGCATCTCGGTGCTCACCGATCGTATCGACCTGGCCAACGCCCGCCTGGAGTTCGCCGACGGCTGCATTGCCAACCTCACCGCCTCCCGCATGTCGTTTAAGAGTATGCGCAAATTCCGCCTGTTCCAGTCCGATGCCTACCTGGCCGTCGATTTCGAGAACCGGGAACTGACCGTGGCCTTCAAGAAGGAGGGCGCCATGGGACCTATCCCCGGGGTGGCCCTGGAAACCCGGCGCTTCCCCCAGGAAGATATTTTGAATAAAGAAATAATTGCCTTTGTGGAAGCCATCAAAACAGGCCAGGAACCGCGCATCAGCGGCGAGGCCGGCCGGGCTGCCCTGAACCTGGCTTTGGAGATTATGGCAGCGATGAAAATGGCCAAGGGTTAGGAAGTTGTAGGGTGCGTCCTACGCACCATATATGCCTATCTTCGGATTCCTGGCGCTAGCGGCCGCCTTTGATAATGGCCTCCCTGGAATCCCGGTCACACGGCCCCAAGACGTTAAGGCTCTTGGGGTCGGGCGTGAAGCGGTCGCCAGGAGAAAGGGAGCCTTGTAAACGGATCTTTTTCCCTTCATACGGCGATAGATCGAGATTTTGGACCCGGATGCGGTAGACGACGGTGCGGGAACCGGTCGCAGTGGCCGCCCCTTTATAGACCGAAAAGAAGTTGCCGTTGATCACGCACCCTTCCAGGGTCCGGGCCACCGGTCGGGAGGCCGGGGCCGGGAGAGGTAGGGCCAGGGCAATCACCAGCAGAATCAGGAAGAAATTTAGCGCACTTTTCATGACTTCCTCACGTGACCGTGCTTTTATGCCTAGTCCGATAAAAGAATACTAACCTTAAATCAGAAAATTAAAAATAAACTAG